>CAJOMZ010000072.1 GCA_905236645.1 uncultured Bacteroidales bacterium
GTGGAGAGCGCCGACGGACGCTCGAAGACGCTGCCCACCATTATGCAGATACGCTTCCGCCTGTACGACGACGGCCTCGGCTTCCGCTATGAGTTTCCGATGCGCTACAACGGCGTGGACAACGCCTTGGTATGCTTCTGGTTCAAGGAAGAGCTGACAGAGTTCCGTATGACCGGCGACCACACGGCGTGGTGGATTCCAGGCGACTACGACACGCAGGAGTACAACTACACCGAGAGCCGCCTGTCGCAGATAGACAGCCTCTACGAGAAAGGCCACGAGCACGGCGGCTGGCCGTGGACCGACTTCTCGCGCAACGGCGTGCAGACCGCCCTGCAGATGAAGACCGCCGACGGCCTGTACATCAACATCCACGAGGCGGCGACGCTCGACTACCCGACGATGCACTTGAATCTCGACCCCGCGACATTCACCCCGCGACATTCACTTTCCGCGCCTGGCTCTGCCCCGACGCCGCCGGCTACAAAGGGCGTATGCAGGCCCCCTGCCACACCCCGTGGCGCACGGTTATGGTGTGCGACAAGGCCACCGACATTCTGCGCTCAAGGCTGATATTGACTCTTAACGACCCCTGCGCCCTTGAGGACGTGAGCTGGATTCACCCGGTGAAGTATATGGGCGTGTGGTGGGAGATGATTAGCGGCAAGAGCACCTGGAACTATACCAACGACTATCCTTCCGTCCGCCTCGGCGAGACCGACTTTGAGCACGCCAAGCCCAACGGCACCCACGGCGCCAACAACGCCAATGTGCGCCGCTATATCGACTTTGCCGCCAAGCACGGCTTCGACGCCCTGCTCATCGAAGGCTGGAACGTCGGCTGGGAAGACTGGTATGGCAAGCAGAAGGACTTTGTCTTCGACTTCCTTACCCCCTACCCCGACTTCGACCTGCCGGCGCTGAACCGTTACGCCCACGAGAAGGGCATCCGCCTCATAATGCACCACGAGAGCAGCGCTTCGACCGTCAACTACGAGCGCTGGATGGAGAAGGCCTACACGCTGATGAACAAGTATGGCTACGACGCCGTGAAGAGCGGCTACGTGGGCACCATCATCCCCTTTGCCGAAGGGCACTACAGCCAGCCTATCAACAACCACTACCACTACGCCATAACGGAGGCCGCCAAGCATCACATTATGGTCAACGCTCACGAGGCGGTGCGGCCCACCGGCCTGTGCCGCACGTGGCCCAATATGATTGGCAACGAGAGCGCTATGGGCACCGAGTTTCGCGAGCGCATCCACCCCGGCCACACCGCCATACTGCCTTTCACACGCTTGCAGGGCGGCCCGATGGACTACACGCCCGGCATCTTTGAGCCCGATATGGGCAAGATTGTGCCTTGGGGCGGCAAGATGAGCCATACTATCTGCAACCAGCTGGGCCTGTACGTCACCTTCTACTCGCCCCTGCAGATGGCCGCCGACTTCCCTGAGCATTATGAGCCTTATATGGACGCATTCCAGTTCATCAAGGACGTGGCAGTCGACTGGGACACATCGATTTATATTATGGCAGAGCCAGGCGACTATATCGTCACCGCCCGCAAGCCAAAGGTTTCCTCGCTGAACAAGGCCGCCGAAGGCGTTGGAACGCTGCCCGACGGCAAGAAAGGCGTAATCAGCAACGCCGCCAGGTTTGTGTATGGTTTGGATGAAGATGAAGGAAAGAAGGACGCGGGCGTACACGGGGGTACGGAGGACGCGGGCGTACACGGGGGTACGCCCCTACGGAAGCCGTTGGATGTCTGGTACATCGGTGGCATCACCGACGAGAACGCCCGCGAGGTGGAGGTGAAGCTCGACTTCCTGAAGCCTGGCGTCAAGTACGAGGCCACCCTCTACTGCGACGGCAAGGAGGCCTCGGGCCTGGCCTCGAGCCCCGACTACAACCCCTACGGCTACACCATCACCAAAAAGGCCGTCACCAGCAAGAGCAAACTCAAGCTCCGTATGGCCCCCTGCGGTGGCTTCGCCGTGTCTATTAGAGAAATCAGGTGAGCTTTTGAAGGTGACCTCCAAAATATCCCAAAGAGGATTTCTTTTATTAGATGAAGAGACTATATTCCATATTACTACTACTGGCGTTGGCACTGACGGCTGCTGCTCGCGAGCAGAGCTACACCCTCGCCTCACCCGACGGACGGCTGGTGGCACACGTCGCGACGGACGACGTGTCTGTAAACTACTATGTCTATTATGGCGACGCAATGCTGCTGAGGCCTACATATATTGACATCGAACACACGCAGGGTGGTAAGTCGTACAACTCCTTGACGGTACGAAAGGTCACACGCCGCACCGTCGACGAAACCATCGCCTCGCCCTTCACGCGGCAGGCCTCAATGCGAAATCACTATAACGAGTTAACCTTGCAGATGAAAGAAGGGCTGTCGCTCGTGTTCCGCGCCTACAACGAGGGCGTTGCCTACCGTTTTGTGTGGAATGGCGAACCCGGCAGAGTGAAGAAAGAGGTGGTCAACTACAACCTTGACGGCAGCTGGAACGTCACCGCGCCATACGTCAGCCAATTCGACTCGCTTCGCCACGAGGTGCAATACAGCACTTCGTTCGAAAACCAATACACCCATACCAGCCTCTCGCAGCTCGACCCACGCCGTCTCTGCTTTCTGCCGCTGATGGTACACGCCGATGGTGGTGTAAAAATATGTATCACCGAGTCGGCCCTGCTCGACTATCCCGGACTCTATCTGCACGGCACCGGCAACAGCGGACTCTTGATAGGCGAACACGCGCCGCTGCCGCGCCGCGTGGAGCAGGGCGGACACAACAACCTGCAGCTGCTGGTCAAGGAGCGCGAGGACTATATCGCCGAGATGGACCGCAGCAAGGTGTTCCCCTGGAGGATTATGATGGTGGGCACCGACGCGGAGATTGCAACGAACAACCTGAGCTATCTGCTCGCAGAGCCATCACGCCTCAACGACATCAGCTGGATAAAACCCGGCAAAGTGGCGTGGGAATGGTGGAACTGTTTTAATATAAGCGGCGTAGACTTCCCTGCGGGCATCAACAACGACACCTACAAGCACTACATCGACTTTGCCTCGCGCTACGGCATCGAATACGTCATCCTCGACGAAGGCTGGGCCGTCAATGGCGAGGCCGACCTGTTCAAAGTCGTACCTGAAATTGACCTTCCGATGCTTGTACAGTACGCCAAGGAGCGCGGCGTCGGAATCATCCTTTGGGCCGGCTACTACGCCTTCGAGCGCGATATGGAGCGCGTCTGCGAGCATTACAGCGAGATGGGCGTACGGGGTTTCAAGATAGACTTTATGGACCGCGACGACCAGTTGGCCGTCGACTTCTACCACCGCGCCGCGGAGATGTGCGCCCGCTACCGACTGCTGGTGGACTTCCACGGCGCCTTCAAGCCGGCCGGCTTCACTCGTACCTATCCCAATGTTCTCAACTTTGAGGGTGTCTTCGGGCTGGAGCAGATGAAGTGGGCGCCCGCGACGACGGACCAGATGCAGTACGACACGGAGATACCCTTCATCCGCCAGGCGGCCGGCCCAATGGACTACACGCAAGGGGCGATGCTCAACGGCGGCCGATGGAACTACCACCCCTGCTGGATGGAGCCTATGAGCCAGGGAACGCGCTGCCACCAGCTGGCGCTCTACATCGTGCTGGAGTCGCCGCTCAATATGCTCTGCGACTCCCCTACGCACTATGAAAAAGAGCCCGACTACACGCGCTTTGTGGCCGAAATACCCACCGTGTGGGACGAGACACGGGTGCTGCAGGGCAAGGTGGGCGAGTACATCGTCACCGCCCGTCGCAAGGGCAGCACCTGGTACATTGGTGGCATCACCAACTGGACCGAACGCGACATAGACATTGCACTTCCTGTCATTACTCTCGATAGTATCTCCACAATCGAGCTATACACCGACGGCGTCAACGCCCACCGCAAAGGCAGCGACTACAAGCACCAGACCTTTAGTCCACAAATGCCGGTTTTGACCGTTCACCTCGCCCCCGGCGGCGGTTTCGTTATGAAAATTGAAAGATGAAACACATTGCATATCTTTCCTTTTTGGCCCTTTTGCTCTACTCCTGCGCGAGCAAGGTGGACATCGTGAATATGACCGTGGAGATGCAGGACGGGAGCCGTCCGCTGGGAACGGCGCAGCCCCGCTTCGGGTGGAACTACGAAACAGGACACGACCGAAGAGGAGTGAACTACACCCCCACGGTGGATAACGTTGTGCAGGTGGACTACCGTATTATCGTGGCCAGCAGCGAGGAGAATGCAAGAAAAGGAATCGGCGACCTCTGGGACTCGAAGACCGTGGACACCAGCCAGATGCTCTACATCCCCTACGAGGGCATCCCGCTGAAGAGCCGCGACCGCTGCTGGTGGCGGGTGTATACGACGGTCAGCTACGGCGACAGGGGCCGGAAAAAGAGTATCGAGAGTCCTGTGCAACGCTTCGAGCTCAGCCTCCTCTCGCCCGAAGACTGGCGGGCGCATTGGATCGGTCGTGATTATGACGACGACAACGTCAATGGACATACCGCCATCGCGGCCCGCTACCTGCGCAAGGAGTTCACGCTCAAGAAAGACATTGATAGAGCACGCCTCTACATCAGTGGCTTGGGTGTGTATAGTGCCTATATCAACGGCGCCGAAGTGGCTCCCGACGAACTGCTCAAACCCACCCTCAGCGACTACACGCAGCGTATCTACTTTAACGCCTACGATGTTACGTCTGGCCTTCGCGAAGGCGGCAATGCCATGGGTGTTATCCTCGAGGGAGGACGCTTCACTACTGTACGTCATGACTCCAACTACCTGGAATGGTGCGGTATACTTCACGCTGCCCACTACGGTCTGCCGCAGCTGCTCATGCAGTTGGAGGTAACCTATAAAGATGGCACCACTGACACCATCGTGAGCGGCGATGGATGGAAAATCACCAACCAAGGCCCCATACGTAAGAGCAATGAATTCGACGGCGAGACCTACGACGCACGCCTCGACCTCGGCAACTGGACGCTGCCCCTATACGATGACAGCCGATGGGAGGAGGCCATCGTTGATTACGACCGACAGAATATGTACCGCGAGGACATCTACAATCCCCGCCACCGCGCAAGCCGCGAATACCCTGTCGTAACGGGAAGCCCCTTGCCCGACAACTACCAGCGGCCCGACCCGATGCAGTTACTCGCACCGCAACCTAATCCAAATATCAAACAGCAAGAATGTCTCTATCCTCAGGCACTCTTCCATAAAGGCGACGAGTGGATATTGGACTTGGGCCAGAATATGGTGGGCGTTCTGAGCACTTCGATGTACGGCATGAGGCCCGGCGACACAGTTACCTTCCGCTATGCCGAGCTACTCAATGCCGATAGTACACTTTATACTGACAATTTACGCTCTGCCGAATGCACAGACCGCTACATCGCCGCAGGCGAGGAGGACACATGGTATCCGATGTTTACCTACCATGGGTTTCGTTATGTCGAGATAACGGGATTGCGAAAGGCGCCGAAGCTCGACGACTTCCGGGGGCTGGTCCTCTACGACGAGATGCCTATGGCCGGCACATTCGAGACCTCCGACCCCGTCATCAACGCCGTCTACCGCAACGCCACGTGGGGCATACGCGGCAACTACCGCTCGATGCCCACCGACTGCCCACAGCGCGACGAGCGGATGGGATGGACGGGCGACCGCACCACCGGCTGCTACGGCGAGAGCTTCATTTTCAACAATCACCGCCTCTACGCCAAGTGGCTACAAGACCTCGCAGACAGCCAGTTCGAGAACGGCGCACTCCCCGACGTGGCTCCCGCCTACTGGCGCAACTACACAGACAATATAACCTGGCCCGGCGCCTTCATCACCGTGGCCGATATGCTATACACAAGATTCGGTGACATCGAGCCTATGCGCAAGCACTACGACGCAATGATGCGCTGGATGCTGCATATGAAGAAATACTACCTCAAGGACTGTATCCTGATTCGTGACATCTACGGCGACTGGTGCGTGCCGCCCGAAAGCCCTGAACTGATACACACCCGCGACACCAACCGTATGACCAGGGCCGCCAACCTCTCCACCCCCTATTATTGCCACCTTTGCAAGATTATGCAGGGCTTTGCCATCTTGCTCGACAAAGATGATGATGCGCTTTATTTTCAAAACGAGTTCGACTCCGTGACCGCTGCATACAACAATCGCTACCTCGACACCGTCAGCGGCAACTACAGCAACGGTACGGTCACCGCCAACCTGTTGCCGCTGGCATTCGATATGGTGCCAGGATGGCTCGAAGACAAAGTTTTCGCCAACATTATAGACAAGACTGTAAACGACCTCGGCGGACACGTATCGACAGGTGTTGTCGGCATCCAGCAGCTGATGCGAACCCTGACCGACTACGGCCGTGGCGACCTTGCACTGCGTCTGGCCACCGACACTACCTACCCCTCGTGGGGCTATATGGCCCAAAGGGGGGCAACGACCATCTGGGAACTCTGGAACGGTGATACCGGCGACCCGTCAATGAACTCAGGCAACCACGTAATGCTCCTCGGCGACCTCATTATCTGGTTCTACGAACACCTCGGCGGCATCCAGCCTCTCGAACCCGGCTACCAGAGTTTCCGCCTCGCCCCCACCTTCGTCGAAGGCCTCGACCGTGTGGACTGCACCTACCGCTCCGTCAGCGGAATGATAGAGAGCCTCTGGCAGCGCACGGGCAAAAGCATCGAATGGACCATCGTCGTGCCGCCCAACACCACCGCCGAAGTGTATCTCCCGACAGGAAAAACGACCGTCGGAAGCGGACACCACCATTATACCATCACACTGTGAAAAGACTGCTCATATTTTTGCTGCTATCCTTATCCATCTGCATCAACGCGCAAGGTGTATTCATCGGTTGCCGCACTGCGGAAGGATGGGCCGAGACACCGATGCTGGGCACGACGTTCACAATCAGTGAGCGTCATCTCGGCAACAAGTACCGCATCAGTGTGGCCTCGCTGGGCTACCACGAGGTGTATGTGAACGACAGGAAGGTGGGCGACTGCGTGATGCAACCCGCTGTGAGCCAGCTCGACAAGCGGGCGCAGGAAGTCACCTACGACATCACCCCCTATGTCCACGAGGGCGACAACCAAATAATGCTATGGCTCGGTCAGGGCTGGGGGCGCATCTATGGCACGCCGGCGGCGGCAAGGGCCGTGGTGGAATGCCAGTATGCGCCAGCCTTGTATGAAGTGCTGGCCGAGACCGACAGCACCTGGACGGCCTCGCCCAGCCCTTACAGCTACACCGGCAGCTGGCAGCCTATGCAGTTCGGCGGCGAACGCTACGATGCCCGCATCAAACCACAGTGGCTCCAGGCATCGGTCTACAATACCGACGGCATCACCGTCTCGCGGCAGGAGTTCGAGGGCAACCGCATAACAGACACAATCCAACCGCAAAGCATAGAGCAGCTTGCCGACGGCTGCCTGCTGCTCGACTTCGGACGGGTGGTGACGGGATGGCTTGATGTCGTATTTGAAAAGGCACCTATGGGCCAGGCGGTCACGATGGAGTACCTCGACCACCGCGAGGCCAAGCCGCCATTCACCGAGACTGACGTCTACATCGGCGACGGCAGGAGCATAGACCGTTTCGCCAACCGTTTCCACACCCACGCCTTCCGCTACGTGCGCGTCAAGGGAGCCAAAATACGCTTTGCCAAAGCACTACAAATCGGTGCCGTCGACCCCAAGGGCGGCGCCACCTTCGAGTGCAGCGACCCGCGCCTCAACGCCATCCACGATATGGTGAAATACACACTCAGCAGCCTGACTTTCAGCGGATATATGGTAGACTGCCCACACATCGAGCGTATGGGCTACGGCGGCGACGGCAACAGCAGCACCAACACCCTGCAGACCCTATGGGACGTGCGCTCCACCTACCGCAACTGGATGCAGGCCTGGGCCGACGCAATGGACAGCACCGGCGACCTGCCCTACGCCGCCCCCGCCTTCCGCACCGGCGGCGGCCCCTACTGGCAGGGCTTCATCGTCAAGGCTCCCTGGCGCACCTACCAGAACTATGGCGACCGCACGCTCATCTACCGCCACTACGACAAGATGAAGCGCTGGCTGGACTTTGTCGAAGCCCACAGCGTGGACGGCCTCCTGCAGCCCTGGCCCGACACAGAGCGGCGCGCCTGGTTCCTCGGCGACTGGGCCGTGCCCGAGGGGGTGGACAAAGGCGGCGAGAGCGTGCTGCACGTAAGCAACTGCTTTATTGCCGAATGCCTGGCCGATATGGTGCAGATGGCCCGGCTGACAGGCCACCCCGACGACGCCCGACGCTATGCCGAATGGCGCCAGAGCCTCGCCGCTGCGATACACCGCCGTTTCTACCATTGCGACACCGTCCAGACGGGTATGGCAGGCAGGACGCCTGCGCTCAGGCACTACTACGCCAACGGCACCCCGCTCGACCAGTGCTACGCCCTGCTGATGGGCATACCGCCCGACAGCGCCACCGCCGCAGCCGTCAAGGAGCAGATGCTGAGCGACATCCACGGCCGCTACCGCGACCATATCGCCGCCGGCCTCGTAGGTGTCACCGTCTTCACCGAATGGTGCATCCGCGAGCGGCAGGCCGACCTTATGGCCACCATTTTAAGGCAGCCCGATTATCCCGGCTACCTCGATATGATCGGCCACGGCGCCACCACCACCTGGGAGTCGTGGGACTGCGGGCGCCCCGGCAGCGAGGACCGCAGCCGCGTGCACAACTGCTATGGCGGCATCGGCATCTGGTTCTACCAGGCCCTGGCCGGCATCCGTCCCGACCCCGAACGGCCCGGCTACAGCCACTTCTTTGTAGACCCGCAGCCCTGCCCGGGCATCGACTGGATAAAGTGCACCAAGCCGACCCTGCACGGCGACATCTATGTAGAAATAAAAGACAACACACTGAAAATCACCATCCCCAAAGGCACCACCGCCACGGTGTTCCCCGGCTCCACCAGAGAGCAGACACTCGAAAGCGGAGAGCACACAATAGGTGAGTTCTGAAACCCCGACTGAAAGGAAACCCATCGGGGCGTACCGACTGAAAATCATTGGCTTTCTATCAAGCCCAGTGCGCCGGCAAGCTGCCGGCAACCACGCGGAAAAAAGATGCCGGCGCTCCGCCTCGACACCGTTTCAAACCCGTCTCCGGACAGGACCAACACCGTCCGTTGTCCAGTCGTTGTCCAGTTGTTGTCCAGTTGTTGTCCAGTCAATGACTGGACAACAACTGGACAACAAGGACGGTGTTGGTAGGGACAAAAACGCTTCCAGACGCAGCGGAAAAATAAATTTGTCCGTTTCGGTATAAGTTGCTATCTTTGCTCGTTGGTTCGCATTTGTCAAACAATGGTTAACAGATTATATATGAAACACATCGGCAAGATTTTACCATTCCTCGTCCTGTTTGTCTTTTGCCTTTCGGCACAGGCACAGGAGCTGAAGCTCATCAGTTTCAACATCCGCTACAACTCGTGGGACAACATCGACGGCGACAACGGCTGGCCAAACCGCAAGGCCGCCGTGGTGAAGATGATAAACAAAGAAAAGCCTGCCGCCATCGGCCTGCAGGAGGCGTTGATAGACCAGCTGAGCTATCTCGACAGCTGCCTGCCCTCCTACCGGCGCATCGGCGTGGGGCGCGACGACGGCAAGCAGAAAGGCGAGTTTATGGCCATCTACTACGACACCGCGCGGCTGGAACTGGTGGACTGCCGCACACGCTGGCTCAGCGAGACCCCCGACGAGCCGTCGCTGGGTTGGGACGCCGCCTGCCGACGCACGGTCACCGCAGCGCGCTTCCGCGACCGCAGGAGCGACAGAGAGCTCTACTACCTCAACACCCATCTTGACCACGTAGGCAAGACGGCACGCGCCGAGGGCGCGCAGCAGATAGCGGAGTTGGCAAACAGCTACGAAGAACACGAAGTGCCGGTGATAATCGGCGGCGATATGAACTCGACCATCGACGACGAGATATTCCAAGCGTTCTACTTAGCAGGCTTCAAAGCGGCCCGCGACATACCGTCGGAAACCAGCCGCATAGACACCTACACCGGCTTCGGCAAAGACAAGCCGTCGATGATCGACCACTTCTTTGTACGCGACATAAACGTGCATCGCTTCAGCACCCTCGACGGCGACTACGGCGTCCCCTACATCTCGGACCACTACCCGATAGAGGTGGTCATCGAGCTGTGACACTCGCCGCAGAGCCCGCCACGGCCAAGCGGCCGACGAAGCACGGCCGAGCTAAGGAATGGCTGTGCCGGTGTGGGCAACGCTAACGGTGCAGCTTGGGGTTCAGCTTCATATTGGACTTGAGGCCAAAGCGGAGCTGCTTGACGACACCTTTGGTGAGATACACCCCGCATTGGTACCTTCCACTGGCAAAGCTGAACAGGAGACGCTTGCCACCGACAAGGCGCTTCACAACCTCGCATCGGGCCACATTCTGCTCCGCCAGACGGCCCGTCCTTGTAGAGGTGCGGCCCTGGAACTCCCTTACAGTTCCGGCATCCATATCATACATAGCCAGCAGCGTGTCGAGAGCGGCAAAAGCCTCGTCGGTCGTCGCCCCCAGCCAGAGGCAAGTCTCAAACACATCTTCGACCGAAAAGTCGGTAAAGCCGCCTATGGAAATCGAGAACAACTGGCTTGTCCCGCCCAGGCTCAGGTAGTAGCCTCGGGGCCCGTCGGCATCCTTGTAGATGAAGATCGAGTAATTGGCATCGTCCTTCTCGGCTTCAGCGACCTCGACCCGCAGGTTGGCAGGGATTTCCTTCTGTGCCTGCACGCTCATTGTGGCTGTCATCAAAAGCGCCACCAGTAGTAATATTTTTTTCATATTGTATTACTTTGTTTCTGTCCTTTTGGTTTTGCAAAAATACAACTTTTTCACCGTATGGAAGATTATTTTTTTGCAGATGAAGATTTTTGTGTATCTTTGCAGCGTGAAATCGATAGGCAGAAATATCAGAAAACCCTATTGAGTTTTCACTCGCTGCGAATACTTGCCTTTGGTGTTTTTTTTGCTGCCGAAGGCAATTTTTTTTTGCCGAATGGAGCGAACAGGCGCGCAACGACCTACGCGGAATCTTGTCCTATGTGGGAATAAACTTTGGCCGACGCAAAGCTGAAGAGGTATTGATGGACATCCGAGGATACGCTGAGTTGCTGAAGGACCATCCCAGCCTCGGACGGGTTTTTGTGAAAGACCCGGAACTTGGTATCACCTACCGCGCACTCACCGCCAAACTGAACAAGATAGTATACTTCGTGGATAACGAGACAATAACCATCTTCTGAGT
>CAJOMZ010000073.1 GCA_905236645.1 uncultured Bacteroidales bacterium
ACGCAGCGATTTTCAAGGTCGCCTTTTTTTAGGTTGCCTTGCTCAAAATCAGCCATATAGTTGCTCATTGCGTCTATATCGTCGGGGTCGACATACAGGGCGGTGTCGCCTCCAACCTCGGGCAGCGAACTGTTGCAGCAGGTCACTACGGGTGTGCCGCAAGCCATAGATTCCAGTATCGGCAGCCCGAAACCCTCGTAGCGTGACGGAAAGAATGTCGCCGTTGCCTCGTTGTAGAGTTCGCCAAGCCGCTCGTCGTCAACGTCTTTGGCTATGCTTATGCGGCCGCGCAGATGCGGCTGGCTGCAGTAGTCCATTACCGATTGCGGAGCTTTGGGCCATACAAGTACAAGCCCGTGCCGCGGGTTCTGCCTGGCGAATTTCTCGTAGGCACGTATGACCGACATCGTGTTCTTGCGTCCGGTGCTGCAGGAGACCGTCAGAAAATAAGGATTGTCCGCCTTCTTGCCCTGACGCGGAAAGAACAGGTCGTCACGGTAACCCCAGGGGCATACGAAGATTTTGTCTTCGGCGATGTCCATATACTGCATTATGTCGCGTTTCGACGCTTCCGAGCAGGTTATGATGCCTTTGCACCGCCGCGCAAGGGTGGGGTAGAGGCTTTGGTAGTATTTGTAGTCGAAGACATCGTCGGGATAGGAGAAATACATTGCGTCGTGAATGGTGACCACTGTCTTTTGGGGCTTCGCCACCCACTCGAAATTGTGGGGTATGTGAAGCAAATCGTAGCGTGTAGCGCATTCACGTATACGGAACGCCTTTATCATCCTGTTGGCCCATTCTTTATGAGGGAGGCAGATATGCTTGTTCTTGAAGCCCAACCCTAATTGCTTGCCGCTGATGCCTTTGGTGTTTTGCGAGTAGAGCACCACTTCAAACGGCAGATTGTCAATCTTGTCAAGGGCTTCCACGAGCTCTTTTGTAGTTCGGCCAATACCGGATATCCATCCCTTGCTGTAGAGCGGAAGGACTGAATTTATGTCGATTGCAATTCGTCTCATCGGTTGGTCGGACTTGCTTGTTTCTTGTTTTCCGCCATCTTGTGCAGGGTGTCGCTCCACGACGCGTTGACTTTGTCTCTCAGAAAGCGTTTCTTGTAGTTGCCTTCGGCTTTGCGTCCCAGTGCGTCGGCCGACGTCTTGTTGTTCCACAGCTGCATTACCTTTTCCTCGAGGTCGTCGATGTCCGCCGGCTTGAAGAGGAGTCCGCAGAGCTCGCCGTTCTCTTTGTCTGTCATCAGGTCGGGGAAGGCTCCGTGGCAGGGCGCTATGCAGCAGCGGCTGTGCGATGCCGCCTCGAGCAGAGCAACGGGGAAACCCTCGTAGCAGCGGCTGGGGACAACGATGAACCGTGCGTCGGCATAGAAACGGGCCAGTTGACGGCTGTTGAGATGTCCGCAGAGTTTCACGTTGGAGGGCACCTCTATGGCCTTGTCGTCGCGTGGAGTCCCTGCAAAGCGGAACTCGGCCTCCGGATGGCGCCGCGCCACCTCAAGCAGCAGGTCATAGCCTTTTTCTTCGCTGAGCCTTCCTACATATCCGACATAGTCTGTTCCGCAGTCGGGCAGGGGAGTGTCCTGTGGCTCAGTGTGTTCAATGCAGTTGGGTATTACTCTTGTCTTGTCTTTGCCGAATCCTGCGGCAATAAGTTTCTGCCTCTGGAATTCGGTCAGGCAGCAGAACAGGTCCACATTGTCCTTGTAGGCTTTTGTCCGCCGTGCCACCATATTGCGTAGCGCGTAGCCCAAGGAACGCAAGCGGTTGTGTTCGCAGTTGTAGCGCAGGCAGTCGTGCTCGTTGCCTTTCTGCAGGCAGTTCTCGCAGGGGGCTCCGTCGCGCAGAAACAATCCGGTCGGGCAGACGAGGCGGTAGTTGTGAACCGTCATAACCACGGGCACGCCGGCTTTGCGGCACAGCGGCAGCACCGCCGGCGAGATGAAGGGGTAGAGGTTGTGTATGTTCACAACATCGGGATGGAATTCGCGCAATGCCTTGCGCATCATTCGCCGTCCCGAGAGGCTGTAGATGCCCGACAGGAATCCGTGTATGTTGCCTGTCAGTGTGTTGCGTGCTTTGGCCGAGCTGCGGCGAAGCATTGCCACTTCGTTGCCCGACTGCTTGAGGTCGGCAACCATACGGTCTACGACGGCCTCTTCGCCGCTGTAGACGCCATAGTCGTTATGTACCACAAGTATTTTCATTGCACAAACCGGCTATGTGTCGCCTTCGTGTTCTTTCCAGCCGTTAGTACTCCACTACGCCGCCGCCGGCCTTGCGCTGGGCTTTCATCTTCTCAAAGCCTTCGCGTACTGCGGGATGGTCCATAATGATGACGGTGGTACGGTTCAGTATGAATGGATCGTAGTCGAGTATACCGCCAAGATACTCGCGCTTCAGCTGCTTCTCCGGAATGCCGTATTCGAGCACTAAGCGGTTGTAAACCACGTCTGCTCGATTCTTGCTCAGGAAGTCGTTTCGCTTGACGGTACCGGTCTTCGAGTCGGCAGAGCCGTATAAGAAGAATGTCCTGTCGGGGTATGCTTTCATCAGGCGTGCCATCTTTGCAATCTTCATCTCCTCTTTGGGGCGGATGTCCCATTTGTCGAGATCGAAGAACACCATCTCGTAGGGCAGCATACGTTTCATAAGAATAGAGTCGAACGACACGCTGTCGGGGACTTCCTGCTCGACTGAGGGGCTTGTGGCTTTGTAGCGCGTTACGAGGGTGTCGTGATACATAATGGCTACAGAGTCGTCGATGGTGTCGTATTGCACAATGGTTATAAGGTCGGTGTAGCGTACCACGTCGAGGTCTTCCTGCTGTATGAATGCCACGTATTTGGGCAATTCGGTTGTGTTGTAGGGAATGATGTTTTTCTCAACGTAGTATCTATGACGTCTCAGATTCGAACGGAAATGGAAGTCGTAGCAAATTCCGACCATAAGTGAGAGCTCTATGTCGGGGGCCATTTTCTCTACGCCTGTAATGCGCTCGCGGTCAAAGTTGCCTTCCATAATCGACAGTCTCGCGTCGCCCTGCACGGCAAAGTGCGGCGCCAAGGCATAGCGGCAGATGTAGCCGATATGCCCTTCGGCAGCGAAGTTGGTGTTCTTGAACATATGCATATCGCTGGAATAGCCGATTCTGTTGGAAAACTTCTCGGGGTTGTCTTCGGATATGCCTGCGCGTACGTTGAAACCGGCATAGACAATGTGCTGAAACGTGCTGTCTATACGGATTTTGTCGTACTTTTTCATATATGACAGGTTTACCATAAAATCCAAGCCTGCATATATGTACTTCCAATTCTGGACAAAGAGATTGTCGTTGTCCTCGACAGGCCAGTAGTATCCGCCCAGTGCGCCGCGAATGGTGTCGTTGCCTGATATGAGGGTGTTTGTCGAGGGGCCCCAGCAGTTGCCGTAGTCGGCGGTGAGCGCTCCGCGGTTTTGCAGATAGGTCTCTTTGCTGATGTAACCTCGCTCGCTGCCTGTACCGAAGGCACCGCGTATGCCGACCATAGGGAATATCCAGTGGCCCAATTGGGCTTCATACTGCGGCATAACTCTTTTTAAAAGGCTTCCTTTGGCGTCTTCGAAGCCAAAGTAGAGGTGCCCACCGATATTCATATCAAGCTCCCAGTTGTCTAAAGGATGTGAACGAATCCATCCCACGTAGTGTTCACCAGCCTTGCGAATGGTGTCGATGAATGAACTTCGCTGTTCGGTCTGTGCCTTGACGGTGCATCCGAGCGATATAAGAGCCAAAAGTATAATGATGTGCTTTTTCATAATCGTTATCTGTTGTCTGTATCAGGTTCTTCGTTCTTTGATTTCTGTTTTATGTTGTCGATCTTCACTTCTCCGCCACCGGCGCGGCCTTCTTTCTTCATCTCTTCGAAGGCTTTGGCAACAACAGGGTTGTCCATTATTATTACGGTGGTACGGTTCAGTATGAACGGCTGGTATTCCAATATGCCGCCTAAGTAGTTGCGCGTCAGCTGGTCGGGATTTATGCCGTATTTGTTGACCAGTACGCTGTACACCGTGTCGGCTCGGTGCTCGCTGAGGAACTGGTTCCTTGCCACGGTACCGGTCTTGGAGTCGGCCGATCCTGTAAGGATGAATTTCTCTTCGGGGAATGCCTTCATTATTGCGGCCATCTTTGCAATCTTCACCTCTTCCTCGGGCAGAACCTCCCAGCGGTCTAACTCGAAGAATACCATCTCGTAAGGCAGCAACTGGTTCAGCAATATTTCCTTAAGGGCATCGTCCCAATTCTGACGGCCGGCTTCCTCGTTGGCCTTGATCAAGGCCAACAACGAGTCGTTGGCACGCTGCATATCGGGACTCATTATATTCTGAATGTCGTATGACACAAGGGTGTCGAAGTGTGTGATGGAATACACAGTGTCGACCTTGTGCACCGTCGTGCTTATGGTCTTCACTTTCTGGTCGATGACTACTTCCTTTCTTTGGGTGAACTTGTTGCGCTCTTCTTCGGTGCGGATGTAGAATTTGTACATCAATCCAACGTGAAGGTTCAGTATTTTGTCTACATTGAAGCCGGGTGTTTCGAGTGTTTGGATCCACTCTCTGTCGAAAAGGCGTTCTATCGTCGAAAAACGTGCGTCGGCATAAATGCTCCAATGTCTGTTGAAGTTGTACTTGCAGATGTAGCCTAAATGGGCTTCTGTCCGGTGATTCTTGTCGTCTGTCTCGCTTTGTGAAAACTTGGTGTGTACTCCAAGATACACAATGTTGTTGAACTTCTTTTCAGGGTCGTATCTACCGGTTCCGCGGAACAAAGCCAAATCAAGGAAGATATCGCCACCGAAATACCAGTAGCTCCACTTCTGTATCAGCAAATCGTTATTGTAGTCCCAGTAATAACCGCCCAGCGACACTCCGTTTTCATCGGTCC
Source organism: uncultured Bacteroidales bacterium (assembly GCA_905236645.1). Lineage (GTDB taxonomy): Bacteria > Bacteroidota > Bacteroidia > Bacteroidales > P3 > Colimorpha. The sequence goes on from CAJOMZ010000073.1 coordinate 4,945, forward strand.
CGCACTCACCGATGCCGCCGTTTTTGTTTTGGATAAGGTTTTCTTTCCGCAGAAAGCCGTGTGCGTTGCCAAAGCCGGCTCCAACACGGAATCCGAACATCGGGAAAATGCGTCGACCCACCTGGAACTCGTAGTTGGATGTCAAGCGGTCCTTGAACGGGCCTTCTCTGTCGTCGGTGCCGTAATATAGTTGGCCACCGCCCTGAACCTGCAGGAACCAGTCGTCTAAAAAATGCGAACGCACCCAGCCTACGCTGTTCTCGCCCGTTACGACTTCCTGGTCGGCAGCCTGTAGCGCACGACCGAAGGCAATGTACTCTATGTCGTCTTCCTGCGCTCTAAGAGTCGCCCCAAACGACAACAAAACAAATAATAAACAAATTCGTTTGCTCATAATGTATAATCTCTTTTTATTATTTTAACTGTCTGATTCACCGTCGCCATAGCCATATCCGTAGCCATAACCGTAGCCGTATCCGTAGCCATAACCGTAGCCGTATCCGTAACCATAGCCGCCATAGCCGTAACTATGCTTACGAATCTTGTAGTTGTTAAGGATAATGCTCATATTCTTCAGCTTGCCGGTCTGGTAGAACTCCTCAAGTTCCATCAGGATGCGTCGGTCGGACGTCTTCTCCTTGATCACAAAGAAAGTTGCGTCAACCAAACGGTTCACTATCGTGGCATCCGCCACGATGTCGATAGGCACACTGTCGATGATAATAATATCGTAATGCTCGCGGGCCCAATCCACAAGCTTGTCAAAGCGTTTGCTCATCAGCAACTCTGCGGGGTTGGGCGGTATAGGGCCGTTGTGTATGACTTTAAGGTCGGGGTATATGCTGTCGTTGTCGACCAACTCTTCAATCGAGTCCTCTTGAGCCGACAGATAGGTGGTCAGGCCGCGTTTGTACTTTTCCTTCGATCCGTGCCACGACTCGCGCTTGCGGATATCGGAGTTGATCAGCAGTACCTTTTCGCCGGCGTAGGCAAACGACAAGGCTATGTTGTAGGCCACAAGGCTCTTGCCGTCGCCCGACATTGTAGAGGTCAGCATCAGCACTCGTCCGCCATTCACTTCACCGTTCATAAACTGTATATTGTTGCGCAGAATGCGGAACGTCTCGTTGAACCTGTCCTTGCCGCTCTTGGTGATGATGCGGCTGCCGTCGCCTTCAACCATCGGTATGATGCCCGCCACTGGGATTGAACAATACGCCTCCACGTCTTTCTTGCTCCTGATGCGCACATCGAGCCACTTGATGAGCATAACGACACCAATCGGTATAAGCAGGGCGATCACAAACGCCAGCGTGTAGGTCTTTGACGGTACTGGCGACACTTTGCCGCCGGCAGCGTAGTCTATCACTCGCGTGTCGGCGTCGGTAATGGTCAGCTTCAGCGCGTTCTCCTCGCGTTTGTTCAGCAGATACAGGAACAGCTGCTCCTTGATCGACTGCTGCCTTGTGAACGACTGCATCTCGCGGCGCTGTGTAGGCACCATATTGATTGCCGAGTTGGAGCGCATTGTCTGGTGGCGATACTCTCTGATTTTTATCTGTATCGATTGTATGTGGTTCTCAAGGGTGCGTAGTATCGTTGCACGCATTGCGTCCATCTGCGACTCTTTCTCGACCACCATCGGGCTCTTGCTGCTCGAGTTGGCAAGCAGCAACTGGCGCTCGCGGACACGCTTGTTGTAATCTTCAATCAGCGCGCCGATGCTTGCATCGCCTATCGACAGGTTGGGCAGCATCGTGTAAGGCTCCGCCTCGCGCACCTTGTTCTGCAGGTCTTGCGCAATCCTTATGGCCACCTCTTCGTCGACCATAGCCTGCGAATACTGGCTGCGGTTGCTGATGTTGGTGCCCATCTCGGTGTTCATATCGCTGATGTTGTGCTCACGCATATAATGCTCAAGGTCGCCCTCCACGTCCGACAGCTCCACGCTTATCACCTGCAGTCGCTCCTCGATGAAGCGTGCGGTGTTCTCTGCCACGCGGTTCTTGTATTCCACGGTGTGGCGGTTGTACGATTCAATCCACAGATTGATGATGTCTATGCCGCGCTTCAGGTTGATGTCGGTCATAGAAAGCCTTATGTTGCCGGCGTCATCGTCGACTATCGCGGCATTCATACGGCCCATATAGTAGCCTGTGGCCTCATTCAGCGGACGGTAGTCGATCAGCATATACTCTTCCTTGATGTGTGCATAACCGGCACGGCGGCTAATCACTATCACGCCTTTGGGCGTTATCAGCGTGTCGCCATACGCGCCTTTCCACATCATCGGCACCCTGCCTTTCTCTTTCTCTATCGATGTCAGCACATATCCTTTCTCGTTGCACTCAATCTCAAAGTTGCACGCGGGATATGTGTTGTCCACAAAACGGACGTCTATCGGCGTCTTGTCGTATAGGTCTTCGTCCTGGAACAGATGCGGTTTCCTGTATGTCACCGTCAGGTTCAGCTCCTCAATGACATCCTGTATCACCTGGTTCGACTTGAAGAAGTGAATCTCCTTCTCTGCCGAACTGGGCGAGCGGAATGCCTTCATCACATCCTGGTTGATCTGTTGGTTGGGTGAGTTGATCTGCATCGTTGCGGCTATCGCGTATGTGTCGGGGCTCATCTTCAGATACAGCCACGCCACGACCATACAGATCACTAACGACACGACAATCCAGTACCACGCCGACATAAACAGCTCTATTATGTTGTGGATAATAAACCGGTTGGTATTCTTGCGCACTGCGTTGTTGGCAGCATTGTCTGCCTTTGCCTGATCTATCATATTAGGGGGTTAAAAGGGTTGTAAAGGTTAAAAGGTTTAAAGGGTTGAAAGGGAGCAGGGGGTCAGCTCTGTTTCTTGCTGAACAGGGTAACCACCAGCGTCACCAAGCTCACGGCCGTCGTCACTATCGACAGGCGGCTCAGCCAGAAGTCGACAATGCGGTTGCTTCCACGTATGGCAGTCTGCGACGGCCACACATATATCACATCGTTCTGCTGCAGATAGTAGTAGGGCGAGAAAAGGATGTCCTTCGACAGCAGGCTTATGTAGTCCGAGTTCAGCACACCGTCGACCTCGCGCATAATCAGTATCTTGTCTCTCCTGATGCTTATGCCGCCGTTGAGCCCGGCGTTGTTGCCTTGTGCAATGTTGGCCTTGGCTATCAGGTCGAATATCGTTGCCTTGCCGTCCTCGAACTCGTAGATGCCGGTTGCGCCTTCGCCAATCACCGTCACCTTGAAGTTCGTAATCTTGATGCTCACCGTCGCGCCATACGCCAGGCCTGCATCGGCAATCCTTTGCGATATCAGCTGCTCGGCCTCCGAGCAGGTCAGGCCTTCCACCTTCACCGTGTCGATGAGCGGAAAGTTGATGTAGCCGTCGCCGTTGACCATATACTCCGTCAGCGACTCGCCGCCCTCGACGGTGTTGATCTTGTTGTTGAACATCTCGGCCAGCATAGGCAGTTTGTGCGTCACCACTATGCGCAGGTTGTCGCCTCGCTTGATGTGCAACTCGGGCATCGGCTGCATCTTGTAGTAAGTGTCGACGTCCAAATCGTTCAGCAGCACGTACTCTTCAACGGTACCGCAACTTGTGGCCAGCATCGTTATCGCAGCCACAATCCATAATTTTGCTTTTGAAAAACGCATATCGATATGTTGATAACTGGTTGCGGGACAGGACGTCGCCGTATAAAACTTACATAATATATTTTAATAAGAGTGTCATAAAAAATTATATTGAAAAAATGTTTCAAAAAATATGGCGTAAGTAG
>CAJOMZ010000074.1 GCA_905236645.1 uncultured Bacteroidales bacterium
CCAGTATGTCGACCCGCAGGGCCAGCCCACGATGGACGAGGAATACAATATGAACGGCTCCTACTGCGCCATCGAGGGCATCACCAGCCCCGACGGACGCGTGCTGGGCAAGATGGGCCACAGCGAGCGCCGCACCTGGCAGACCGCCCTCAACATCGACTATCCCAACGACCAGCTCATCTTCGAGAGCGGAGTAGCCTATTTTAAATAAATAGATTGTCCTGTAGAATTGGGATGCTGGCCAAACACCAGCGTCCCTTTTTTTAACTCAAATCGGTCATTAGACTTTATGTAAGCATTGTATTTTCGGGTCATATTTTATCGTCTGTCGGTCTAATGACCGATTTGGGTTTAATAAAAACACTATAGTTGTCGATGCCTTTACCTCCCGTCATTTTGGCGGCACAGCTGCAATTGTTTCAAAAGGAAAACCAATGATATGAAAGCGAACCCGATAGCAGGATGTCCGGCGCCGGCGAAGCGAATCGAAGTGGTCGCCGCCGTCATTTGTCGTCAAGAAGCCGTATTCGCCACGCAGCGCGGATATGGCGAGTGGAAGGACTGGTGGGAGTTTCCCGGAGGAAAGATGGAACCCGGGGAAACACCCGAGGAGGCCCTGAAACGGGAAATCCGCGAGGAACTGTCTGCCGAAATCGGTGTCGACAGGCTCCTCTGCACGGTAGAGTACGACTATCCGGCCTTCCACCTCACAATGCATTGCTATCTCTGCTCGTTGCTGACCGACGCCCTGCATCTTAACGAGCACGAAGCGGCCTGCTGGCTGACGATGGACAGACTGGACAGCGTCAGCTGGCTGCCGGCAGACTTGCAGGTGATTGACAGGCTGAAAAAACGTGTGTCGTCGCAATCGCCGACGCTATGACAAATATCTGCACGAGAAATTCCCCGAACACCGCTTCTCCGTGGTCGTGGACTTCAACTACAGCTGACGCCTCAGTGCCGCCCTCTCCCTGCCGCTATGCCTTTTGACTGGCTGCCTATTGCAGCGCGCGCCTTATCCTCCGCTGGTCGACAAGGACGTAGACGGCTATTGCCACGGTGGTCAGCAGATCGGCGGTGGGAACGGCCAGCCAGAGGCCCTTTTCGCCTGCCAGCAGCGGCATCGCTGCAAAGGCGGCAATGATGAACAGTATGCCGCGCATAATGGTGAAGACAACCGCCACCCCTGCGCGCTCAACGCTCTGGTAATAGCCTGTGACACAGATGTTGATGGCCATAAAGACAAATCCGGTCGCGTAGTATGGCAGGCCGTTTGCGGCCAGGCGCGCCGCCTTCTCGCCGCCATCAAGGAATATCTGCACAATCCAGGGCGCAAGAAACAGGAACAGCAGCGTGATGACAACTCCCAGCACAATGCTTATTGTCAGGCTCATAGAGATGGTCTTGAAGACCCGTTGGTGCTGCCTGGCGCCGTAGTTGTAGCTTATTATAGGCTGTGCCGACTGTGCCACGGCGTTGTAGAGCATATATACCAGCGGAAAGAGATAACAGACTATGCTGTAGGCCGATACGCCGTCGGTGCCCAGGTGATGCTTGAATGCCAGGTTGCCTGCAAGCATCATCACCGCCACGGCCAGCTCGCCCACCAGTCCCGATGCGCCCATCTTGACCATATAGCCCACATTGCGCAGCGTGAGGGCAAGGCTGGTGCGCGTCCGTTTCAACCTGTAGAATTTCAGCGTCTTGGTGCGGAACAGCATATAGTGCATCACCATCGCCACCGCCACCAATCCGCCGATGTCGGTGGCCAACGACGCGCCCATCAGCCCCCAGTGGCAGGGAAAGATGAAGACAAAGTCGAGGACTATATTGACCACGGCGGGGATGATATTCGACAGCATTGCGTAGCGCGGCGAGCCGTCAAGCCTGATGACAAACAGGCCTATAGTCTCTATCATCATCAGCAAACAGGTGGGAATGAACCATATATAGTATTCGTAGGCCGCACCGTAAATGGCTCCACGCGCACCCAACAGGGTCAGCACCTGGCGCGGAAAGCAATAGCAGACAAGGCCCATCAGGAGCGACACCGTGGCGCCGGCCATAAAAACCTGCGTCACATTGATGCGCGCCGCCTTGACGTTGCCTTTCGACAGGTGTATGGCCGCGACAACGCTGGCACCCATCCCGAACATCATTCCCATACCACTGATAACCATCATTATGGGGCCTACGAGGTTGATGGCCGCCAACCCGTCGGGACCTATGCCGTGGCCCACGAAAATGCCGTCGGTCAGGATGAAAGCCATACTGAAAAGCATCCCCCAAAGGGTGGGGAAGAAGAACCGACGGAAAAGTTTTCCGATGTCGGTACTTGCAAAATCAATATTGTCGCGATTGTCATTCATAGAGTTACGGGCTGTACAGCGGCCTTGGCGCCGCCCTTTTCGAGAGTGCAAAAATACACAAAAAAATCGATTCCGAAAAAATCCATCCCGCCCCGGCCCTCATCCCGGCAGGCAGGCCTCCCCGCCAAAACGCCCTTGCAAAGCCGTCTCCGCCCCCTACCAACACCGCTCGTTGTCCAGTCGTTGTCCAGTTGTTGTCCAGTTGTTGTCCAGTCATTGACTGGACAACTGGACAACAACTGGACAACGACTGGACAACGAACGGAGCGGGTAGGTGTAAGTCCTTTGCTATGTGCGTTTTATGGATATGGCTTTTCGGAGGCGTTTTTCAGTTCGTTCTGTGTTGAAAAAATATTTGACGAATGTGCTGTATATGCATTTTTTTTTGTATTTTTGCAGTCTGAATAAATACGCATCTTTGAATAAATAATATGCATAATTATATGAAAATGTGTACACTTAAGAGAACGGCCACCTTTGCGTGCGCCGCGTTGATGTGTGTGTCGCTCCTGCAGTCGTGCGGCGAGGGCACCTCTAATTTGAGCAACCGTGAGGTGGCTGAACTTCAAAACCAGCTGGATTCCACTATGATGCTCTACACCCGACTGAAGTCGGAGAACAGCCAGTTCAACAGCCAGATGGCCGAACGCGACAGCGTGATTACTGCTCAGGCTGCTGAAATCCAAAGCCTTATCGACCGTCTGGGCAGCAAGGCCCCCGGCAAGTCGGCCGGCACTGTGGATCAGGCTCAGCTTGACAGCAAGCAAAAGGAGATTCGCGAGAAGGAAAACACCATCAAGCAGTTGCAGAAACGACTTGACGAGCAGAGCGCCAAAATCAAGTCGCTCCAGAACGCCTCGAACAGCAAGGAGGGCGACTCGAAATACAAGAGCCAGGTGGCCGACCTGCAAAAGCAGATAGCCGCCCAGGAAAAGCAGATAAAGGACCTCAAGGCCGAGACTGCCCGCCTCAAAGCCAACACCAAGGACGACAAGTCGGGCTGCGAACAGATGAAGAAGGACTATGAGAGCCAGGTGGCAGAGCTGAACGGCAACATCAAGACCTACAAGATTGAAATAGCCGACCTCAACAAGCAAATCAAGTCGTTGAAGGCCGATGTCGCTTCGCTCAGGAAGCAGGCCGAGAAGGAAAACGACGCCGCTGCAAGCGAGGAACTGACCGCTGTCCGTTCGGAACTGCGCCAGATGACAGCCCAACTGAACGACTGCCGCAAGCAGAACACTCAGTATCAGAACGATGTCAAGGCTGCAAACGAGACCCTTGCCTCGGTGAAAGCCGACCTTGCCAACTGCCAGTCCAACCTCGACGCTGCCGGTTCGCAGGTCAAGACGCTGCAGGCTGCACAGGGCAGCCAGAACGAGGATGCGGCAAAGGCTCAGCAGGCCATTGTCCAGCAGTGCGAGAACGACAAGCAGACCCTGCAGGGCACCATCAGCGACCTGCGCCAGCAGGTGATGGCTATGCAGGCCCGCGTCGAGCAGCTGACGGCCGAGAACACGGCCTATGCAAACGCTGCCGCCAAGGGTGGCAACGATGCTGACAAGGAAGCCGCAGCCGCCAAGACCATTGCCGACTTGACAGCACAGGTCGAGGCCCAGCGTGGCGAGATTGCACAACTGCAGTCCGACCTTCAGAATAAAGAGCGGGAACTGGCCGAAGCCAAGAGCAACACGGGCGGTTCCAAGGCCACCAAGGGCAGCGTGGAGCAGCGTTTGGCCGACCTGCAGTCGCTGTGCGACAGCTATGCCGCCGAGATCGAGCGCCTGCGTGCCGAGAACGAGCAGCTGAGGGGCGAGAACGCCACACTGAAGGAGCAGGTCGCGGCAAGCTCGACACTGTTTGCTGAAAATGAGCGTCTGCAACAGAAGGTGAAGCTGGCTTCGGTTCTGGTTACGTCCGACCTTAAGGTGACACCGGGCAAGAGCGTCAAGGTGGGCAACGTTGTGAAGCCCACAACGAAGGCCTCTCAGACCAAGTTCGTCCGCATCGACTGCCGTCTGCTTGACAACAATGTCGTCGATCCAGGCTCGATGACCATCTTTGCACGCATCTCCAACGCCGCCGACAGAGCCATAAGCAATGGCAATGCCGATGACTATATGTTCAATATGAACGGCGTTCAGATGCAGTATACCACCAAGCAGGATATTGAGTTCACCGGCTCGGGCCGCACGCTGACTATGCTGTGGCGCAAGGCCGACGCCGTGGAGCTGACGCCTGGTCTCTACTGGGTGCGCCTCTATGCCGGCGGCTACGAGATTGGCAAGACCTCGTTTAAACTGGAGTAGATGTCTAAACAGAAATTATACAACACCTATCGTGGAATGTTCCCCGAGTTCATCTACGATAGCTATGAATATGATGTGCAGCCTGACGGTTTGCACATCTCTTTTTGTTTCAGGATGATGGCGACAGCCCGCAAGGGGGTTGCTGACAGCGGACTTGTGTTCCGCCCCACGGCCTTCATCCCGTCGCGGCCGTTCCTGCATCCTGACAGGCTGACGAAAGAGACGCTCGACAGCCTGGTGTTCAACATTGGTATGGTCGAACTGGTCAGCTACTGGAAGTGCTACTGCCCGCCGAAGGTCACGGTAAGGCCGTTCAAGCTGACGGACAGCCAGGTGGTATTCTGGAAAAAGCTGTTCTTTAACGGTTTGGGCGAGTTCTTCTACACCAACGGTATCGCTGCCTCGCAGGATGGTTTTATGACGATTGTGTCGGAAGGGCAGATGCCGTTCCAGCCAATCGACGACAGCCTGTTCGAGGCTTCGGGAACCGTCGCCGAAAGCCATATCGTCCCGATAGGCGGTGGCAAGGACTCGGTGGTGACGCTGGAGCTGCTGAGCGGCGGGCACGGAACGGAGGGCGGACAGTTGGAAACGGACAAGGACTGCCGTCCGCTGCCGCTGATAATGAACCCGCGCGGGGCGACGATTGAGTGCGTGCAGCGCGCAGGGTATGAGCTTGACGATGTGATTGTCATCAAGCGGACCATCCATCCATTGCTGCTTGAGCTCAACGGCAAGGGGGCTTTGAACGGCCATACGCCGTTCAGCGCTATGCTGGCATTCTATTGCCTTCTGGCGTCGGCGCTTACGGGGCGCCGCTACCGCGTGGCCTTGTCGAACGAAAGCAGTGCCAATGAGAGTACGGTGGCAGGCACTTCGGTGAACCACCAGTACTCGAAAAGCCTTGGGTTCGAGAACGATTTTCGCGCGTATGTGGCTGCAAACCTGTCGCGTAAGATTGAGTATTACAGTTTCCTGCGACCGCTGAGCGAACTGCAGATAGCAATGCTCTTCTCGCGCTTCGGGCATTATTTCGACGTGTTCAAGAGCTGCAACGTCGGCAGCAAGGAGGACATCTGGTGCGGCCACTGCGCCAAGTGCCTGTTTGCCTATATCATCCTTTCGCCGTTCATAGAGCCGGAGCGACTGAATGCCATTTTCGGCAAGAATATGCTCGACGACAGTGGCTTGCAGCTTGAGTTCGAGCAGCTTACAGGCAAGGCTGAGACCAAGCCGTTCGAGTGCGTGGGTACCGTCGGCGAGGTGAACGATGCCTTGTCGATGACGCTGTCGAAATGGTACAGTGGCGACAGGGCATTGCCGGCGTTATTGGCTGGCTACAAGCTGCATCCGATTGCGAGTGACTTGTATGGCATTCAGTGTGAGCACAATCTGCAGGACGATGACCTGTGCGCGCTGACGGCGGCTCTGCATCAGCCTGTGGGCGTGGAGGGTATGGTGGCATACAAGGGGCTGTTCAACTGTTTCGTTGGCAAGGAGGTGTTGATTGCCGGCTACGGCCGCGAAGGGAAGAGTAGCCACGGCCTGCTGCAACGCTTGTTCCCGTCGCGCCGCTTCGACATCGCCTGCAACAACGACGAGATTGATGCCGCTTTGAAGGCAAAACGCTATGATTTAATACTGAAGTCGCCGGGCATCCCGACTTATTTCTTTGAGGGTAAGTGCGATATGGAGGCTGTTACATCGCAGACTGACCTCTTCTTGCGCTACTGCGGTGCGACTGTTTTCGGCATTACAGGCACCAAGGGCAAGAGCACTACCGCCAATCTCCTCTGCCACGTACTGAAAGAGGCCGGTCACAAGGTCGTTATGGCAGGCAATATGGGTATTCCGCTCTTCGATGTGCTCGACAGTTTGTCGCACGACACCACGGTGGTGGCCGAACTGAGTTGCCATCAGCTTGAGAACATACACCGGGCACCGACGTATTCTGCCATTCTTAACCTGTTCCCGGAGCATTTGGACCACTACAGGGGGTACGCCGACTATGAGCGGGCCAAGATGCAGATTGCACTCAAGCAGGACGAGGGGGGCAGGTTCTATTATTGTTCGGATAACGAGGATCTAACGGCGCAGGTACGGACGCTGAAGGATGTGATTCCCTCGACGGTGGTCGCCTATAGTCTACAAGATGCACTGAATGATGCTTTTGTGACCTCCGTCAAAACGGAGCTGAAAGGGGACCATAACTTGTCGAATATCTACCTGGTATGGCTGCTGGCGCAGAACTATAATGTCTCGAAAGAGGCCTTTGCCAAAGCCGTTGAGACTTTCCACAGCCTTGAACACAGATTGGAAAGGGTGGCTACCGTTGGCGGTGTGACTTATTATAACGACTCGATATCGACAATCCCTCAGACGACCATTGCCGCGCTCGAGGCCTTGAAAGAGGTTGACACACTGATATTAGGCGGTTTCAACAGGGGCATAGACTATGCTCCACTGACCGATTACCTGATGAATGCGCCCTTAGGACGGAAGGTGAGGAATGTGGTCCTGTTCGGTTCTGCGGGCGAAGAGATGGCCAAAGGGCTGAAGGATAGGAATATGCTGTGCCATTACAGCAGTGACTACTCGATGGGAGAGGCGGTGAGGTTTGCCGCTGCCAATACCTGTAACGGCGGAATATGCCTGCTCTCACCAGCCGCGTCAAGCTACGACCACTACAAGAACTTCGAATATAGGGGAAAAGACTTCAAGGATGAAGTCGGAAATCTGCGAACAGTCAGCAAATGAAAGCAATGAAGGATATAGTCGGTATCAGACAGAATCTGCACAATAATCCAGGCGTTTCCGGCGAGGAATCGTTCGCGCACAACCTGATAGTCGGATTCTTGAAAGAACTGAACCCGACCGAGTTGAATACAAACGTCGGGGGATACGGAGTCGTGGCCTACTGGGAAAGCGGCGATGCCAACGCCTCGACAATTGCTTTCCGCGCCGATACCGACGCACTCCCGACAGGGCACCGGTGCGGGCACGACGGCCATACGGCAATAATGCTTCGCTTTGCCGAAACCGTCTCTGCGACGAGACTGAAGCATAACATAGTGTTGATATTCCAGCCTGAAGAGGAGACCGGAAAAGGTGCCAAAAAGATAGTGGACAGCGGATTGCTTGACAAGTACGGCGTGCAGGCTGTCTTCGGGCTGCATAACCTGCCGGGCTTTGCCGAGGGTATGGTGGTACTCAACCGCAATACGTTCGCTGCAGCCTCCTGCGGCGTGATATACACGCTGACAGGCCGCGAGACTCACGCTTCGACCCCCGAGAAAGGCCTCAACCCAGGTCTGGCGGTAGCGGAAACGATAGAGCGCTTCAACAAGCTCAACGTCTACAGTGGCAAGGATTTACGCCTGTCGACCCTGATCTGTTGCAGGGTGGGGGACGAGGCGTTCGGAACCTCGGCAGGCAAGGCAGAGGTAATGTTCACCCTGCGCACACTGACCAACAACGGGATGCAGCAACTTATGAGGGACGCCGACGCCATTGCGACAGAGGCCGCCCAACGCCACGGCCTCAAGCTTGAAAAGCAACTGCGCGAGCCCTTCAAGGCTACCGAGAACAGCTCGGAAATGGTTGAACAGCTGCACGATATCTTCTCGGGTATGAACGTGAAGTATGCGGAATCGCCCTTCCGTTGGTCCGAGGATTTCGCGGAATACCTGCAAAAATACCGCGGAGCCTTCTTCGGCCTGGGCAGTGGCGAGAACCAGCCCGAACTGCACCATCCAGGTTACAACTTCCCCGACGGCATCATTGAAACCGGGGCCAAATGCTTTGAATTAATAATGAATAACATAGAATTATGAAGAAATCAGTTATCTTAGTCAGTCTACTTCTGGTAGCAGGCTTGGCCTTTGGCCAGGATTTCAACTCGCAACTGGTTGATGGCCAGTCGTGCACGTCCATTATGGTCGGCAAGAAGGCCTCGACCGACGGCAGCGTCATCACCAGTCACACCTGCGACGGCCGCTACCGTACCTGGATGACGATGGAGCCGGCGCGCGATTACAAGGCCGGTGAGCGTCATACCGTGCGCAAGGGCACTATGCATACCGCCTATCGCAACGACACTGCCGGAGTCAAGGTGGCGGGCACCATCCCGCAGGTGCGCCACACCTACGCCTACCTCAATACAGCCTATCCCTGCCTGAACGAGAAGCAGTTGGCTATTGGCGAGACCACCTTCGGCGGACCCGAAGTGATGCAGAACAAGCAGGGTATGTTCCTGATCGAAGAGCTTGAGCGTGTGGCCTTGATGCGATGCGACAATGCCCGCGACGCCATCAGGCTGATAGGCAGCCTGGTAAAGGAGTATGGCTATGGCGACGGCGGCGAGTGCATCACCATTGCCGACAAGAACGAGGTTTGGCAGATGGAAATACTCGGCGAGGGCCCCGACAAAATCGGCGGCGTATGGGCGGCGCAGCGCGTGCCCGACAACGCCGTGGCCGTGAGTGCCAACATACCTCGCATCGGCAAGCTGCAACGCAACAATCCTGAGTACTTTATGTGCTCCGACAACATTGAAGAGGTGGCCAAGAAACTGAACCTTTGGGACGGAACGGGCGACTTCGTATGGTGGAAGTCGTTCAACGCCAGCTATGCCAACGGCAAGAACTTCCGCGAACGCGAGTTCTTCATCTTCAACGCCTTGGCTCCGTCGCTGGGCCTCTCGATGGAAATGGACGAGCTGCCCTTCTCCGTCGTTCCCGACCAGAGCGTAGACGCCACTGACGTGATGCAGTTGCTGCGCTCCACCTACGAGGGTACCGATATGGATATGTGCCGCAATGTCAAGATGGTAGCCAACCGCCGCCACAAAGACGGCACGCAGTACAAAGATACAATCATCAGCCCGCTTGCCAACCCCTGGATGGGCGGCAATATGCAGAGCACGCTCAACTACCTGAAGCCCGGCACCGTCGACTTCAAGCGCACCGTAAGCGTGGCGTGGTGCTCCTATTCCTTTGTGGCACAGCTGCGCGACTGGCTGCCCGACGAGGTGGGAGGCGTCTGCTGGGTGGCCGTCGACAACCCCGGCCAGAGCCCGCGCGTGCCTATTTTCTGCGGCAACAGCCGCTTGCCGAAGGCCTACGACCTGTGCGGCCACAAGCAATACAGCGACAATGCCGTGCTGTGGCAGTTCCGCAAAGCCAACAAGCTGGCCACCGTTGCCTGGCAGCGAACCCGCGACGATATGATGAAGGCCGTGCTCGACAACGAGCGCGACGCCTTCAAGGGCCTTACGGAGCTGGAAAACAGCGTGAAGAGCCTCAAGGCGCGCGAGGACGAGGATTTCAATCCGGCCAATCAGATAGCCAACCTGCTCAACGACTATACCTATCGCGTCTACGACAAGGCCGCCTACGACTGGCGTCAGCTCGAGGCCAAGTTCTGGCAGATGTTCGGCAGCGGATTCTGATAGCCTGACGGCATAAACAAACGCGACCGCGTCGCCACCGTGTAGGGCGCCCGGGAATGCAAACATAATATCAACATCTATGGTGATAGATTTCAGCAAGATAGACGAAGTCGCCAACCCTAACTTCAAGGGCGGAGAGGGCGACACAATGTTCCGTACCTTCAACGACGGCACGAACAAGATAATGCGCGGACGGCTCGAGGCAGGCTGCTCGATAGGCTACCACAGCCACGAGACCAACAGCGAAATCATCTACGTCCTCAGCGGCGAGGCACGCTGCCTCTACGACGACGGCGAGGAACGCCTCACGGCAGGTCAATGCCACTACTGTCCGCAGGGCCACTCGCACAGCCTTGTCAACGCCAGCCAGTCCGAGCCCCTGCTTTTCTTTGCCGTGGTGCCCGAACATAAATGACCAGGCCTCGTTTGCAGGCAATCAAACGGTTAAACTCAAACCCCACCTACCTATGGCAAGCAACACCGACCTTGTGCAGTACATAATCGACCAGTGCGGCGGCGCAGGCGTAATCACTGTCCGCAAGATGTTCGGCGACTATGGCGTCTACTGCCACGGCAAATTCTTCGGCCTTATAAGCGACAACGGCTTCTACGTCAAGCCCACCGACGCGGGCCGCGCCTTTCTGCGCACCGAGGAGCTGCGCCCACCCTACGATGGCGCCAAGCCATACTTCTACATAGAAGACATCGACGACCGCGACTACCTGTCGGCGCTGGTGAAGGCCACCTGCGATGCACTTCCCTATCCCCAGCCCAAAGCTAAAAATAAGTGATTGACAAGCAGTTATACTTCTCGCCGCTTGGCATTTTAGAGGCCGAGTGCGAAGGCGCGACGCTGACCGCGCTGCGTTTCGCCACGGCTGCCAGCGAAGCCGCATCCTCCAATCTTCCAGCCGACGTCAGGCGCTGGCTCGACTGCTA
>CAJOMZ010000075.1 GCA_905236645.1 uncultured Bacteroidales bacterium
GTTGTCCAGTTGTTGTCCAGTTGTTGTCCAGTCAATGACTGGACAACAACTGGACAACAACTGGACAACGACTGGACAACGAACGGACTTGATATGATGCAAACACAAGGGAAACACAGCGACGGCAGGGCATCGATGCGGTGCGTGGACGCGGAAAGCAGAATTATTTTTTTCGCCAATATCGTTTTTTTGTTTACTTTTGCACTTCGAACGAAACGGCCAAAAGGCCGGAAAATATCATTAATCCGCTAAAAAACAAGTAATTGTAACACAAACCAAACAATCTATGGACGAACCAAAAGAAATGCAGAACGAGACAATGGAAGCCCAGAATCCGCAACCGGAAGTCGAGGCAACCCAGTCCGAGCAGACACCCGAACCCCTGGCAGAACAACCTGCTGAAAGCGCACAGAGCGACGCTCCCAAAACGGAAGCCGAACCTATTGAGAACCAACCACAAGCAACAGCCGCCGAGCAGCCCGTCGAGCCCGCTGACGCCACAGCCGAGCAGCCCGCCGAGCCCGCTGCCGAGGCCGAGCCCGAAGCCGAGGCAGAGATAGAAGAGGAGCCCGAAGTCGACTACAGCGCCTACAGCCGCGAAGAGCTGACAGAGGCCCTCAAAGAACTGCTTCAGACCGACGACATCACCAAGATCAAGAACCGTGTAGGAGCCATCAAACTGCGCTTCGCCGAGGCCGACAAAGAGGCCAAGAAAGCAGCCTTCGACAAATTCATCGAAGAAGGCGGCAACAAAGACGAATACGAAGGCGGCGACGACAGCGTGGCCGAAGCCTACCGCAAGATATACAGCGTCTACCGCGAGCGTAGACAGAAACACATCGACGAGGTGGAAGCAGCCAAGAAGCGCAACCTCGAGCAGAAGCAGCAGATCCTCGAAGAGCTGCGCAAGCTGATAGACGACGATTCGGAGAGCCTCAAGGCCTCCTACGACCAGTTCAACACCATCCAGGACCGCTGGAAAGCCATCGGCGAGGTGCCGCGTGCCGAGCTCAACGGCCTGTGGCAGAACTACCACTTCCTCATCGAGCAGTTCTTCAACAAGGTGAAAATCAACAAGGAACTCATACTCCTTGACCAGAAGAAGAACCTTGAGAGCAAGACCCTCCTGTGCGAGAAAGCCGAAGAGCTGATAGTGGAGCCCTCTATCGCCAAGGCCGCCAAAGAGCTGCAGAACCTGCGCGAGCAGTGGCGCGAGATAGGCCCCGTGCCGGTAGAGCACAACGACGAGATTTGGGCCCGTTTCCGCAACGCCGCGTCGCAGATTGACGAGCGCCGCCGCGAACACTACGAGCAGCGCCGCGAGGAGATGGAGAAAAACCTGATGGCTAAGCAGGCCCTCATCGAGAAAGCACAGGAACTCACCGCCGAGAAGCCCACAGCCACCAAGCAGTGGAACGAAGTGTCGGCACAGCTCGACGAGCTGCTGAAGGTGTGGAAGAGCATAGGCCCCGTGCCGCGCGAGCGCAACGAGGAGGTGTGGAGCACCTTCAAAGGCAGCATCGACCGCTTCTATGCCGAGAAGAAACAGCATTTCGACGCCGTCAAGGACGAGCAGAGCGAGAACTATAACAAGAAGATAGACCTGTGCCTGCAGGCCGAGGCCATAGCCAAACGCGACGATTGGAAGAAAGCCACCGAGGAACTGCTGAAACTGCAGGACGAGTGGAAGCACATAGGCCCCGTCAGCCGCAAGGTCAGCGAGAAGATATGGCAGCGCTTCCGCGGTGCCTGCGACGAGTTCTTCAACCGCAAGTCGGCCTACTTCACCGAGCTGCGCGGCTCGGAGCAGGAGAACCTGGCCAAGAAAGAGGCCATCCTTGCCGAACTCAAGGCCTACGCCTTCGGCGACGACAAGGAGGAGAACCTCACCGCCATCAAGGACTTCCAGCGCCGCTGGATGGAGGTGGGCTTTGTGCCTATCGCCGACAAGCAGCGCCTGCAGAAGGAGTTCCGCGACACCATCAACGCAATGTTCGAGAAGCTGAAGATTACCGCCCGCGAAGCCGAGCTCAACTCGTTCCGCGAGACCCTGCACAGCAACGCATCGGGCGACCACGGCAACAAGAAGAGCCAGCTGATGGAGCAGATTCAGAAACTGCGCGGCGACATCAACCTGTGGGAGAACAATCTGGGCTTCCTCGCCAACTCGAAGCAGGCCGACCTGCTGAAAGCCGAGTTCGAGAAGAAGATGCAGAGCGCCCGCCAGGAGATTGCGCTCCTCGAGGCCAAGCTCAAGATCCTCAACACCGAAGAGGCCGGGCAAGCCGAGGCTGCAAAAGAGAAATAATTTTTTATTGCAATGCTTTTCGCGAAGGCCGCACCATTAACGGTACGGCCTTTGCATTTGCAGTTTTTTTAGTATCTTTGCACTTTGTTTTCAAACGCTTTGGCTTATGAGAAAGACACGGAACTTATTTATATATAGTCTTTTGGCGATATGTCTGCTTGCTGGATGCAAGGGCTCGGACGAGCGGCACGACGACGGCGACATTACGATTGAACGCTTTGAGCAGATGCTTTTCGGCACACCGGCCGACAAACTGAAGGACGCATTGACGGACTTCAAGACTAAGTTCAATAGCCCGCTGCTTAACATCTATCCCGACGACAAGGTCTATATGTCGCAACTGGCAGACTTTATGGCCGACAGCACGGTGCGCGACATCTATCGCATCACCGACAGGCGCTACCATTCGCTCAACTGGCTCGAGAAGGAGCTTACCGCCGCCCTGAACAAGGCCAAAGCGCTCGACGACCGCATCGACTACCGATGGTTTGCCACCTTCGTTTCGGGCGATTTCGACTACAATCAGCGCATCATCGCACCCAGCACGTCGAAGAGTGTGCTGATACACCTCGACCAGTACGCGCTGGGCGGGATGGAGAAATACAGCTATTTCGGGCTTCCGATGTACATTGTGGAGCTGAGCGACAGCATCTATCTGGCATCGGACATAATGGCTGAGATTGCACGCCAATTCATTGAAATGCCCGACGAGCAGGACGTCACGATGCTCGACCTGATGGTTTCGGAAGGCAAAGTGCTCTACTTCCTCGACCAGGTGATGCCCAAGAAGGAGGATCGCCTGAAGATACGCTACAGCGAGGAGCAGATGGAATGGATGAAAGCCAACGAGAGCAACGTGTGGGCCTTCTTCATACAGAACAACCTGCTGTATGAGAAAGACTACAGCCGCTACCACAACTTCGTCGACGAGGCACCGAAAACCAACGCCTTCAAGGACTCGGCCCCGCGCACGACGCACTACATAGGCTGGCAGATTGTGCGCAGATATATGGCGAACAGCAAGTGCACGATGAAAGAGCTGTTCGCGAACAACGACTCGCAGGCTATTCTGGCCGCCTCCAAGTACAAGCCCTGACAATGAAGTAAAAGCGGACAACACCTCAACATATCAACAATTAAACAAATAAACAATTCAACATCTCAACAATTAACCATATCAACATCTCAGCAAATGTCACATAAGAAAGGATGGTTCAACCCCGGGAATGTATACGGGTATTTGATTGTCAAGATAATGATAGCGCTTGTGGCGCTGACACTGACGCAGGTGATGTACTATCTGCTCAACAGCGGGCATTTCCACACCGGCGGCTTCGGCGAGTGGGCCGGCATAGTGTGGGGTTTCCTGCGTTTTGCTATGGCCACGCTTACGCTGGTGCTGGTGCCGTTCATTGTTATGAACCTCATTCCCTCCAACATACGCTGGAAAAGGTGGTATCGCTTCCTGAGCGACTGCCTGTACCTGATTCCTGTGCTTGTGGTGGTGGTGGTCAACCAGATTGACGTTGCCTACTTCCAGTTCACCTACCGCCGTATGAGCAGCGAGATGTTCGCCTATATGGGCGTGGGCGGCGATATGGGCAACCTGATACCCAAGTTCTTGGTCGACTACTGGCCTGTGAGCGTCAGCGGCGTCGCCATCATTGCGCTGCTGCTTGTGTGCTCGCACAAGACCGTCTTCCCTGCCCTGAACGAATACAGCATCAACCGTCGCAACGACTGTATCGGGCTCGCCGCCGGCCTGCTGCTGACCTTCTTCTTTGTGCGTGGCGGCGCACAGCGTCATTTCATCGAACTCAACGACTCGGCACGCTATTGCCAGATGAAGAATGCTCCGCTGGTGCTCAATTCGCCCTACAATATCATCCGCACGCTGGGCGTGGCCGACCTCGTCGAGCTCGACTATATGCCCGACGACGAGGCCGCAGCACTGTTCAACCCGCAGTTCACCCCTTTGGCTGCAACCGGCGGCAGCGGCATCAGCTATGGCGACTTCCGTGCCGGCGCAGGGCAAGTGGCATACACCGGCAGCGACAGCCTGACATATTACCGTGGCAAGAATGTGGTAATCATAATACTGGAGAGTTTCTCGCAGGAATATATGGGCTGCTACAACGACAGCCTTGAGGTAAGCTTCACACCCTTCCTTGACTCGTTAGCAAGCAAGAGCCTGCTCTTCCAAGGGCGCTCCAACGGCAAGAAGTCTATCGAGTCTATCCCCAGCGTGATGGCATCGCTGCCCACGCTGATGGACAGGCCTGTACTGATGTCGGACTATAAGAGAAACGACATCGTCGGACTGCCGATGCTGCTTAAGAAGCACGGCTACAACACGGCCTTCTTCCACGGTGCCTACAACGGTTCGATGGGCTTCGACGCCTTCTGCAAGAAGATCGGCTTCGATGCCTACTACGGCCGCAACGAGTTTGGCGACGAGACCTACTACGATGGCACGTGGGGTATATTCGACGAACACTTCCTGCACTATATGGCACTGCAGCTGACACGCACGCCCGAGCCGTTCTTTGCAGGCGTTTTCACTATCTCGTCGCACCACCCCTACACCATCCCCGATGAATATAAGGGCAAGCTCCGCAAGGGCAACCACCCCATTCTGGAATGCGTGAACTACAGCGATATGGCTCTGCGCAAGTTCTTCGCCACCGCTTCCCGACAGCCGTGGTACGACAACACCCTGTTCATAATTATGGCCGACCATCCGGCACAGGCCCTCTCGCCCGGGTTCAACGACTATGGGCCGTGGTATCGCATTCCTATGATAGTGTTCGACCCGCAGCACCCCACAGGCCAGCGCAGCAAACGCATTGTGCAGCAGAGCGACATTATGCCTACACTCATCGACTATCTCGGCTACAACGAGCCCTGCATCTGCTTCGGCAACAGCGTCTTCCAGCAGGAGGAAGGATGGCAGATAGCCTATGGATGCGGCTACCACCAACTGGTAACCGACGAGGGTGTCGCACTGCTTGAAGAGACAAATAGCCGCACCTTCGAGCAGGACGGCAACGGCAAACTGGGTCTGCTCAAAGCAATACTGCAGCAATACTCCCAGCGTATGATTGACAACCAACTGCAAGCAAAAACCAAATAATATGAAACGAAACATTGTCTTTATCGTCAACCCGATATCGGGCATCGGCAAGCAGAAGAAAATAGAGGAACTGCTCGACACCACCATCGACAAATCCATCATCGACTACACCGTGCGCTACACCGAACGCATCCACCACGGCAAAGAGCTTGCCCACGAAGCCGTGGAGCAAGGCTGCTTTGACGCCATCGTTGCCGTGGGCGGCGACGGCAGCGTCAACGACGTAGTGTCGGGTATGGCTGGCAGCGGTATGACGCTGGGCATCATCCCGTGCGGCAGCGGCAACGGCCTGGCACGCAACCTCAAGATACCCCTGACGCCTGCCCACGCAATAGAGGTGCTCAACCACTACAAAGTGGCCGAAATAGACACCATCTATCTCAACAACCGCGTGGTGACCAGCATTGCCGGCATAGGCTTCGACGCACGTGTGGCACGCCGTATGAAGCAGGCCAAGGCACGCGGCCTACAGGCCTACGCCAAGATTATCCTTACCGACTATCCCACCTATAAGGAGCACACTTTCCGCCTCAACATCGACGGCAACGAGATAGAACGCAAGGCGTGGTTCATCAGCTTTGCCAACTCCAACCAGTTCGGCTACAACACCGCTATCGCACCATTGGCCAAGCTTGACGACGGCCTCATCGACGTATGCATCGTCGACCGCATACCGCTGCTGCACCTGCCGCTGACAGCCCCCCTGCTCTACCTCAACCACTTCGAGCTGTCACAGCACGTTGAATACTTCAAAGCCCACAAAGTGACGGTCTACAACAACATTGAAAAGTGGGTCAACATCGACGGCGAAGGCGAACGCATAGGCGAGGAACTGCACTTCCACAACGAGCGCAAGTCGCTCAAAGTGCTCGTACCTTGACTTTGACCTTCACCTCGACTTTGACCTTACCCCCAGCTTAAACCCTGACGTCAACTTCAACCTGCCGCCGCCCCCCATCTCAACAACTCAACATCTAAACGTATCAACATTTCAACACATCAACAACCTATGTCCAAAAAGAACCGTACAGGCGTGGTCTACTCCACCAATCCCGACTTCAACTATGAATATGAAGACGACGAACCTTTGCAGGAGACCTTGCCGCCACAGCAGCAAAAGCTCCACGTCGCCCTCGACCGCAAACAGCGGGGCGGCAAGCAGGTGACGCTGGTCACAGGCTTTGTCGGCACCGACGACGACCTTGCCGCACTGGGCAAGACGCTCAAGACCAAATGCGGCGTGGGCGGCAACACCAAAGACGGCGAAATCCTTATCCAAGGCGACCACTGCGAGAAGGTCAAGGCCCTGCTGATGGCCGAAGGATACAAGGTCAAATAAACCCAAATCGGTCATTAGACCGACAGACGATAAAATAAGACCCGAACAATGTCTCTTTATGCCATCTTTGCATTTCTTTCGGCATCTTGTCCACCTCGCCATCTCGACGTAGCCCGCTACGCCTTCGATGACGACGCGGCCAATCTGCCCGGAACAAATACAAAGCTGATATAAAGTCTAATGACCTATTTGGGATAAAAAGAATCAATACTTAGTCTTCACGGCCTTGTGGCGGCCGCCTTTATAAAAGTGCTTCTTCCAGTAGCTGTTCTCAAGCGAACTGACAGTCACGCCGTTGGACGTGGATGAATGCACAAAAAGGTCGTCCTTGAGATAGATGCCCACGTGCGACACCTTGCCGTTCGAGTTGGTGAAAAACACTATGTCGCCCTCACGCAACGCGTCGCGTGAAACCATCTTGGCCATATCAAGCTGTATATCGTTGGCCGAGCGGTGCAGATTGGCACCGTAGACCGTCTTGAAAATCTTGCCCACAAAGCAGGAGCAGTCAACGCCCGACGTGCTGCAACCGCCATAGAGGTAAGGCGTGCCGTACCACGAATCGATGGCCGCATACAGGTCGCGGTTGTCCTTGTCGTTCAGTTCAATGCCGGTGCTGCCCGATCCGCCTCCGGCGTTGGGCTGGGGGTGGGTGGTGCCTCGAAACTGCACAGGCGTTTCCTTCACATACTCGTCGGCATACAGCTGCCCCACAATATACTCCTCGTCCGACAGGTCGGTGCTCAAGAACTTCTTTATGGCGTCGCACGACGTCGTCAGCGATGCAAGCATTGCCGCTACACAAACATATAATACATTCTTTTTCATAATCGTCCGTCCATTCTGATTAAAAACTGTCAATCCTTGTCTTCATTGACCACAATGAACACATCCTCATTCTTCTTCTTCATATAGTAGTTCTCTCTGCCATAGCGCTCTATGGTGTCGAGATTGTACATCAGGCGCTCGGCCTGAAGGCTGTCCTGATAGATGCCCTGCTTCAGCGTGTCGATGGTATAGTCGAGCTCGGCCACATCGTGCTTCAGCGAGCGTATAACCAGCAGGTTGTTCTCGTCGAGCACAAGGATGATCAGGAAGAAAACGAAACAGACAATAAAGTACTTGTTCGTTATAACCTTCCAAAACAGGGTCTCTTTAATCTTATTCATAACTCCATCGGTTCATTGGTTCAAAATCTGCCGCCTCATTTCACCCTAAGTTTCTGTCCCACGCGGATCACGTCGCTCTTCAGGTTGTTCAGCTTCATCAGTTTCTGCGGCGTGGTGCCGTACTTCTTGGCAATCAACGACAGGTACTCGCCTTTCTTGACTGTGTGGTATACCGCCTGCTGCGTCGTTGGCTGCGACGGCCTGGCCTGCGCGGGTTTGGCTGGCGTTGCCTTGACCTCGCTGCCGCCCGTGCTGTCGGCAGCCGTGGCCAGGCTGTCGGCGACCGCCGCGGTGTCCTTCGTTGCCGGCTCCTCATCGGCCTTCGCAGCCGATGCAGGCAGATAGATCTTCAGCTTCTGGCCCACCTTGAGCGTGCTCTTGCGGCTCTTGCCGTTCCAGTGGCGCAGGTTGCTTGGCGACACGCCGTACTTCTTGGCCACCGAGTTGAAAGTCTCGCCCTTGCGCACTGTGTGGTAAACGATGGT
>CAJOMZ010000076.1 GCA_905236645.1 uncultured Bacteroidales bacterium
GCAAGAATGATTTCGGGTTGAAACAATAAAACGGGGCGTTGGGCGTTTTAAGTGGAAATAAATAGAAATTGAAGAGCGATGCCATTCGTCAAGGAGATATTACGCCACCGCAGCCTGTCGATTGTAGGGTTGGAGAAGAACACCGGCAAGACGGTGTGTCTCAACTACATACTGGGGCGCCTGAACAGTATGGGGGTGGAGTGCGCCGTGACTTCGATAGGCATCGACGGCGAGCAGACCGACGCCGTGTACGGCAGCGCCAAGCCCGAGATAACGCTCTATGACAGAATGACCTTCATCACCAGCGAGAAGCACTACCGGCAGCGGCGGCTGGTGTCGGAGATTGTTGCCGTCGACCCGCGGCGCACATCGCTGGGGCGGCTGGTGACGGCGCGTGTGGTGTGCGGCGGCAAAGTGCTGCTGAGCGGCGCCGCGACGACGGGCCTGCTGCGCGAGCAGATAGGCCGTTTCCGCACCGAGGGCGTGCCGCTGACGATAGTCGACGGGGCCCTGTCGCGTCTCAGTCTGGCGTCGCCCACGGTCACCGAGGCTATGGTGCTGGCCACGGGCGCGGCGGTGTCGCCCAACATCGGGCAGCTGGTTTCGAAGACGCGCTTTGTGTGCCGCCTGATAGCCCTCGACGAGGCCGAGCCCCGGCTGCAGCAGGCGCTGAACCCGCTGGAGCGCGGCCTGTGGGCTGTGGACAGCGACGGCGGCATTCACGACCTTCACCTCGACTCGGTGTTTATGCTCGACCGCGAGAGCGACAGCCTTTTTGCCTACGGCACGACTCTATTTGCCGCCGGCGCGGTGAGCGACCGTCTGCTGAAGCACCTTGCCGCACAGAGAAACATTGCAGACATACGGCTTATTGTGCGCGACTTCACCAAACTCTTCATCACCCCCGAGGTGTTGGCCAACTACCTGCGCCGCGGTGGGCAACTGAATGTGCTGCAACGCTCTACGCTTATCGCCGTATGCCTCAACCCCACCTCGCCGCAGGGCTACAACCTCAACTCGCACGATGCCTGCGCCGCGCTGTCGGATGCCTTGGGGCTGCCTGTCTACGACGTGATGAAAGTCGACTGCCCGGGAAGCCAGAAGGAACCGAGGGAGGCTGAAGGAAGTTAAGGGACAATACTTTTTTCAAACTGAATTATGACAATAAAAGACAAGATAACCGCCGAACCAGGATTTATGTATGTCGTCGACCAGATGGAGCTGATGTCGGCGGCTGGACGGCGGCGTATGCTGCAGCAGCCTTTCGTGACCGACAAGGCGGCGCTGATGCAGGAATACGACAACACGGGACGCATTATGGAGTGCATTGAGAACAGCGAGTGTCGCCGCTCGGTGGCTGTTGTGCGCCACCAGCTGATGCAGATGCACGACCTGCAGGGCACGCTTGCCAACCTGCGGCGACAGACAGTGCTGGAGGAGATAGAACTGTTTGAGATAAAGAACCTTGCGTTTCTATGTATGGAGA
Source organism: uncultured Bacteroidales bacterium (assembly GCA_905236645.1). GTDB lineage: Bacteria > Bacteroidota > Bacteroidia > Bacteroidales > P3 > Colimorpha. The sequence continues at coordinate 1,487 of CAJOMZ010000076.1, forward strand.
CAGCCAAGGCTGCCGCCGCGATGGGCATTGAGGGCATACTGGCCATCCCCGACCTCAAGGAGGTGTTCGGGATGCTCGACCCTGACGGCACCGGCATTCCAACATTTTATATCTACGACAGCTATGACGACGCCCTGCCCGAACTGCGGCGGCAACTGAAGGCCAAGCAGACGCTGCTCGACAACAGCGGCGGCAGCATCGACGAGAGAGCCGGGCTGCAAAGGCAGGTCAACGCCCTCTTCGAGCAGCAGGACGAGATTCAGCAGCGCGTAGTGGCCGACCTTTCGCAGCGGCTGACAGCCTACTGCGCCACCCTCGGCGAGGCCTTTGACCGTATGGCCTACACCGACTTCCTTTTCGCCAAAGCCACCCTTGCCCTGGAGTGGAAGCTATGCCGCCCCCGGATTGCCGACGACGGCAGTGCCTTCACCTCGCTCTGGAACCCACGTCTGCGCCAGCGCAACAAGGAGCTGGGGCGGCGCTACCAGCCGGTGGACATAAGCCTGCAGGACGGAGTGTGCCTGATTACCGGTGCGAATATGGCAGGCAAGACAGTGCTGCTCAAGACCGTAGGCGTGGCGCAACTGATGGCGCAATTCGGGTTCTTTGTGCCTGCTGAAGAGGCAAAGACGACGCTTTTCGACGACGTGGTGTTCTGCATAGGCGACGAGCAGAACGAGATGAACGGCCTTTCGTCGTTCGCGTCCGAGATAATAAAGATCAGCGACACCGTGACGCGCGCCGCCAACGAGCGGATGCTGATACTGATCGACGAGCCGGCACGCACCACCAACCCCATCGAGGGCAAGGCCATAGTGCAGTCGGTAGCGACGCTGCTTGAGCGGAAAGCATCGACCACACTCATCACCACCCACTACAGCCAGCTGGGACTCGGCTGCCGGCGTCTGCGCGTGAGAGGATTTGTGGAAGGACTGGCCGATGTGCCGCTGTCGCCGGAGAATATCAACCGCTTTATGGACTACTCATTGCTGCCCAACGACAGCGACGAGGCTCCGCAGGAGGCATTGCGCATCGCCGCTATATTGCAGTGCAACAGCGAGTTGCTGGACACCGCCAGACATTTTCTTTCAAAATGAAATCAAAAAAAATATTAAAGTCGGGCTTTTATCTTTGGTATTTAAAAAATATTCGTACTTTTGCACCCGATTTTTGAAAATAGAAAATAACTAAAACAATGAAGAAAATAAGTTACATCTTAATGTCGGCAGCATTGTGTGTCAGCTTTTTGACAGCACCCAAGACGACCAAGGCCGACGACATCGACAAGACAAAGGCACGCCAAGTCGGAGCCTATTTTCTCTCTGCGCAGTTTGGCAACAAGTCCATTACCGGACAAAGTCTGGAGCAGGTTTACGAGCTCAAGAACCCCCAGCGCGACATTGCCGCACTCTATGTCTTCAACACGGCAGACAACCGCGGATTCGTCATCGTTTCGGGCACCGACTGCATCGACCCCATCGTGGCCTACAGCACAGACGGTTCTTTCGACCCGAACAACATTCCTCCGAATATGATGTGGTGGCTCAACGACCAGGCCGATTTCATCAACTATGCCCAGAACAATAACTTGAAGCCCACACGCGAGAGCGTAGACGCCTGGCGCGTTCTGGAAGACGAGAAACTGCCCTATTTCGGTCAGGACTCGAAGGCTATCACCCGCCTGACGACCTCGAAATGGAATCAAGAGCCACTGTATAACAATATGTGCCCCACCGACGCCGGCGGACGCTGCGTTACGGGTTGTGTTGCCACGGCTATGGCTCAGATTCTCTACTACTGGAAATACCCGTATGTGGGCAAGGGTTCTTTGGCCTACTCCTGGCACGGCACTGTAATACAGGAGTTTTTCAATGAGACCTATTATAACTTTGACGTAATGATTGACGAGCTCAAACCCACGAGCCCGCAAGAGGCAATCGACGCTGTGGCTCTGCTGAGCTACCATTGCGGCGTTTCGGTCAAGATGGACTATAGCTCCGAGTCGAGCGGCGCACTGAGCGAGGATGTGGTGCCTGCACTGCGCAAATACTTCAAATATGTGGGCGATTCACTACAGTCCTACAGCCGCAGCGACAGCCGCTTCAACAATCCCAACAGCACCACCTCACCGAATACAAAGGATACCGCTTGGGTGAACCTTCTGAGAGATGAGATCCTCAAGAAACGTCCCATATACTATGCAGGTTACTCACCGAGCACCGGTGTCCACGACCGTCACGCCTTTGTGTGCGACGGCTGGAACTCGACCGCCAAGACGATGCACTTCAACTGGGGCTGGGGCGGCTCGGGCGATGCCTGGTGCAATGTGTACAACTCGTACCTTAAATCTGCTTTTGGCTATGTCTTCACGAACGAACACCGAGTGATTATCGGTATCACACCTCCGAAAGACAGCATCAGCATCGAGGTAAACATTGTGACCGTAGACAACCCGACCATCAATGAGGTTTACCCCAATCCCGCAAGCGACCAGATCACGGTGAACTATCAGCTGAACGGCAATGCCAACAGCGCAATACAGATTTTCGACATAGCAGGACGCGAGGTGAAGAACATCGCTGTTTCGCCCGCTTCAAACTATGTGACCATCGCCGTTGGCGACCTGCGTCCGGGCGTTTATGTATGCCGACTGCAGGGACACAGCACTAAATTCATAGTGAAATAGTTTGACAATATTTCTTCCAAAAAGAGGCTGTCCGATTGTTGGACAGCCTCTTTTTTTAGTATCAACATACCAATGTTGATACTTTTACGTTATCTGTATCAAACGATTACATTTTTTGCAGTACTTTTACACAAAAATAATCACAAAAAACACATTAATATGTCACTGATCAACAGCATCTTGCTTGAAGCCGACCCAACTGAGGTCGTCGAAAAAATCTCCGTCTTGACCCTTGCCACAAAAGGTGGCTGGGTGATGGCTGTACTTGTCTGCCTTCTTGTTTTGGCAATCTACATCTCGATTGAGCGCTATCTGGCACTGAACCACGCCCTGAAAGAGGACTCGACAAACTTTATGAACAACATCCGCGAATATGTCCACAAGGGCGATGTTGAGGGTGCCAAGACCCTTGCCAAGTCGACCGACACATCAATTGGCCGTATGGTGGCCAAAGGCCTTTCACGCATAGGCCGTCCGCTGAGCGACATCCAGACCGCCGTGGAGAACGAAGGTAAACTGGAGGTGTCGAAGCTCGAAAAAGGCGTGTCGCTTGTGGCCACAGTTGCATCGTTGGGACCTATGCTGGGCTTCCTCGGCACGGTGACAGGTATGGTCAAGGCCTTCCAGGATATGGCTCACGCCGGAAACAATATTGACATCCAACTGCTTTCGACCGGCATCTACGAAGCTATGGTAACTACCATCGGCGGCTTGATTGTCGGCGTCATCGCCTATTTTCTGTACAACGTTCTTGTGAGCCGCATCAACAAGGTGGTTATGGAACTGGAAGTCCGCTCGATGGAGTTTATGGACCTGCTGCACGAGCCGGCATAAGTCAATTCCGAATGTTGAATTATGAAAATTGAAAGTCAATGATTAAGAGTCAAAATCAAATAAGGATAGAGACAGGCTCGTCGTCAATGTCCGACCTTGTGTTTCTGTTGCTCATATTCTTTATGCTGACTTCAACGCTGATCAGTCCAAATGCCGTCAAGTTGTTCCTGCCTGAGAGCAACAACAAAACGATGGCAAAGGAAAGCGTAACAGTCTACATCAAGGATTTGAACGTGCCAATCGAGGAAGGTTCTGCCCTGTCGCGCTGCGAGTTCCAGATTGACGAGACACCGCTGGCGGCACAGACAGGCAAGGAGTTGGTTGACGAGATGAAATCCGTTCTCTCAGGCGAACTGGAACGCCTCGCCCCCGGCGACGCAGAAGCCGGCGTGTTTGTACGCGCCGACCAGACTGTGGATGTGCAGTATATCGTCAATGTAATTGATGCCGTCAACCAAATCAACAAGGAACAGGAGACGAAGCACAAGGTGGTTCTCGGCACCCAACAGAACAAATAACACCTGAAGTAATATGCAACAGGACAAAAAAGACAAAACCATTTCGGCTGTCAGCACCCTGCTCATAATGCTGTTTGCAATAGCGTTATGTTCGTGGATAGGCTATAAGCTGCCCAATCCTCCGATTGAGGAGGAAGGTATGGGTGTGGCCGGCGAGGTGCTGGGCGAAATAGAAGGCTTTGGCAACAACGACAATGCCACTTTCGACAACAGCAGTGCCGCTGCGCCTTCGGCATCGACCCCTGAAGAGAGCTACACTACAGGCCAAGAGCCTACACCTGTGGCCAAAACGCCCAAACAGGAAGACAAGCCTGTTCCAACGACAAAGAAGCCCGAGCCTGCCAAAACGACAACCGACAATAACAACACCACGCAGAGCGAGACGTCGCAGCCTACAACCAATCCCAACGCCACCTTCAAGGGACGCAACAACGGCACTGGCAGCGAGGGCAAAGGAGCTGCCACTGGCAGTGGACAGGCAGGCAGCCCTGACGGAACACAAGGAGCCCAAGGCGGCACCGGGAAGGGCAACGGCGGTGACTACGACCTTGGTGAACGCGGACTTAGAGGCGCTCTGCCCGTGCCAAACTACAACAGCGAAAAACAGGGCACAGTGATAGTCGAAATATGGGTAGACCGGAATGGTAATGTGGTTTATGCAGACGGCCCTGCCAAAGGTTCAACGGTTACAGACAAGACGCTTGTCAAAGCTGCCGAAGCCGCAGCATACAAAGCCAAATTCACAGCCGACCCCAATGCAACAGAAAGACAAAAAGGCATTATTACGTACGTATTCCGCAAACAAGGTTAACTTTCCTTAAAAAAAAGATGCCGACATCCTGCAATAAAACATTTAAAACTAATACTAACCAATGTTGACCCTCGAACAAGAGCAGCAAGTGCTACAACAAATCCTGTCGGGCGACAAGGAGCGTTATGCTCTTATAGTCAAAGAGTATCAGGAGACAGTCGCCAACTTGTGCTACAAGCTTGTGGGCAACAAACTGGATGTCGAAGAGATATTGCAGCAGGTGTTTGTGGAACTCTACACGGCCCTGCCACGCTTCAGACAAGACTCCAGACTGAGTACTTTCATATATCGCATCACCGTCAATGTGGTCTCCAAAATGCTGAAACACGAGAGCCGATTTGTATCTTACGACTACAACTTGGAGAACTCCGACACCGACTACCAACACTCGAGGGAAGACCAATTGATGAAAGAGGAGCAAATCAAGAGGCTTCACGAAGCCATAGGCCGCTTGAAGCACGAGCAACGTACAGCATTGGTGCTGTACACCTTCAACGACTTCTCGTACAATGACATCGCCGATGTGATGCAAATATCCCTCTCCAAAGTGGAATCCCTGATATTCCGCGCAAAAAAGAACCTGCAAAAGATGATGACACAATGACACCAACCGACAACAAGACAAAGACCACCGACATCTGGTTTGAGCAGCAACTTGAGGCCATACGCCAGTTGAAGCCCAAGCAGACACCCGATGTCACCGACGCTGTGATGCAACGCATAGCATCGATGCCACAGCCAATGGCTCTTCCCAAACGCCAGAGCCGTATCAATCCAAGATTGGCCAACGGCCTTGTCGCCGCCTGCTTTGTCGGCATTGTCGTCACCACATTCCTTATTTCACACAATGGTGCACAAGCCGCCACCCCAAACTCCGACCTCTCCAACCGCTTCTTTGATGTATACAACTACTGTAACGACTACGCCAACGAGGAGAGCATTGAAAGCGCCGCCTACTTTGACAACCCTGTAACTTATTTCTTTTAAGCCAACAATCTATTACAATTCGATATTATGAGACGAATCCTGTTAACCACCCTGGCCATTTTCATCGCCTTCACAGCGATGGCACAGCAAGATCCAAGACAAGACAAAGGTCCAAAACATAAAGAGAGTCCCAAAATAGAGGAACTTGTGCCCGACCTTACGACAGCCCAGAAGAACAAGATTGACGCTATTACACGCCGCTCGACAAAGATTATCGAAGGCTATCGCAACCAGTTGCACACTGTGCGCGACAGCATACGCTCATATATGAACTCGCGTGAAGACTACAGCAATGTGCTCTTCCCTCTCTACGACCGTGAAGGACACCTGCAGAGCGAGATTAGCAAGGAATACTACCGCACAAAAGTAGCCATCGACAAGGTGCTGACGCCAGAGCAATTCCAACAAATGCGTCAGAATTTGGACAAGAAGCGCCCAGCCAAAAAGGGAGCAGACAGAGAAGCCAAATCCAAGCCGGCCTCTAAGAAATAGTTTTCTTTATTCTTTAGTTGTCGAAAACCACTCGCGCCGGGCTTGTCGCGTTCTTCCAATTGCTGGCGCCTGGAATATTCGAAACATTTCCATTCAAGGCATCGCGAAGGCTGTTGCCATCGCCATCGGTCAAAGACACAGCGCTGCTAAGAGTGGCGCAGGTGCCGTTATCAGTACTACTTGTATGGCAGATTGTATAAGCTGACGGATAATAGCATTTATCTATAATAAACTTCTTGTCAGTATACGACTCACCTGCTATACCGAATTTAAACGAAGAACTACAAGTTATTGTACCATAATAATAGCAATTGGCAATATCGGCATTGACAAATAAATCACTTCCATTAGCGACAATTCCACACACGTATGTTCCCTGAAGAGAGCAGTAGGCGTAACAATTCTTGATAGACATTCTCTTATCATAGCCTAACAACCCTCCTACATACATATTAGACGTCGACACATTACATAAGACATCACCCTCATTGTAACAATTTAACATTGTTACAGCTGAAGAAGAATTGTTGTATCCTACAACTCCACCGATATATTTATTTTTGGTATCTGACGACATTGCAAGAAATAACACCCATATTACTACAATTTGACACATTTACGTTAGCCATTCCACACACACCACCATAATAAGAGGCAGTGGAGGATTTTTTAACTATAATAATCGCTCCTCTATTATGACAATTTGACACAACTGAAAAACTAGCACATCCTGCTATGCCTCCACAATAAGAAGTTTTTACTGCATCGTTGTCAGTAGTAACTGTTATAGTTCCGCTATTTGTGCAGCCACTTGTCGCCCCTGCCACACCAGCGACACCTCCTATATACATCACATTCGAGGTTATATTACCCTCGTTTCTGCAATTAGTCAGTGTACATCCATTCGCATCACCAAGCAATCCACCAAGGTAAACTGGCGATACTGATGTGTCAAGATTAATGTTCACTTTATTCACACAGTTTTCAAACACGGCACTTGATAATGCTTTCCCCGCTAAAGCCCCAAAATAGTTTGTCGTACCGTTAACTGTTAATTTTGGGTGCCGCACGGGTTCAGCAGATTCGATCGTGACATTTCTCACCTGCCCTCCATTGACCGAGGACAAGAGTGAAATGTTGGGCGTAGTGAGAGTTATGGTGTGCCCGTTGCCGTCGAGAGTGGCCTTAAAATCAGATGTATAGGTACTGCCGACGTCAATATCCTCCGCCAGGCTGATCTGCATCCCTGCCGTACCCATTACAGAACTGCTCTTTAAGGCATCCCAACTGCTTCCGGAATACACCAGATATGGATGTTCCTCTGTACCATTCATTGTCTCGGCTGTAACCTCCTCAGTGCCATACAACATCTTGGTCCCGTCAAATGTATTGGACTGGTTGAAGTGGTAAAGCATTCCCGATTCAAACGAGAAAGCAGTTGCCTTGTTCTTTTCGAACACCTTAACGGCTCCCGCACCGTCCTCTAATATAAACCTCAGCGTCAGCGTAGAGCCACCCGTTATCGGAGGCACGAGCAGATAAAGGTCTTGCTCTGCCGCTGTAAGCTCAATGGGAGTTATCAGTTTGAGTGTGCGTGTGGTGGCGTCGGTAGCTGTCAGCGAGGTCACTTCCCACTTGCTCAGGCTTTCGTTATAGTCGGCCGTCATCGTCCCCCACATTGGCTTGTCTGTCACAACATCAATGGCATAGACCTTGGCACCGACACCGCTTCCCGAGGCAGCAACCTTAAAGTGCAGCAGTGCACAGAGGTTCTGGAAATTGAGCTTGCTGCCATTCGACTTGGCCGCCATTATATTGTGTATCACCTGCTTTCCGCCAGCGACAGTGTACAACTCCTGCTGAGGCATTGTAAATGTCACCCTTCCGTTGGCGGCAATTGAAGATTCGTCTACCGGATAAGCGCCGTAATAGCTGCCGCCAAAGTCCGACACGCCCTCGGCATTGACCGTGGCACGGTTGCGGTCCGAGCCGTCGACAGCGATGCCATACACGCCGTCGTTTATGCGAATCCTGTCGCCGTCGCTCCAACAAACCGCATTGTCGGCAATATAGTCCTTGCTGCTTTTATAACTCTGCATCACGGCAGTAAACACATCCGAACCCTTGTCGCGCTGACATCCTGCAAACACGACACACATAAATACAACAGCAATTGTAGAAAAATTAAATCTTTTCATTCCTTCGAAAAACTTGTGGGGTTTCATAAAAAGCAGTATTTTTGCAAATTATAATACACATCCGATTATTAGTAAATTGCAAAAATAATAAATTCTGTTTGAATACACTAATGTTTTTCAACAAAAAAAACAGGCATCTGCATTTACTGCTGACAAGTGTGCTGCTAATGCCTGTGGCCGAAGCCATAGCTCAAAGCAATGCGCTGCAAAGCGGCGACATACTTGTCAGCGAAATACTGTTCAACCCCCTGCCCTCCGGGGCCGACTACGTGGAGCTATACAACAACACCGACAGCGCCATTGCCCTCGCCCAACTGCGATTGGCAAAAGTGTCGGAAGAGTCCATCACCCGCCTCTACCCTATCGCCGATGGCGGGACCATACAGCCGCACGATTTCATAGTAGTAACCACCGATGCATCATACGTCAGCAGCAACTACACCGTCCGGCATCCACAAAAACTCATCGAAGTGTCATCGATGCCCTCGTACAACAACGCATCAGGCACCGTAATGGTGACAACCACTGACACCCTTGTCCTCGACCGCTTCGACTATACCGAGGATATGCACAGCCGCCTGTTGCGCGACAAAGAGGGCGTAGCCCTTGAGCGCCGCTCATACGCCAGTCCTACGCAGGATGCCGCCAACTGGTACTCCGCAGCCACCACTGCGGGCTATGGCACGCCTACCTACCGCAATTCGCAGAGCCACGAATTCCTTTTCCTCGACAAGGAATTCACTTTCAGCCCAAAGGTATTCTCGCCCGACGGCGACGGCTACAACGACCTGCTCGACCTGACCTACAACCTGCAGCTATGCGACCTCTCGGCCAATATCAGCGTCTACGACAGCCACGGGCGCCTTGTGCGCAGCATCGGGCGCGGTGTCCTGCTCGGATGCAGCGGCATAATGACCTGGGACGGCACAAACGACGACGGCCGACAGTGTCCGCGCGGCTCGTATATCATAATCATAGAAGCCTATAATACAAACGGCGCCAGCCAAAGCTGGCGCCGCTCCATAAGTCTGGTAAGGCAGTGACCTGCAGCCTCTGCCTCAATCGCCCTGCGGGTTCTTCATAAATCGCACAAGGGCCACAGTCATATAGACCGTATAAACCACATAAAGTATCAAGAATCCAATGGCAAAACGCTTGCCGCCGGCAGGATTGGCCAACATACCGCCAACCAGCACCACGATGTGCAGGAACAACACCGCCACCGTGGTTGCCAGGAAAAACTGGATAAACGCCTTGGGATGCTTGTTGACGCTGCTCACCGAAAGCCAGTACTGCACTCCATAAGCCACTGCGAAATAGATTACCGCCGCAGGCAGCATCCACACAGGCACCGGCTCAAACAGCGGCATCGCCGTCCACTTGACGGCAAAAGCCAAAAGCAGCATCACAGCACTAAGCACCGAAAGGCCTACCAAATAGCGCTTCATATCAGTCCTGGAATTTCATTGTATCCTTGGTGGTGAACTTCTCGCAGTAGTGGCAACGCAGCTTCAGATTCTCCTTGTCCACAACGTCGAACTTGGTCTCTATCTGCTCGAAGTTGGTGATACACTTGGGATTCATACACTTGATAATATGGTCGATATGGTCAGGAATCTCAGCCTGTATCTTCTCCACCACATTATAGTTCTTGATAGTGATGATGCTTGCCAGCGGAGCCACCAAAGCTATCTTGTTGATCTCGTCCTTGTCGAAGAACTTGTTTTTAATCTTCACAATACCCTTACGGCCAAACTTCTTGCTGCGCAGATAGTTGCCTATCAGCACCTCGTCGTTATACCTCTCCAGGCCCAAGATACGGATAACCTGATACACTGCATCAGTGGGTATATGGTCTATCACCGTGCCATTCTCAATGGCCGAGACTACTAATTCTTTCTTTGCTTCCACTTTGTTATGATTTTGAATTGTGAATAAACTATTTAGAACACACCTCTGTCAACGGACGCCCAGTATGGCGGCCATCAGCGCCTGACGCACATACACGCCGTTCTGAGCCTGCTGGAAATAGTAAGCATACGGCGTGCTGTCCACGTCGACGGTAATCTCGTTGACACGCGGCAGCGGGTGCAGCACCTTCATCGTAGGCTTGCAGCCCTTCAGCATCGAAGCCGTAAGGATGCAGCTGTCCTTCACGCGCTCATACTCCAGCGGGTCGGGGAAACGCTCGCGCTGCACACGCGTCATATAGATAATGTCGGCATTGGGAACCACATCGTTGATGTCCGTATACTGGTAATACTTCAGTCCCGCGTTCTTAATGGAGGCCTTGACCGACGAAGGCAGCTTCAGCTCCTGCGGCGAAACCAGGTGGAAAGTAGCGTTGAAGTTGCACATAGCCTGCACCAGCGAGTGCACCGTGCGCCCGTACTTCAAGTCGCCCACACAGGCAATCTGCAGGTTCTCAAGCGTCCCCTGCGTCTTGCGGATGCTGTAGAGGTCAAGCATACACTGTGTCGGGTGCTGGTTGGCGCCGTCGCCGGCATTGATTACCGGCACAGCGCTAACCTCGCTGGCATAGCGGCTGCTGCCCTCCTTCGGATTGCGCATAACGATAAGGTCGGCATAGCTGGCCACCATAACGATTGTATCGTGTAGCGACTCGCCCTTCTGCACACTCGTGCCACCAGGGTCGCTGAACCCGATAATCCTTGCGCCCAGCTGGTTGGCAGCACTCTCAAAGCTAAGCCTTGTACGCGTCGAAGGCTCAAAGAAGAGCGTAGCCACCACCTTGTCGCTCAAAATAGGCTGTTTGGGATTCTTCTCGAATTCCTCTGCAATGTCGAGCACCTGTATATACTCGTCACGGCTGAAATCTGTAATGGAAATCAAATTCCTTCCTTTTAAATTACCCATAGCTTATAATATATTTTATATTTCAAATGATTAATTACAACCGAATAGTTTCAAATCACATCCGTCACATTAAAAAAAAAGCGACCGCCAAAAGTCGCCCCGTCAAAAAAAACACCCCTGCAAGCACCGCTTTGCAGTGCCTCCACACTGACTGTCAAAACCTTACTATCAAATTCTCCCATTTTCATCGCATACAAAGATAACCATTATTTTTAAATCCGCAAAAAAAAGATTTCAACAATGACAAAAAAACGCTGCCTTTTGGCAGCGTTTCGACATCAAGCGGAAAGGAAGGGATTCGAACCCCCGAAGCGCTTTTAACGCTTACTCGCTTTCCAGGCGGGCCTCTTCAACCACTCGAGCACCTTTCCGAATGTTTGATTGTCACGCAGATACAGAGAAAAACCAGTCGCTTTTCACCCACATTTGCGAATGCAAAGATACAACAATTTCCCAATATGGCAAAAAAAATATTTCAACGCACGCACCAAAATGGCGGCGCCACCGCAAAACGGCGTCCCCCCGTGCTTTTCCCACACCAATCCGAAGCACACCTGCCCCTGAAAAAACCATACCCCGAAGGGACCAACTCCGTCCGTTGTACAATATATGTACAATACTTGTACAATATATGTACAATTGGTAAACGTACAAATATTGTACAAGTATTGTACATATATT
>CAJOMZ010000077.1 GCA_905236645.1 uncultured Bacteroidales bacterium
ACCGGCAAGGTTATCGGTATCGCCAACAGCCCCAAGAGTACCCAGCGCATCAAGGACCTCGGCTTCTGCGACATCGTGGAGAGCGCCGCTGGTATGACTCCCGTGCAGGTTTATGAGCTCGTCGAGCGCCTCACCGGTGGCAAGATGGCCGACGTTACCATCAACTGCGTCAACGTTCCCGACCAGGAGATGACCGCTATCCTTATCACCAAGGACGACGGTGTCGTCTACTTCTTCTCGATGGCCACCAGCTTCACCAAGGCCAGCCTCGGCGCCGAAGGTATCGGCAGCGACGTCAATATGATTATGGGCAATGGCTACACCAAAGGCCACGCCGAGTTCACCCTGCAGGAGCTCCGCGAAAGCCCTGAGCTGCGCAAGATCTTCGAAGAACTCTACGCATAAAGGAACTCAACATCAACCTGTCGCAGGGGAGACTTTGCGGCAGGTTCTATTTTATAACAACATCTTATTTGATAAACAAATCTCGGCTTATGAAGAAACTTTTTCCCTTTTTTTGTGCAGCAGCGATGCTTGTGAGCGTTGCGCACGCCCAGACATTCACGCAAAACAACAGCGACGGCGTGGAGATACAATACACCATAATGTCGGACAGCAACGTCCGTGTGGTGGGAAACAACTATACCGGACGTGTGGTCATACCCTCGGCGGTCACCTATGAGGCGGTCACCTATGTGGTGAACGAGGTCGCCAGCGCTGCCTTTTCCAATTGCAGCGACCTGACCTACATTGAACTGCCCTCCACGCTGGTGCACTTGGGTACCTCTAATTTCAAGAACATCGGGCTTGACACGCTGGTGCTGAACACTATGGTGCCGCCCACCAACCTGTACGGAAACCCGCATTCCGAGAGCACTATAAAGGCTATGTTTGGCAACGACCTGGTTCTGGTTGTCCCCGATGGGGCACTTCGCGTCTATAGAGACGACGTGTGGGGTATGCTGCCCCTTCTGCAATCGCCCTCGTCGGTGCCTTTCACCTTGTATGTGCCTGCGCGTGCTATGCTGTTGGTGGATAACCGTCAGAAGCTGGGCTACAACAATCCGGCGACATATTTCACGCTATATGCCGAGGTTGGCGAGAAAATACAGCTGGTGTCCTACTACAACAGCTATGACACGCTGTTTATGGGATGGGACAAGGGCGACGTGTACTTGACGGAAATCGTGGGAAGCGACACGCTATATCCTGTCTATCAGCCTGTCAATTACGACCAGTTGGATGCCAACAATATCTCTGCTTTGGTGAAGTTCACCGGCCAGATGAGCTTTCACGACGGCATAGCCCACTACTATGTGCCTGCCAATTCAACCAATTCGACCGTGTACTCCACTGGACTGTGGCTGGCGGGCACCAAGGATATGGACGGTGACGAAATGAGTGTCGGTAGCGCCAATCGCTTCAGTACGGGCGATTTTGTGCCAGGGCCTGTAAGCGTGGACGGCGAGCACCGTTCCGACCTGACAACGCGCACGGCTTTCAACCGCCTGTGGTCGGTGTCGCGTGCCGAGATTGACGATTTCATTGCCAATGTGGGTACGGTGGGATATGAGATACCTGAAAATATCCTCTCGTGGCCAGGCAACGGTGGCGAGGGCTATGCCGAACAGTTGGCCCCCTACTATGACGCCGACAGCGACGGGGTTTACACGCCAAGCCACGGCGACTATCCGCTCATTCGTGGCGACAAGATGCTGTTTGGTATCTTCAACGACAACTGTGGACACAGCGAGACTGGCTCGGAACCGATGGGGGTGGAGGTGCATATGTCGGCCTACGCCTTTGACGAGCCCGCCGACACCGCTCTCAACAACACGGTCTTTATAAGTTACAAGATTATCAATCGCTCGGAGCACGACTATAACAATGTCTGGGTGGGGGCATTTACAGACTTCGACATCGGATATGCTGGTGACGACTATGTAGGATGCGATGTCAAAAACAGTATGGCGTATGGCTATAACGGCCTCGAATCCGATATGGTATACGGCACCCCTGTGCCGGCTCAGGGCACCATCATACTGGGAGGCCCCTATGCCGAACCTGACGGGCAGGACAACCCTGTTATTGACATCGAAAAGATGCTCCTGTACTATCCCGAACAGTTGGCCACCTACCAGCTCGCCAACGGCGGTTACGACACGGCGCGACTCACGGCGGATGCCGACCTCTACTATCCCGATGCGTGGAGCTTTACCGCCACGGATGCGCCGAACAGTTTGGTGAATGCCTCGGTCAATGGTATGAACTACGGCAACGGCATTGTAGACGACGAGCGGCTTGGAATGAGCAAGTTTATGTACTACAATAACAGCACAAGTACCGTTACAGGAGAGCCTATGAAGCTGAATGACTACTTCTGTTATTTGTCGGGGCATTGGAAGAATGGTATGACGCTGACGTATGGCGGTGCAGGGACTTCTGGCGGCACGAGCAATGTGGATTGCTCTTTTATGTTCCCAGGCGACAGTGACCCATTGAAGGTGGGTACCGGCGGTATTGTGCCATCGGTTGATCCTGACAGTTGGACCGATTTTTCAGCTGGCAATACACCTGGCGACCGGCGCGGAGTGCAGAGTTGCGGTCCCTTCACACTGGCGGCGGGCACCTCACAGACACTTGATTTGGCCTTCGTTACTGCTTTTGATAGCGAGAGGAATTCAGTAGATAAATTGAGGACTTTTGCTTCCTGTGTACGTCGTCAGTTTGCACACGATACAACCGACAGTGGTCGTTCATTCGCCTATATGCCCTATTCGGCGCCCATTACGGGCATTGCCGAAAGCCCTGCAACACAGCAGGTGCGGGTCTATCCCAACCCGACACGCGGCATTGTTACCGTAGAACTTGGCAACGGCACCGACATCGACCTCTACGACATACGAGGCAACAAGGTGCTGTCGCGCTGTAATGCCAATGGTATTGTTACGCTTGACATCTCGGCGCTGCCGCAAGGGGTCTATATCCTGCGCTGTGGCGCGACGGTTAGCCGATTGGTGAAGCTTTGACGCCAGACTGGTAAAGGTCCTGAATGACCAGTCCCGCGAGGGTGAAGCCGAAGATGGCTGTAATGTGGGCTGTGGTTCCGTTGATCTGTGCTTTGGAGGTGCACCATTCGTGGTTGAGCAGGTCGGCGCGGCCTTCGCCTTGCTCGGCTTTGGGGCACATACAGGCCGCGGTGCCGCAAGTGCGGGCCTGCCCCAGGTTGGGCAGCACCTCGGGGCTCCATACGCATTTGAACTTGCGGCCGGGGAAGCGCTTTAGTTTCCTCATACGGCGACGCAGAACGGCGGCCAACGGGCAGCCGTCGACTTCCCAGAACTCGCTGACCCTTACTTGGGTGGGATCCATCTTGAGGGCCGCTCCCATAGAAGAGAAGAACTTAGGGATGTGAGATGTTGGGATGTCAGATGTTGAGATGTGAGATGTCGAGATGAGGGATGTTGAGGTGTGAGAACTGGCTGCCGCGTCAGCCCAGCTTTCAGCTTTCAGCTTTCCGTTTTCCGCTTTCTTCGTGCTTCGCACGATGAGTTCCAGCTTGTCTTTGAGGCTGTCGATAGCATCGATTATATAGTCGTATTCCTCAAGGTGGAAGCTGTCGGCTGTCTCTGCGGAGAAGATTTCTTGGATGGCTTCTATTTCGGCAGTGGGATTTATTTCCAGCAGTCGTTCTTTCATTGCCTCCACTTTCACGCGGCCAACGGTGCGTGTGTTTGCCATCGCCTGGCGGTTGACGTTGGTGATGCATACGCGGTCGGAGTCGACGATGGTCAGGTGCCGGATGCCGCTGCGCACAAGGCTCTCGGCGCACCACGACCCCACGCCACCAATGCCGAAAATGATGACGCGCGCGGCGGCTATGCGCTCCATTACGGCATCGCCTACAAGTAGCGATGTACGATTCGATATGGCTTTCTCTATGGTTTTCATTGCGATTGTTATGTGCGGTAAACGATGCGAGTGTGTTTTTATTGTGGGTACGCGTAATTAATTCACTGTTACTGATACACACTGCAATGCTGTGGACAAGGAAAATTTATTTTGCCGTTTCCCTTAAGTTTCGTATCTTTGCAGCGTGAATATCGTATAGAGCGATGTTCTATGTTGTGTTTATAATATTGATTAACAAATATAAATATAATATACTGTAATGAAAGTAAACCGCAGAAAAGAATTGTTCCCGAACGTTAGCGACGAACAGTGGAACGATTGGAAATGGCAGGTCAAGAACCGTATCGAGACCTATGAAGAATTGAGCAAATATTTCTCCTTCAGCGAGGAGGAGGCTGATGGCATCAAGAAGGCACTGGCTAAGTTCCGTATGGCCATCACTCCTTACTACCTGAGTCTGATTGACCCCAACGACCCGTTCGATCCTATTCGTCGTCAGGCTATACCGCAAGGCGCTGAGTGCAACATCGCCCCTGCCGACCTCAACGACCCTCTGCACGAGGACGAGGATTCGCCGGCTCCTGGCCTTACGCACCGCTATCCAGACCGCGTGCTGTTCCTTATCACCGATATGTGCTCAATGTATTGCCGTCACTGCACCCGTCGCCGTTTTGCCGGTCAGAAGGACGACGAAAGCCCGAGCCAGCGCATAGAGAAGTGTTTGGAATACATTGAGAAGACACCGCAGGTGCGCGACGTGCTGCTCAGTGGCGGCGACGCCCTGATGGTCAGCGACCAGAAGTTGGAGTACATCATTGGTCGTCTGCGCAAGATTCCGCACGTGGAGATAGTGCGTATCGGCAGCCGTACTCCGGTGGTATGCCCGCAGCGTATCACTCCCGAACTGTGCGAGATGCTGAAGAAATACCATCCCATCTGGCTCAACACGCATTTCAACCACCCCAACGAGTTTACGCCCGAGGCTGAGCAGGCTCTGGCACGTCTGGCCAATGCAGGTATTCCGCTGGGCAACCAGACGGTGTTGCTGCGCGGCGTGAACGACTGTGTCCACGTGATGAAGAAACTGATGCACGAGCTGGTGCGCAACCGCGTGCGTCCGTACTACATCTACCAGTGCGACCTGTCGATGGGTCTGGAGCACTTCCGTACTCCGGTGAGCAAGGGTATCGAGATTATCGAGAACCTGCGTGGCCACACGAGCGGCTATGCTGTTCCTACCTTTGTCGTCGATGCTCCCGGCGGCGGCGGCAAGACCCCTGTGATGCCGCAGTACGTCATCTCGCAGAGTCCTGACAAGGTCATCCTGCGCAACTTCGAGGGTGTCATCACTACCTACACCGAGCCGCGCGAGTATCACGAGGAGTGCCACTGCGAGGCTTGCGAAGCCAAACGCCGTGTGGACGAGGGCGTCGCCTCGCTGCTCGAGACCGACCGTATGGCCCTCGAGCCGAGCCACCTGATGCGTCACGAACGTAACAAGAAACACTGATCAAACCGCCATTCTGCATTATGTCCGCAAAACACCGCAAAGGATTGACGTTGAAAGCTGTTGCTGCGTTTATGCTGCTTGGCTTTCAGCTGCCGGCTTTCAACACAACCTCGGCACAAGAGGCGTACCCGATGTACTATCCCTGCCGTTGCGAGACCGGCGAATGGGGCTATGTGGACAAAGACAATGAATGGGCCATCCGACCGATGTATGACGCCGTGCTCTATGAGACCAACGGTGGTATGTATCCCGTGTCGGTTGGTGGCAAATGGGGCTTCGTGGGCGTCAGCGGTGAGCCTCTCACCGATGTCGCCTACGACGCCGCCGTCTGCGAAATAGATTACTCCAAAGACGGCTACAAGACCAATTACGCTGCTTTGCGTCGCAAGGGCAAATGGGCTTTTGTCGACGTGCAAGGCAAGTTTGTAACCGAATTCAAGTATGACGAAGTGCTGATTCTCAACGGCAAATACATTATCCGTATGCGCAGCGGCAAGAAGATGCGCAGCGGCTACCTTGCCGACGACGGCAGTGAGGTCTGGGACAATTGAGACAAACGAATTGAAGATTGAACACTCTATATCGAAACGGAAATTGTGGTGCCTGACGCTATGCACCATAGTTTCCGTTTTCCATTTTCCCTGTATCAATACAGCCCAGGCACAGATTGCTGGAATGAACACCCTGTCGCTGCTTCGTATGCCGTCGTCGGCACGCACAGCGGCGCTTGGGATGGGCTACCTGTCTGTGTATGCGCCCTACGACCTCAATGTGGGGCTCGACAACCCGTCGCTTGTGTCGACAGAGTATAATAACCGCTTGGCGTTGAACTATGTCGGCCTGTTCTCGGGCAGCAACTTCGGGTCTGTGGCTTACGGCAAGGACTTTGAACGCTTGGGTTCGTTCCTTTTCGCGTTCCATTTCAACAGCTATGGGCGTTTTGATGCGTACGACGAGCAGGAAGCGCCGGAAGGGACGTTCTATGCCTCGGACATTGCCCTCTCGGTTGCCTGGGGGTTGAGCATTGACTCCAATTTCTCGGTCGGAGCGTCGTTCAAGCCTGTGCTGTCGCAATATGAGTCTTACACCGCCTTTGCCTTCGCGCTGAACGTGGCGGGGTCGTATGTGTCGGACAACAAGCGCTTTGCGGCAACAATACAGGCACGCAACATCGGCGCCCAGATTGTCTCGTTTGAACGCACAACAGAGTCCATCCCATTCGACCTGTCGGCAATGCTTTCCTACAAGGCAGAGAACGCTCCGTTCAGGATATATTTCTCGATGGATCAGCTTACTCGATGGAAGCTGTCGTATGACGACCCTCTGAATCCGGAGACGGTGATCGACCCATACACAGGTCAGCCGATGGCAAAGCCGTGGTATGACGGCATTTCAAACGTGCTTGATCAGGTGGCGCGACACGCGGCAGTGGGTATTGAGGCTGACATCAAAAGCCTGTTCTTCTTGAGGCTCGGCTATCGTTACCGGCAGACGGTCGAGATGGCTGCCGACGACCGCACCAATATCAATTTCAGCGGTTTCTCGTATGGCTTCGGGCTGCGCACCAAAAAGTTCGAGTTCTCGTTCGCTCGCCGCAACTACCATCTGGGGCAGGCTCCCAATTACATTTCCCTTTCTTTCAAAATATGAAGCTTCAAGTTGTTGTTAGCAGCCAGACCAATCCTTACTGGAATGTGGCTGTTGAGAATTATCTTGTCTCGCGCCAGATTGAAGACACGGTGGTTATGTATCTGTGGAAGAATCACCGCACCGTGGTCGTCGGTCAGAACCAGAACCCTTTTTCGGAGTGCAACGTCGATGCCTTGCTTGCCGACGGCGGCTATGTGATGCGCCGCACCACCGGCGGCGGAGCCGTCTATCACGACGACGGCAATATCAACTTCAGTTTTGTCGCTCCCTACGACCTTTATGACCAGCAGCGGCAGTTTGAGGTGATACGTGTGGCGCTGCGCGATTACGGTCTTGAAACAGAGCTCAGCGGCCGCAATGATATGCTATGCAACGGACGTAAATTCAGCGGCAACGCCTTCTCGAAAGGACAATACCAGCGTCTGCACCACGGCACCATTCTCATCAAGGGCAATATGGACGACCTGTCGCGCTACCTCAAAGTGCGGCCGGCCAAGCTGCACAAGCACGGCGTTGCATCGGTGCAGAGCCGCGTGGTCAACCTGTCGGAGCTGGCCGACATTACCAGCGACAGCATTGTGCCGCACCTGATCGAGGCCTTCGGGATTGTGTATGGCGCTAATTATGAGCAATATGCATTCGATGATTTCGTTTGCTTGGCCGAGGTCGAAAACCTTTACAACAAGTACAGCAGTGACGAATGGCTCTATGGCAAATGGCGCTCTTTCACCGCCCAGCGCAGCGCCCAGTTCGACTGGGGAAGCGTCGACATCGGCCTCACCGTCGACGAGCGGCGCGGCATCATCACCGATGTCGCCGTCGCCACCGACGCGCTGGACGTCGGTCTGACCGACACAATCAGGAAACTTCTTGTCGGGGCATCGATACATTGTGCACCGCAAACTCCACCTGACGTTGACAAATCAGTGGCAAGCGACATCGTTTCGCTGATTTGGGGTTGATGCCCCGAACGGGCTGCAAACCACAACCAATGGTGAAAGGCAGCGACTCACTTGGTGAAATCAGGAACGAAACATAGATGAAGCCCCGAGGGGACGATGGAATAGACGGTGCGCTCCGTCACCCCTTCGCGACTTCTTTTTTGTGCCTTTTTCTGTTATTTTTAGGTAAGTAGTTGATAATCAAAGTGATTGGCTTGATTGTAACGCTGTGCTATAACTATATCATTTCCAGTGCTTTGCGGGGTCTTCTTCGTTCGTTGTCCAGTTGTTGTCCAGTTGTTGTCCAGTTGTTGTCCAGTCATTGACTGGACAACAACTGGACAACAACTGGACAACGACTGGACAAGGTGTTGACACGGGGCGAAACGGGCGGTGGGGCGGGCCGTGGGCAGGGCGAAAGTCGCGAGAATACGGTTGCGGTCGCTCCTTCGGGGCTTGAAAAAGGGATGCGAACAGGCGCAGGGGGGCTCCTTGACGCTTGCTCTTGTCGGGCAGAAGATGTCTCGCCGTCGGCCCAGGGGCCGTGTCGGGCCAAAAAACAAAGCAGGCACCGATACGGCGCCTGCTTTGCTCTTTGGTTGTGCCTTGTTTTTATTTCTTTGCGGCGGCCTGTGTCGCTGTGATTGCGACAACGTTCACTACGTCCTCGACCGAGCAGCCGCGGCTCAGGTCGTTGATGGGGGCTGCCATACCTTGCATAACGGGGCCTATGGCTTCGGCACCGGCCAGGCGCTGCACCAGCTTGTAGCAGATGTTGCCGCTCTGCAGGTCGGGGAATACGAGCACGTTGGCCTTGCCTGCTATGTCGCTGCCGGGGGCTTTGGATGCACCGACTTTAGGCACTATGGCTGCGTCGGCCTGCAGTTCGCAATCCAGCTTCACGTCTGGGTCGAGCTCGTGGGCCACGCGGCCGGCCTCTATGACCTTGTCC
>CAJOMZ010000078.1 GCA_905236645.1 uncultured Bacteroidales bacterium
ATGAACCAGCGCATTAAGCAACAACTCGCGCAAGGCATCGTGCAAAGGCGTTTCATCGATTCTCGAAGATTCGCGCATCACAAAATCGCACATCGTCAGTGTGCGTTCGAGGCTGTTGCGGTATATTTCGAGGTAGTACTCGGCCGCAGCGAGCACGCGCTTCAACGCCGTGCGGCTGTATTGCGAGATGGACAACCGGCTGACATCCAGCTGGGCGAGGGTGTGCGCGAGGGTGTTCTGTATTGCGTCGGGATTGTTCATAATCTTCCTTTCAGGAGCCACTCGCAGAGGCGATTGCGGTATTTGACGACTTGGAAGAAGGGGGTCTGTTCGCCACCGAAGGAGCGGTAGAAATATTCTATCCCCTCGTCCATACTGCCCTCGAAGTCATAGGATACGGTCTTGTCGCTGAGGTATTTTATCAGTTCCCAGATGAGGGTTTCGGTGTGTCCCGTCCTGTGCAGTGATTTGTTCTGTGCCGACATCAATGAGTAGGCGCACCGGTCGTCGTAGACGGCAAAGCGTGCCGAGAGGAGGTGTCCCTCCGCGTCGTGCAACGAGGCGATAACGCCGTTGCCACGGTCTATGGCCGTCCGGCACACGTCGGTTATCAGGCTGATATCCAGTGCATCCTTTTCTCCGCGCGAGTTCCAGTATTCGTTATGGAAAGCGGCGAAGTCGGCCGGCGCCATATCGAAGCCGACACGTGTTGTCTGCTGACAGCGGCGTATCTTCTGCTGCCTTTTGTCGGCGATGAACCCGTCGAAGACCAGCTGGGGGTCCCTGATGTCGGCGATGCGGTAGGTGTAGCGTGTTGTCTGCTGATAGCCAGCCCAGTAGAAGGGCAGCCAGTTTGTCACAGCAGGAGAGAAGCGCTGAAGGACGAAGGCTGGCTTGAGCGACTCGATCTGGGCGATCAGCGACTTGGCAACGGTCTTCTCGAACTCCAGTTTTTTTGCGGGCGGCATTCCGTCGGGATAGCAATAGAAGGGGCCGGAGAATGGTGTCAGCTGCGGCTGCAGGAGGTAGGTGATTCCGAGTTTGCGGCCATAGAGATAGGGCATCGCCCCGAGCAGCTGCTGGCCGTCGTAAGCCAATGCCACATCCCACTGCTTGCCCTTGCAGACAGCCTCCATCCACCAATATTGTTGGAACAGCGGCACATCGGACTGCCGCTGTTCACAGAATGACTTGTATTTTTCTTTGTTGCCGGTCACTGAATGATGATTGCGACACGATTATTGGCAATACGGCCCTCGTAGGTGCTGTTGTCGCCGATGGGGTCGGCGGTGCCTTTGGCCTCTATTTCAATACGGTATTCGCTGATGCCACGGGCGGTCAGTTTCTTCTTGACCTCAATGGCGCGCTGACGCGAGAGGCCCAGATTGTAGGCTTCGGTGCCTGTGTTGTCGCTGTAGCCACGCAGCATAACCTCAAGGCGCTCGTTCTGCTGCAAGTATACCGCGAGGCTGTCGAGCATTGATTCCCACGACTCTACCACGGTGGCGTCGTTAGGGAAGAACTTGACATCGGGGAAGGTCTTTGCACCTTCGGCAGCCGACGGGAACATATTGATTTTCTTGGTTCCGAAATAGAGCAGTACGCCGACGTGGATGAGCTGGTCGGCCGGCTGTTCGGTGGTGAAGAATTCCGTTCCCTGCCAGTAGCGGTAGTCGACCTGGGCTACCGACAGCTGCAGTTTGTTCTTCAACTTTTCCTCTGCCGCCCAGCTCTGATAGGTCTTCAGGGCCTCAAGCGCCTCTTCCCTGCCCTGCTCGACAAGTTTGTTGCGGGTGGCATCGTCGTCGATATTGGGATTGACTGCAAACACCGCACAGATGCGCATAGGCGAGCGCGACACGGTTGTAAGGTAGTTCATTACAGGTGTGAAGTTGCCCCAGTCGGGACGACGGTGCTCTGTCAACGCGGGAATGGTTGAATAATCGAAGTCGCAGAAGTATATCTTCTTGGCGTCGAAGGTGGTGAATTTCCATATCGAGTCGTAGTCTGCTTTACGCACTTTCTGCTTACCCTCTATGAAAGGGCTCACCTCTTTTGCGCCCTTCTTGGGCTTTTGCGCCTGAAGGGTGGCGGGCATCGCCACAGCCAACAGCAAGGAACTGACTATTACCAATTTGGAGACCAAAGAAAAGCTTTTCATCATTGTCTTAGTAAGTTTATGTTTTAATAACGGAAACGGAACAAGGCAACATTTATTGTGTTCATTCATCACTTTGTGGGTCGACGAGTGTCCCGTCTTCGCAGCAGACCACACGGGCGGGGAACTTGTCGATCATCATAAAGTCGTGCGTCGAAATAAGCATAGAGACACCTGAATTGCGGTTTATCTCTGTCAGCAGATGCATAATCTCGCTCGACGTGATCGGGTCGAGGTTGCCCGTCGGCTCGTCAGCAAGAATCAGGTCGGGCGTGTTGACCAAAGCGCGTGCGATGCCTACCCTTTGCCGCTCGCCTTCCGAGAGCTTGTAGGTTTGGTAGCCGGCCTTGTCAGCAACCCCGACGGAGGTCAGCGTCTCCATAATGCGGTCGTCAATCTCCTGCTTCTTTTTCCAACCGATGCTGCGCAGCACAAAGGCCAGATTGTCGTAGACATTGCGGTCGGTCAAAAGCTGGAAGTTCTGGAAAACAATGCCAAGCTTGCGCCGCAGCAGAGGAATCTGACGTCGCTTGAGACTGGCGAGGTTGAAGCCGCATATCACGCCGTTCCCATCCTCCAGCGGGCTTTCGGCATAGAGCGTTTTCAGCAACGAAGTCTTGCCGGCGCCGCTTTTACCGATGAGATAAACGAACTCGCCTTTCTCCATTCTGAAGTTCACATTCTTGAGCACAACACCCTCTTCGTGACTGATTGTCACGTTATTGAGCAAAATAATCTGTTCCTGTTCCATAACAATATTTTGTGCAAAGATACAAAAAAGCGGTGACAGCGGAGCGGCACCCCGACATTATTTATCAAGAAAGTTGTAAACAACCTATCTGTTCTTCCAGAAGCCGGGGAGGAAGAGAATAAGCACCGTGAGGCATTCCAAGCGTCCCAGAAGCATCAGCACGCTGCAGATCCACTTTGCAGCCAACGGGAAGGCGGCATAGCTGCCGAAACCTCCGCACGCCCCGAGCCCGGGTCCGTAGCTGGTGACACATCCGAACACGGCACCGAGCGTCTCTGTGGCACCGACGCCGCACAGCATCAGCAGCAGCACCCCCAGCAACATCGTGACAGCATACACCATAAATATCACCATCACGTTTGTGACAATCTCGTCAGGCACCGGTTTCCCGTTAAGTCTCACCGGGTTATAGCTGTGTGGGTGCAGGCGGTTCCGCAGAGTGTTACGCACATTGCGGAACAGAATGAGCACACGCATCACCTTTATGCCGCCCGTAGTAGAGCCGGCCATACCTCCGCAAAGGCTCAGCACAAGGAAGAGGTACACTATCGGCGTCCACCACAAGTTGGTGTCGGCCACCACGCTGCCCGTCGTTGTCACCACGCTCATTGTCTGGACAATGCCGTCACGCAACGCCAGCTGCCATTCCAACCTCCCGTTAAAATGCAGTGCCAGAACGACAAAAGCCGTCGCCGAAACCACCATAGCGAGATAGAATCCGAACTGGTCAAGCTTGTGCCTGATCCGGCTCCATTTGAGGGTGAAGAAGTTGTAGAGCAGAGCGAAGTTGATGCCGCCCACAAACATCGACGTCGCAAGGATATACTGCTGTTGAGGCGTAAAGCTTGCTATGCTGTCGCTATAGATGGAAAAGCCGCCTGTCGAGATATTGGTAAAAGTAAGATTGACAGCCTCCCAGAGCGTCATTCCCGACAGCAGCAGAAGCACTATGAACAGCACCGTCAGTACAAGATAGATGCCCAGCGTCTGCTGCACCATAGCCCGCATCGAAGTAGTCGTCTTGCCGGTATTGTCAGCGCTGCTTACCTCGGCGGTGTAAAGGCTATACTTGTTGATACCCATAGACGGCACCACGGCAAGGACAAGCATAATGATGCCGAAACCGCCCAGCCACTGGGTCATACTGCGCCACAGAAGCAGCGAGGCCGGCAGACTTCCCACATCGGGGACGATAGTGGCGCCCGTCGAGGTCAGTCCCGAAAGCGACTCGAAGAAGGCATCGGTGAACGACCCGACACTGCGGGTGAAAAGGAACGGCAACGTGCCGAACAAAGCCAGCACCACCCACATCAGCGTCACGGTGAAGTACGACCTGCGCTTGTCGATGCCGTCGCTCTCCTTGGACGGCAGCAGCAAAAGGAGAACGCCGGTCACGATGGTAATCGCTGCCGACAGCGCAACCCAAAGCAGCGTCCCGTCGCCAAAGAAGATGGCAGGAACCACACACAGAGCCATTGCAACACCCTCGCCAACGAGGGGCACCCCCAACGGCCTCAGTATCAGTCGCAATTGACTACGTCTTTGTTCTATGTCAGTCTTGTTTCTTGCCACTTTTTTCTAATTACGTCTACTCCAATAGGCAGGCATCAGCACCGCCACAACAGCGAAAATCTCAAGTCGTCCGGCCAGCATAAGCAGCATCATAGTCCATTTAGCCAAAGGCATAAGCTGCACATAGTCAAGGCTTGCGCCCAGGTTATTGATAACCGGCGACGGGCCCAGGTTGCCGATGTTGGCGGCAGCCATACAGAAAGCGTTCGGGATGTTGCTGCCACAGAGAGTCAGAACGAAAGCACCTAAAACCACAAAAAGCAGATAAAGAAACACATACGAGAAGACCTTGGTCACATACGAGTTCTCCACCACCTTGCCGTTCACCTTGACACTCAGCACCGCCCGTGGATGAATCATCCTTACAAAATAGTTGCGCGCATAGCGTGAGAGAATCATCAGACGCTTGATTTTCAGGCCACCGCCTGTAGAGCCGGCCGAGGCGCCGATAAATATCAGCAGGAACGTCACCACCGACACGGTCATAGGCCACACCGCCGGCGGCGTAGTGTAGAAGCCACAGGTAGACAGCGTCGAAGCGACGTGGAAGAACGAGAAGCAGATATTGAACGTCGAAATGCCGCCGTCGGCGATGCAGAAAGCCACCGAACAGAGCAGCACAGCCACGATGAAAATCAGCAGGTAGCGCACCAGTTCCTCGTCGCCGTGCAGGTTGCGCCATTTGCCTGTAAAGAAGCAGTACAGGACGGCCAGATTTACGCCCGACAGGAACATAAAGAGCGTTATGCAGAACAGCGAGAAACCAGAGAACGCCGCCATACCGCAGTTGTGGGTCATAAAGCCACCCGTCGAGACAGTGCTGAGGGCCGTGCAGTACGAGTCGACGAAGCCGTTGCCGTCGATCATCAGCAGAGCGAAAAGGGCGGCAGTAAGCAGCACATAGATTGTCCACATAAGCACCACGTTGCGGGCCATACGAGGGTGTAGGCGGCGCTGCAGAGTGCCCGAGAACTCAGCCTCATAAAGTCGGGCGCTGCCCTCGTTCAGGCGGCGGAGGAGAGCTATCACAAAGAGTATAAGCCCCAGTCCGCCAATCCATTGCGAAGTGCTGCGCCATACAAGAAGCCCCTTCGGGAGGCGGTCGACGTCGGTCATAATCGACGAGCCGGTAGTGGTGAATCCCGAGAACGACTCGAAAGCGGCGTCGGTGAAGTTGGTGACGCTGCTGGTGAAGAGATAGGGCAGCGCGCCCATCAGCGGCACCACGATCCAGATGATGGCGGTGAAGAGGAAGCTTTCCTTCTCGTTGAGGTTGTATCGGGCGTTGACGCCCAAGAAGTTGCGCAGCAGCAGACCGAGCATCAGTATGAGCAGCGCCGAGAGAGCGAGCCCGAACTGCGCGCCGTCGGCATAGTAGAGCGACACGGCTATGGGCACCACCATCGAGAGAGCCATAATTACCAGCAGCATACCCAGCAGGCGGGCCACCAGGCGGAAGTTGAACCGCAACAGGCGCTGATCTATTAGCAGGATGGGGCTACGCATAAGGCTCGGTAAGCTTGAAGAGTGTCAATCGAATAGTCTGGCCACCTTGTCCATTGCGTTGGGCAGGGCAAAGACCACCACTTTGTCCATTTCGCGGAGCTGAGTGTCGCGTGTAGGCAGCAGAGTTTCGCGTCCTCTGATGATGCCGCCGATAGTGGCTTTGCCCTCAGGCAACCGCAGTTCGCCTATGGGCACCCTTGTAGCGGGAGCGTGCCGCCCCACGACGAACTCTATCAGTTCGGCGTTGGTGCCGCTGAGCCACTTGCTGCTGACGGCGTCGCCCTTGACGATGAAGCGGGCTATGTAGCTGGCCGTGATAAGTTTCTTGTTGATAATGGTATCGATGCCGATATCCTGCGAGATATTGATGAACCCGGTGTTCTCGACCAAGGCAATGGTTTTCTTGATGCCGAAGCGACGTGCGTGGAGGCAGGTGAGGACGTTGGTCTCGGACGAGTCGGTGACGGCGATGAAGGCGTCGTTGTTGGCCAGACCCTCTTCCTTGAGGAGTTCGATATCGGTGGCGTCGCCATTGATAATGAGGCTGTTCGACAGGATGCCGCTAAGGTCTTCGCAGCGCTTGCGGTCCTGTTCGACAAGGGTTATGCGCTTCTTGTCCTCAAGGGTCATTGCGGCGTATCGCCCGATGCGTCCACCACCGGCAATCATCACGTTCCTGATGTCGAAGTCGTCGCCTCCGGCAAGGCGCTTGACGGTGTCTATCTGGTTGGCTTTGCTGATGATATAGGCCATATCGCCGGCTTCGAACACGGTGTCCGAGTGAGGGATGATGGTGACGCCGTGGCGCAGGATGGCGACGATGCGGACCTGGAGTGTGGAGTATATCTGGCTGAGTTCCTTGACCGACTTGCCGTTGACGGGCGACTGCTCCTCGAGGCGTATGAGGTACATTGTAAGCAGTCCGCCGCTGAAGTCGAAGAACTCGGTGGCGACGGTGTGGTTGAGGAGGTTTGTGATTTCCTTGGCGGCGATGCGCTCGGGGCACACCATCTCGTCGACGCCGAGGTCGCGGAACATTTCGCGATGTTTGGGCGAGAGGAGCTCGGCGTTGGTGATGCGGGCCACGGTCTTCTTGGCCTTGAGTTTCTTGGCGAGGATGCAGGTAACGAGGTTGATCGGCTCGTCGTGGAGCACCGAGAGGAAGAGGTCGCAGTCGTGGACGTTGGCCTCCTCGAGCACCTTGGGCGAAGTGGAGTCGCCGACGATGGTAAGGAGGTCGGTCTCCTTTTCGAGACGCCCGAGGAGCTCCGAGTGCGGGTCGACCACGGTGATGTTGTAGTCGAGAAGGGTAAGTGATTTGGCGAGGTAGAAGCCCACTTCGCCGTCGCCTGCGATAATGATATTCATTGTATGTTTGAATTATGAGGTGTTGTTGCTGCTGTGGCGTGTTAACGGATGATGTATTTGCGCCGGCGTTGGGTTTTCGACGGTGATTCTTCCTCGACCGGCTCCATAAGGCAGCTGTCGACATAGACGACCATTGCCATACTTATGCCGGTGATTTCGACGGCGAAGTTGCCGTCCTCGCCGTCGTCGACAAGCATACCCACTTTACCCTCGAGGGGGCCGCCGGTGATGCGGACGCGGGTGCCGGTCTTGAGCGATTCGGTGTTGCGCACCTGTATGTCGAGTTCGGAGGCGATAAAGTCCTTCATTGTCTGTATTTCGGCGTCGGGGATGGTGGCTATCCTGCCCCTGAAGGCAACGATGTTGGAAACGCCCTGCACGTTGCGCACAAGCGAGACCTGCCGGTCGGTGATTTTGGAGAAGATGTAGGATTTGATGAGCGGCGTGTCGACCCATTTCTTGCGGTCGCTCCAAGCGTGGAGTTCGCGCCGGATGGGGAGATAGACTTCGTAGCCCTCTTCGGCCAAATTCTTCTCGGCCTTTTTCTCCATACGTGGATTTGTATATAGTGCAACCCACTGAGGTTCAGCGGACAACATATCATTCCTTTCTTTTATTGGTTACTAAAACAAAATTGCAAAAATACTAAAAAAAAAGTGAATTGCGTGGAAACGGGGTGATAAAAAAGGTTAAAAGGGGTTTAGGGTCGGAGGGACAGAAGGTTTTAGGGTTGGAGGAGGCGAAGGGTTGGAAGGTGGTTGGACCGACGAAAAAAAACACCACAAAAAAGGCCCGAAAACGGCCTGTTTTACCTTAATGCCTGATTGTCAAGCAAATGACCAAAAACCAGCATAATACCACAACCGCCTCATCCTCAGGCCTTCAAGGGACCAACTCCGGTCGTTGTACAATATATGTACAATACTTGTACAATATTTGTACGTTTACCAATTGTACAAGTATTGTACAACTATTGTACATATATTGTCAACGGACGGAGTTGGTACGGGGGTGCAGGCATCCAGGCCTGCCCCGTTTATGCTCCGGCGACGGACTTTTTTTCGGGTGTGTCGCGCCGGCCGCTATGCAAAATGCGAGCGGTAAGGTCCGAATCAGAAGTAAAGGTCTAGGTTAAAGTCTGTAGGTAGTGGTGGATTCGTCGTATACGTCGTCGCCCGAGAAGATGCTGTGGTAGAGGAGTTCGGCGTGGGTGACGGCGAGTGTGGTGTCGTTGGTGAAGGCGGCTTGTGCGCCGGTGTCGATGAGTTTTATCTGGTGGCTGTGGACGTTGAGCGAGAAGACGAGCGTCTGGCTGGTGTAGTCGGCTTCGGGTGCGCGGTTGCGGGCTATGAAGATTATCCAGGGTTGCGAGATGCGCCATTGGAGGATGTTGCCGGGGATGATGAGTTTGGTGT
>CAJOMZ010000079.1 GCA_905236645.1 uncultured Bacteroidales bacterium
TGAAATGCAACAACCATAGAGTTGCCAAGTCTTCGAGATAAGGGTCTTTGCCATTTTGATCATCAAAAAGATAATGTCCTAATAGTGTTATTTCCCCATCGTCATAGATGCCACAGGCCTTAATCCAATAGCGGATGGAGGAAACCATATTTTTACCAACGCCAAGATAAATGACGGCATCGGGGAAGTTAAAATCGCGTTCCTGCACAACAAAATCATATCCTTTCTTGAGCCATAACGACTTGCAAGCAAATGATTCGTGGCCGGAAAAGCTATAGTTTGCCATTTATTTTAGTCTTTATTTTAAAATGCAAAAATACGAAGATTATTTTAATCGGCAAAAAAATGTTTCGCGCGTCGCGGGAATAAATATAAAAAAATGTTGTAAGGGATTATTCTTCTGGTAATTCTCCTTTAAGGTATTTGTATGTAAGTGTATTGAGAAAACAAGAATGCATATTTTCGAGGAAATGATAGACGGCGTTCAATGCATCCAACAGTTTCAAAGAATCTAGCAAAACCTTACCCTCTATTAATTTCTCGCATCGGGACAAATATAGTTTTTCTGCGTCAAGATGTGTTTCTATATTACGTTCTACTTTCCACCAAGAAGAAGATTTTGCGTGTCTTTCAAGTAGGGTTGTAAGTTCAAAATATTGCAGATTTATCTCCTTTGGAAAATGTTGGATTATGGTTTTCAATCTGACCCATACAGAGTTTGTAATAGTTTTATTTTCAAAGCCATACAACTTCTTAAAGCCTTCATTTAGAATGACCGCCAGTTTGCCTCTCATTAGACGTTTGTCATAATCATTATCTGCAAGAATGAAATACTTACTGACAACCATAGCGTCGGTCATTGTTTGTATAACAAAAAGCATTGCAGAAAGGATGACCTTGTATAGCTCGTGGAAATCGTCATAAAATTCTTTACTTTGATTTAGGGCATTGACAATTATAGGAACCCCATCCGAGTATGAAGCGACATTTTCATCAATAATTGTAACAATCTCTGCTCTTTCAGCCTCATTGGGTGTTCTTCCGTTGTATTGTCCCTCACGAAACCATCGTGCATAAGGATAGTTGAGGATTGGGCTAAATTGAACATCTTCAAAATCATCATTCATAACAATTGCAAAAGTACGTGTTTTTCTCCCGAATGGCAAAACCTATTTTTCAACGGCTGTTAAAAATGTAATGCCGTTATAAACAGGTCTCAAAGAGACCGTCGAAGGATCGTTGGACAATGGGTTAAAAAACATAAAGTTGTTGCTGCATATGGGTAATTTTACACAACGCATTTATTTTCAAGTGATACGCTATTGCGGTGAAGAACTCACGAAGAAGGGGAGCCACCGGCAGATTGCCAAGAGGTCACCGAATGATTGCCAATAAATAGTACTGCGCTATCCTTACCACCAGATATGCCTAATATGTGCCTTATGCTCCTTTTCAAGGCACCATTCTGCGGCTCGGCATAGTATGCCAGCTTCCTTTGTTCTCGCTCTTGTGAGTGGGTCATTTTTTCTCTTCCTTTCGTTGTTCCTCTCTATAATAATTTTTTTCAAGGTGTTCGCTTCTCCTTTGGAGCACCAATTCGGCTACGGTGCGGTCCACGACTTCCTCCAACTGGTAGGAGGCTACGCCAAGTGGACGGTCGATACCACGGAACGACCATTCGACAGTGGTCTTGTCGGCCGACCGGCAGATGATGAGGCCTATGGATGGATTGTCGTCGTCGCGTTTCAGCAACTCGTCGACTGCACTCACATAGAAATTAATCTTGCCTGCGAACTCGGGCTTGAATGAAACCACTTTCAACTCTACCACGACATAACATTTCAGGTGGATGTGATAGAACACCAAATCGGGGAAGTAGGTCTGGCCTCCGGGCATCTGCAACTCCATCTGCCGTCCGACGTATGCAAAGCCTTGTCCCAGTTCGAGCAGAAAACGGGTGATGTTGTGTTCAAGCAGGTCTTCTAACGCCTTCTCATCCTGAACATCTTTTTGACCGAGAAAACTGATGTTATAAGGGTCTTTGAGTATTTCCTGCGCCAACTTGCTCTGCGGAACAGGCAAAGTGCTTTCGAAGTTGCTGACGGCGGAACCCTGTCGGGAGAACATATTGGAATCGATTTGCGCGTTCAGTTCCGGACGCGACCATCTGTTGTCAACCACCTGCCTGACATAGAAGAGAGCTTCCTCCAACGATTTGCATCGTGAAACAATGTCAATATGCTGGCCCCAGGGTATCTGTCCAAACACTACGGGCATATCCAATTGGTCAACGAGTCGTTGACTTTTTTCAGAATTATTGGATAGTACAGCATCTTGCTGATTATTTTCACCAGTTTGATGGCCAATTTGGTCAACGAGTTGTTGGCCTTTTGCAATTCGCTCGGAATAAAACAGATACCAGCGTTTCATATACTTAACATTGGTGTCAGAGAATCCTTTTGCTTCGGGGAAAGCATCTCACATATCCAAGGCAAATTGTTTCACTATTCCGTTGCCCCAACGCTCTTCAGCTTTAAGGGCCACAAGGTCTCGTCCAATGCTCCAGTAGAGTTCCAGCAGCGCAGTGTTCACCCTAACAGCAGCTTTGATTTGACTGCTGCGGTAACGGCTTTTGATGTCGGACAGCCATTGAACGTAATTGCTATCGGCAGTCATACCATCACGGTACACAAAAGTCGGTTTGTCGGTCATACCAAGCCTCCTTTCATATCGTGAACGACAGAATCGTATCCTTTCTTGAGCCATAACGACTTGCAAGCAAAGGACTCGTGACCAGAAAAGCTGTAGGTTGCCATTTATTATAGTATTAAATCTAAAATGCAAAGATACGAAGATTCTTTTAATTGGCAAAAAAATGTTTCGCGCGTGCGAAAAAAATTTAATCAATGGATAGTGCTGAGACAGAGCCAGGCAGGATGTACTAACGTGGTTAATAGGTTAAATGGGCGTGATGGAGGCGAAATGTATTGGTGGAATAAAAACGGGGCACCGAGAGACTGCCGAAGGATCACCGAAGGGTCGATATGATTATCAGTTGGCTTTCAGGAGTTTGCGTAAAACACCCGTTTATCCTGCACCGTACTGGTTTTCAATAGATTTGCATTTGGTACAAAGAGGTGCCATAGAACTCATATAGAATGTCCAAAGATGGGGACTGTTTGAATGTACACTATATTTGCACAACTGTGTTGCACTTGGTAGTTGAAGTAACGCTCAAGCCGTTCGACAGACTTTCAACTTCACAGCCGCAACCTCTGGAGTAGCAAGATAGAAAGAGCGGTCTGCAGGTACACACCTGCGGACCGCTTTCTTTTTGCGGCGGACCCGAATGTCCGCACACGGGGCAACCCAGCGATGGGGTTTATTTCTGCATAGTCTTCAGGCGCTCGGTGAGCATCGGGACAATCTTGTGGAGGTCGCCGACGATGCCGAGGTCGGCAACGCTGAAGATGGGGGCAAACTTGTCCTTGTTGATGGCGATGATGAGATCGCTCTCCTCCATACCGGCCAGGTGCTGAATGGCGCCGCTGATGCCGCAAGCCATATAGAGGGCGGGACGCACGGTCTTTCCGGTCTGGCCCACCTGACGGTCGGCAGGCATAACGCCGGCGTCGACCATAGCACGGCTCGACGACACTTCGCCACCCAGCTCTTTGGCCAGAGCCTCAAGTTTGCCGAAACCGTCCTTGGTGCCAACACCACGGCCACCACTGACCAGAATCTTAGCCTCGCTGATGTCGGTGACGGCCTTTTCCTCTTTGACGGTCTTCACCAGCTTCACACGGGCAATCTTCTTCTCGTCGAAGGTGACGTTGTAGTCGACTATTTCACCCTTGCGGGTAGCATCGGCAGCCATTTTCTGCATAACGCCGGGGCGGACGGTACTCATCTGCGGGCGATGGTTCTTGCAGAGGATGGTAGCCATCAGGTTGCCGCCGAAAGCAGGACGGGTCATACGGAACTCGTGAGCCTCGTCGTCGCTGATTTCCAGCTTGGTGGCATCGGCAGTAAGACCGGTGCGGTTGCGGGCGCTGACGCGGGGACCGAGGTCGCGGCCGATGGTGGTGGCACCGATAAGCATAATGCCGGGCTTGAATTCCTTAATAATCTGAGTGATGGCTTCGGTGTAGGGCTCAGTCATATAGTCCTTCAGCAGCTCGTTGTCAACCACCAGCACACGGTCGGCACCGTGCTCGACGAGGGTCTGTGCCAAAGGCTTGACATCCTTGCCAAGCAGCATAGCAACCACCTTTTCCTGGTTGGCATCGGCCAGCTCGCGGGCCTTGCCCAGCAGTTCGAGAGCCACATTCTGAAGTTTGCCGTCGCGCTGCTCGGCAAACACATATACGTCTTTATATTCTGCTAAGTTCATATCTATTCTGTTGATATGTTGATACGTTGAAATGTTGACACGTTGTCAGGCGAACCTTATCAACGTATAAACCAATCAACTTATCAACGGTTAAATTATGTGTTTTTCTTTCAACTTGTCGACAATCAGTTCCACAGCCTCCTCAGGGCTCACCTCAAAGGTTTGGCCGGCAGGTTTAAGTTGCTTTGGGAACGACTTGAACACGCTGGTCGGCGAACCGGCCTTGCCGATGTGGTCCTCGGGCACGTTGATGCGGTCGGCGTTCCACACCTCGACTTCCTTGTCGTAGGCGGTGACAATGCCGCTGACCGTCATATAGCGAGGCTGGACGGCACTGGCCAGAGCAGTGACGACACAGGGGGCCTGCATTTCAAGAATCTGATAGCCATCCTCAAGCTGCTTCTTGACGGTGAAGGTCTTGGTGGCCTCATCGTACTGAAGGTCGGCCATATAGCTTACCTGCGGCAGGTCGAGATGCTCGGCAATCTGCGGTCCCACCTGGGCAGTGTCGCCGTCGATAGCCTGACGGCCGGTGATGACGAGGTCGAAATCCATCGTGCGCAGAGCGCCGGCAATGGCACTACTCGTAGCAAGGGTATCGGCACCACCCAAGCGGCGGTCGGTCAGCAGGATAGCGCGGTCTACGCCCATAGCGAGAGCCTCGCGCAGGATAGCCTCAGCCTGGGGAAGACCCATAGTGATAACCGTCACGTGTGCGCCATACTTGTCTTTGAGCTGCAGGGCGAATTCAAGACCGCCCTTGTCGTCGGGGTTCATAATCGAGGGAACGCCCTCGCGGATAAGGGTACCGGTCACGGGATTGATCTTAACCTCGGTAGTGTCCGGCACTTGCTTTATACAAACTACTATGTTCATTCTTTGTAAGATTTAAGGTTTACGGTTTACGGTTCAAGGATTTGTTTGTCATCGGGAGCCGTGCTGCCCCCTCAAACATTAAACCTTAAACATTAAACCATCAATCATTATTTGAATAATTTTCCGGCAATGACCATACGCTGGACTTCAGAGGTACCCTCGTAGATCTCGGTAATCTTGGCGTCGCGCATCATACGTTCGACGGGGTACTCGCGTGTGTAGCCGTAGCCACCGTGGAACTGGACGGCCTTGGTAGTCACCTCCATAGCCGTCTCAGCGGCAAAGAGTTTTGCCATTGCAGCGTCGGCACTGTAGGGGATGCCGTGGTCTTTCTTGTAGTGGACCGAACGGCACAGCAGACGTGCGGCCTGCACCTTGGTCTCGAGGTCGGCCATCTGGAACTGCGTGTTCTGGAACTGGCTGATAGAGCGGCCGAACTGCTTGCGCTCCTTGGTGTACTTGACGGTCTCGTCCATAGCACCCTGAGCGATGCCCAGTGCCTGGCAAGCGATACCGATGCGGCCGCCGTCGAGGGTCTTCATAGCCAGGCCGAAGCCCTTGCCGAGCTGACCCAGCTGGCGGTCCTTCGGGATGCGGCAGTCCTCGAAGATAAGCTCTGTCGTAGCCGAGCCGCGGATACCCATCTTCTTCTCCTTCTTGCCGATGCTGAAGCCCGGGTCGGTCTTCTCGACGATGAAGGCGCTGATGCCCTTGGTGCCGAGGCTCTTGTCGGTCATAGCGATAATGATGAACACGTTGGCGTAGCTGCCATTGGTGATGAAAATCTTGCTGCCGTTGAGCACCCACTCCTCACCGTCGAGCACAGCCGTAGTCTGCTGTCCGGCGGCGTCGGTGCCGGCATTGGGCTCTGTAAGGCCGAAAGCGCCTATCCACTCGCCGCTGGCCAGTTTGGGCAGATATTTCATCTTCTGCTCCTCGGTGCCGGCCTCCAGTATGGGGGCGCAGCACAGCGACGTGTGGGCCGACAGGATGACGCCAGTTGTGGCGCACACGCGGCTCAGTTCCTCAACGGCCATACCGTACATAATGTTCGTACCGCCGGCACCGCCGTACTGGGTCGGAACAGGAATACCCATCAGGCCTATCTTGGCCATTTTCTCTACCGTCTCCATCGGGAAACGCTCCTCCTCGTCGACTTCGGCGGCGAGGGGCTTTACCTCCTTCTCTGCAAACTCGCGAATCATCTGCAGGAAGAGTTCTTCTTGTTTCGTGAAACTAAAATCCATTATATTGCTGTTTTGTATTTCGTTATAACGTTAGAACGTAATCACGTTGTTTACTTCACGGCTATTGTCTCGATCTCCACCAGCACGCCCATCGGCAGGCCCTTGACGGCGAAAGCGGCGCGCGCGGGGCAGTCGGTGTTGTAATACTTGGCGTAGACCTCGTTCATAGGTTTGAAGTACTCCATATCGGCCAGCAGGCACGTGCTCTTCACCACATCCTGGAAGGTGAAGCCGGCCTCGTCAAGTATGGCCTTGATGTTCTGCATAACCTGCTCGGTCTGGGCGGTGATGCCCTCGGGAACCGTCTTGGTGGCAGGGTTGATAGGAATCTGACCCGAAATGTAGAGCGTGTTGCCGGCAAGCACGGCCTGACTGTAAGGACCGATGGCTGCCGGAGCGTTGGAAGTGTTGATTATCTTCTTCATTTTTAATTATATTTATTAAATTTAAATCCTCTTTCGCAAATATAAACGAATTTGCAAAGATAGTGTTTTTTTTTGGAACATCCGCCTTTTCCCGAAAAAAAACTTTCGGTATAAGGATTTTTTCGTACTTTTGCAGCCTGAAACAAACCCGTCAACGCATCAAAAAAACATCATTGTAAAATGCTTATCATCGGATTAATGTCGGGCACCTCGCTCGACGGAATCGACCTCGCCTACTGCGAATTCAGCGACGACAGCAACTTCACGCTTCTCGCCGCCGAAACCTACCCCTACCCTGCCGCCTGGCACAAGCGCCTGGCCGAGCTGCATCTGGCCTCGGCCGAGGAATACGCCCTCGCCGACGTCGAGCTGGGCCGCTTCTTCGGCGAGCGCATCAACGAGTTCCGCAGCCAATATCCAGGCCGTGTAGACTGCATTGCCTCGCACGGACACACCGTCTTCCACCAGCCCGAACGAAGGCTGACGGCACAGATAGGCGACGGCAACGCCATCAGCGCAGTAACCGGATTGCCAGTGGTTTGCGACTTCCGCCGCCTCGACGTGGCACTGGGCGGACAGGGGGCTCCACTCGTGCCCATCGGCGACCGCCTCCTCTTCGGCCAGTACGACTGCTGCATCAACCTCGGAGGCATCGCCAATATTTCCTACGAGGCTGACGACCAACGTATTGCCTACGACATAGCGCCCTGCAATATGGCCCTCAACTATCTGGCCGGAAAGCAAGGCCTCACCTACGACTCCGGTGGCGAAACGGCGGCACAGGGCGAAGTGATAATCTCGCTCCTGGCCCGTCTCGAAACGATAGACTACTACCGCGTGCCGGCACCCAAAACCCTTGGCAAAGAATGGTTTGAGCAGCGCTTCCTGCCCAACCTGACGCCCTTCGAAGACCAGCCCCTGCCAAGCCTGCTGCGCACCGTGGCGGAACACATAGCCATACGCCTGGCCGACGCCATACAGCACAGCGGCACCGACATCCACAAGGTGCTCATCACCGGCGGAGGCGCCAACAACCGCTTCCTGCTCGAACTGCTGAAAGAGAAGATTGGCAGCACCGAAATCGTCAGCGCCGACCCGCGCCTGGTCGACTTCAAGGAGGCCGTCGTCTTCGCCCTGCTCGCCTACCTCAAGCTCAACGGCAAGGTCAACACCCTGGCCTCGGTCACAGGCGCCAGCCGCGACAGCTGCGGAGGCGTCGTCTGCGGACCGGCAACACCCCTTGCTTAACACGTAAAAACGCTATGAAAACACCGTACCAACTCCGCTCGTTGTCCAGTCGTTGTCCAGTTGTTGTCCAGTTGTTGTCCAGTCAATGACTGGACAACAACTGGACAACAACTCTGGACAACGACTGGACAACGGCCAGTGTTGGTATAGACAAACCACTTAGTAACAAGCACTTGCAAATATCGTTAAATTACACTCTTCACAATGAGAAAACTGACATCAATCATCTGCGCCACCGCCCTGCTGCTTAGCCTGACGGCCTGCGCACAAAACAAACCGAAGGAGAACAACGAAATGAAAAAGACACTTGTAGCCTACTTCTCGGCCACCGGAACGACCAAGCGCGCCGCCGAGAAACTTGCCAAAGAGAAGAATGCCGACCTGTTCGAGATTGTGCCCGCTCAGCCTTACACCGCCGCCGACCTCGACTGGCGCGACAAGGAATCGCGTTCAACGCTCGAAATGAAGGACAAGAGCTCGCGTCCGGCCGTGAGCAGCAAGCTCGAGAACCTGGCCAACTACGACACGGTATGGATCGGATTCCCCGTGTGGTGGTACACCGCACCGACCATCGTCAACACCTTTATCGAGAGTTGCGACTTCAGTGGCAAGGTGCTGTGCGTTTTCGCCACCAGCGGCGGCAGCGGCGTGGAAGGCTCGGCAGCCGACCTCAAGAAGGCCTATCCGCACTATCGGTGGGGCGAAAGCAAGCTGCTTAACTAAACGAGAACCAGCTATATAAAGAGCGATGCGGCAATGCCGTCGGCCTGAAGCAGGCCTTCGGGCGAGGGGGCATAGTGCGTGTCGCTTTCAAGCAGCAGACCGGCACCGACGAAACGCGCCAGCCCCTTGCCCAATGCCGCCTCCGAGCCCCGGGGCGCAAGCCGCGCAAGCATCAGCTTGTCGATGCCCTTTGCCGTGCGCAACGCGGTCATAATGTATTCGTTGCAGGCGTCGGCCTGCGTCAGCGTCTCTTCCTCGAAGGGAATCTTTCCGGCATTGGCGCCTGCGATGTAGCGGGCGGCATCGGCTATGTTCCAGCGGCGGCGCAGGCCGTCGAACGAGTGGGCCGCGGCGCCTATGCCCGTGTACGGCGTGCGGTCCCAGTAGCGGCTGTTGTGGCGTGAGTGCCATCCCGGGCGGCAGAAGTTGGACACCTCATACTGCTCAAAGCCGTTCTCGCGGCAAAATGCCTGCAGCGTGGCATATTGCCGCGCCACCTCCTCGTCGTCGGGCATAAGCAGGCGCCCCGTTTCCAGCTGGCGGGCAAGCATCGTGCCCGGCTCGACCGT
>CAJOMZ010000080.1 GCA_905236645.1 uncultured Bacteroidales bacterium
CCGCTTTCCGCTTTCCGCTTTCCGTTTTCCGCTTTCCGCTTTCCGCTCTCCGCTTTCCGTTTTCCGCTCTCCGCTTTCCGTTTTCCGCTCTCCGCTTTCCGCTCTCCGCTCTCCGCTTTCCGCTTTCCGCTCTCCGCTTTCCGTTTTCCGCTCTCCGTTCTCCGCTTTCCGCTTTCCGCTCTCCGTTTTCCGCTTTCCGCTTTCCGCTTTTTTAGTGTGTTCTGACGACTTCGACAGGGCTGTTGTGTTCTATTCTGTGATTCTGTGTGCTTACGGTGAAGCGGTAGAAGTAGGTGCCGTCGGGACTGTTGGTCTTGTTTGGGTCCCAGAAGTCGGAGAGCGCCTTTATGTTTTCGCAATGGTATATGAGGCGTCCCCAGCGGTCGTAGACTGAGATTTTGGGTGTGTCGAAGATGGTGCTTCCAAGCAGGCCGACAATCTCGAGTATGTCGCTGTAGCCGTCGCCGTTGGGTGTTACGGCGTTGGGGAACCAGAGGTGTATGGCATTGAGATTGAGGGCATAGATGCTGTCGCATCCATAGCGATCGATATAGAGGCTTTGGTATTCGCCGGTGGCATCGTAGACAATGCCGTGGAAGGTGTAGGTGTCGCCATAGAGCATTTCGGAGTCGGTGGTGTCGGCAAACAGCGTATGCCTGTAAAACTCAAGGTGATATATGCTGTCACAGCCGTTCACTGTAGAGTAGATATGGGTATAGGAGCCGGTTGAATCCTCATTGAATTCGCTGTTGACGAAGGGCTCATCGCAGGTTACGGCGCTGACGGTGTCTTGGTATGAGGGATGTATTAAGACACTGAGGCTTATTAGCGAGTCGCAGCCATAGATGTTGGTAAAGCAATGTGTATAGATGCCCGAGGTGTCGACAATGAAGCCGAGAGTGTCGGTCGGCGACAAGCAAGTGGCCAGCGCGACGGTGTCGTTGTTTTTGTTGAAAGTCTTTATGTGGTGATAGGTAGTGTCGGTGCAGAACTTGTAGGTTGAGACGACAAACAGCGTGGTGTCGGTGTCGACGACAAGGCTGTAGACGGTATCGGCAGAGCCTGTGTTCCAATGGAATGTGGTTTCATCGAGCGGAGCGGCCGCCACCGAGAGCCGCACGGTGTCGCCCGGGCAGACTGTTGTGTCGCCGACAATACGCAGGCTGTGGCCGATTACGGGGTTGAGCTGCAGGGAGGCGCTGTCGGTACAAGTAGACTGGCTAAGCGAGCAGAACAGGGTGATATTGTATGGCACTGGGGCGGAAGCATCGACGCTTACGGTGTCGCCTCGAAGTGTGTCGTTGTTCACAATCCAGACGGGGTTGCCGACGGTCTGCCGCACGTAAGGCAGGTAGACAGAATCGATGTCCACATAGCTGCGATTGTAGAGGAATATCTTTTGTGCACAGGTGTCCACCCTGTAATCGAAGGCCGCCTTGGGATTGGGCAGCACAGCCCACGATGTGACCGTAAAGCCGCATTCAGGCTTGCCTATGAAAGTGGCATAGCAACGATAGACGCTGCTGTCGGCAGGGACAATAATCTCGTTTTGGGTGGAAATGACCGTGGTGTCGTCGCCGCGCATCCAGCGGTAGTCAAAGCCCGCCGGAGCCCTGAGCCGCACCGAGTCGAGCGACTCGCAGAGGTTGACAAGGGCTATGCGCTTGCTGTCGCAATGAACTGTAAAGTAGGCATATCCGAAATGGCCGCCGTCGGCACAGTCCTTGGTGGTGAAACGAATCTTTATCATCTGTCCGTGATAGGGAGCGATATCGATGCCTACGGTGGTCCAGTCTTTCCAGATGACATTGGTGCCCGGCACGGTGTTCCAGCCCAGACTGCTGCCTGCAACGAAGTCGGCATAGCAGCAGGTCGAGTCGATCAGCACGCCGTTTTCGTCCAGAATCTCCAACGTGAAACGCGGCTGGTTTTCGGACGTGTGGTTTGGATTCTGCATCACAACGGCATAATTCAGCACCAGCATATCCTTGTCCAAACTATCTACCAAATAGTTGTATGTGACTGTTTCGCCGTTGGCACCTCCGTTGGCGTCGCCAAGTTTGAACGACACGTGTTCGCCTGGCGGGACACACTGTAGGATTCCACCTGTATTGACGTCGAGTTGTCCAGGGATTGTCATCACAGTGTGTTGCCCAAGCCGGCGGCCTGTGTACTGGGTAGGATTGCCATAGGTGCCGAAAGTATAGGTTACCTGCGGGCTGCTGTAGAGGTCGTAATAGTCTATACAATTATCCATCAGCGTAGTATAGACTCTTGAATAAGGATAGCATCCAAGCCTGCCGTCGGAACAAAGCACCCTCACTTCGAAATCATAGTGCGTCAAAGGCGTAAGGCCGTAGAATATATGTGAAGTGTCGCCATAATCCAGAGTGTCTTTATACATCACCGACCCATATCGCCCCATCGTCAATATGTAGCGTGACGACGAGTCCTCGACATTGTTCCAAAAAACCTCAATCGACGTTGCTGTGACAGAGCCGACATCTATGTACCTCACCGTCTGCTGGCATCCGCCCGAGGGCAAAGCAAAATACTGTACGTTACAGCCGTAGTTGCAGTTGTTGACAATATTCAGTTCACTGCCGCTGCACGGGTAATCATAGGGTATGGTTATCGAGTTCACCGTGCCTGGCACCACAGTGTCGACTTCGCCGTGGAGGGTCCACAGATGCCAACTTTCAGGCATCGTGTCGGAAGTCCAGCCCACCACCAGCGAGTCTTCCAGTTCTTCTATGCTGACATTGGCGGGGCCGAAGCAGGGGCACACGAACGGAGCCTGATATACAGGCCCGTTGCCGCTGACGGTTGGAGAGCATTCCGTCACAGGGTCGGCATAAATCCTGTACACCACCCAGCATCCGACAGGGATGTTATAGATATACAGTTCCCTGGTGCTTAAAGTATCCGAGGTGTAGTTCGACGGATTGGCGAAGAAGGTGTCCAGAATAACGTTCTCGCAGACAATAGCCCAGTCAACCTTCCATTGCGTGGTAGCGGAACCTCCGTTCCAGTGCATTATCAGCGTGTTGCTGTCGGAATAAGACATTGACGGCTGAGAAGCGACAGCATTGTCAAACTCACATAGTTTTATTCTGAATCCTTGCGTGGGGATATCATCATCGGAGACAAACTTCACCGTGACCCTGTTGCCGCTGCTGTAGTATACGCTTCCTGTCCCCGACGGGAAAGAGCAAATAGGCACACCGGTGGTTGAGCCGCCGTTGTAGATATCAAGTCTGGCGTTGTCCACAGGATGCGTCAGACTGCTCTGCACCTCAACGCGATAACGGCCTGCAGAATTGACCGTGTGGAATGTATAACTGGCATTGCATATCGGGGAATGGCTCCCATACGGCCCGCCGTCGTCATAGACCTCGGCATAACTCATCGTAGTGTCGCCGTGGCCTGTGGTTGGCATAATAACAGTTTGGGTTACAGACAACAATGGCAACAAAACGGCAATAAACAGACAGGTCAGCGACTTGAAAAGTGCACTGGCTTTTAACGTGGAATGCTTATATGTCAAAGACAATTTGCACATTTTTAGTTATTAGTCACATAAACTGCTGTTTTCGCTGCAACGGATTAAGGATTTAACATTTTTTAAGACTGTTCTAAAACACCGTAGATGCTCATACTTCGCCCTGTTTCTTGCCTTTTTCCTTGTCGTAGGGGTCGGCCATCGAGTTGTCCTTCTGGTGGTTTTCGAGGTAATGCTCTATGAACTTGAGTATCCAGTTGATAAAAAGGATGACGCTCACGGCGATGACCGCTTCGAGCCAAAGCCCATAGCCGCACAGCGACCCCACTGCCGCCGAGCACCACAGCGTGGCGGCAGAGTTGAGGCCGTGGATGGTGAAGCCGTCGCGCAGTATGACGCCGGCTCCGAGGAAACCGATGCCGGTGACAATCTGCGCCAGCACACGCAAGTTGTCGTTGTTGACAGGGCCTCCGGCGGCGACGGCATTGGCGATGACCGTCTCGGAGATAAGGATGAAGATGCAGGCACCCACGGCCACCAGCGCGTTGGTGGTGAGACCGGCACTGCGCTGACGCAGCTGTCGTTCGAGGCCGATGAGAATGCCGCAGACAAGGGCTACAACAAGTCGGGAAGCAAAGATGTGAAGTGTCATATCAGTTATTGATTTTCAATTTATTCAAGTATTGTTCAAGGTGTGCCCGTTTCAGCGACTGGCGGATGGCGGGCTGCACCTCGCGTTTGTAGAAGAAGAACATCTGGCGTTGCTCCTGCTTCTCGTTAGGGTGGCGCGCCACATAGACGGACTCCATAGTGTCGGGGTTGATGCCAGTGTAGTACATCTCGGTGCTCAGCGTCATCGGCGTGGGCGTGAAGTCCTGTATCTGCTCTAAGCGGTAGCCCATCCGCTGCATCTGCACCGCCAGGTCAGCCATATCCTGCAGGCGACAGCCGGGATGCGAGCTAATGAAATAGGGTATCAGCTGATAGCGCAGCCCTGCAGTGCGGCATATCTCGTCGAACTGCCGCTTGGTCTTCTCGAAGAGGGCAAACGCTGGCTTGCGCATCTGCCGCAGCACATTGTCGCTGGTATGTTCGGGAGCCACCTTGAGACGGCCGCTGACATTGTGCAGCACAACCTCGCGGAAGTATTCCCAGCCGTGGTTCTCATCGGTGAAAAGGTCGCAGCGTATGCCGCTGCCAATATAGACGTGCTTGATGCCGGGCATCGAGGCAACCTTCCTGTAGAGGTCCGTCAGCGGCCGGTGGTCGCTGTGCAGGTTGCGGCACATCGAGGGGTGTATGCAGCTGTAACGGCTGCATTTGCGGCACAGCTCTTTGTTTTTGCCGCTCATCTGCCACATATTGGCCGACGGCCCGCCGAGGTCGGTCAGCACTC
Source organism: uncultured Bacteroidales bacterium (assembly GCA_905236645.1). Classification (GTDB taxonomy): domain Bacteria; phylum Bacteroidota; class Bacteroidia; order Bacteroidales; family P3; genus Colimorpha. The sequence goes on from CAJOMZ010000080.1 coordinate 4,899, forward strand.
CGTTGAAGCTCTCGCTTTCAGTCATTCTCTTCACTTCGGAAAGGATGGAGCGTTCGCTGCGGCTGGCTATCTGCTTGCCCTGATGGGCGCTGATGGTGCAGAACGAGCAGCCACCGAAGCAGCCACGATGGATGTTGATGGAATTCTTTATCATCTCAAAGGCCGGTATCGGACCGCGTTTCTTGTATTTTGGGTGCGGCAGGCGCATATATGGCAGGTCGAACGAGGCGTCTATCTCCTCTGTCGTCATCGGTGGCTCTGGAGGGTTGACCACAATATAGCTGTCGCCGTGCCGCTGCACCAGCGTGGCACATTCTGTCTTGTTGCTTTCGCGCTCAATGATATGGTAGTTCTCCGCCTCCGCCCGCTTGCTTTTCAGACACTCCTCAAAGCTGTGCAGCTCAATCCACTCTCCGCTCTCACATCTCCGCTCTCCGTTCTCCCCTCTCCATTCTTCGCTTTCCGCTTTCCGCTTTCCGCTTTCCGCTCTATACGCCACTTGCGGCAGCCTGCGGCAAGCCTCTATCCCCTGGCCTTCGTCAAGTAGCCTGGCAATCTTCAACGTCGTCCTCTCCCCCATCCCGTACAGCAGCAAGTCGGCAGGCGTGTCAGCCAAGATGCTGGGAAACAGCCGGTCGTCCCAGTAATCGTAGTGTGCCAGGCGTCGCATCGAGGCCTCGATGCCAGCAATAATCACCGGCACATCGGGGTATATCTGTTTCAGTATCCGGGTGTAGACGTATGTAGCCCTGTCGGGACGGAAGCCAGCCACGCCGCCGGGGGTGTAGGCATCGTCGTGGCGTAGGCGGCGGGCGGCGGTGTAGTGGTTCACCATACTGTCCATAGCCCCACTGGTGACTCCAAAAAAGAGGCGCGGCGCGCCGAACTTGCGGAAGTCGCGCAGGTCGTCCCTCCAGTTGGGTTGCGGGATGATGGCCACACGGTAGCCTGCGGCCTCGAGGGTGCGCCCTATGACGGCAGCGCCGAAGGCCGGATGGTCGATATAGGCGTCACCCGTGACCAGCACAATGTCCACCTGCGACCACCCCAGTCGCTTAACCTCATCCAACGTTATCGGCAGAAAATGTGGCATAGTTCTTCTTTAGTTCTTTTCGTTAATCAATTCTTGGGCTATCAGCTCGGCCTGCTTCAGCACGGTGTCGGTGGCCAGTTGCTCCATATCGGGCGGATAGCCGAACTTGCGCAGCAGCCGCTTCACGGCCACTTTCATCTTGGCCCGCACAGTGGTCTTGATTGTCCAGTCGATGGTCGAGTTCCTGCGGATGGTCTCGGTGAGCACCACGGCCAACTCTCGCAGTTTCTCTTTGCCCATCAGTTCAAGGGCGCTCTCGTTGTCGGCCACAGCAGTGTAGAAGGCGTATTCGTAGGGTTCCAGGCCCATCTCCTGCGCCGCACTGTCACTCTCCACGATATGTTTGCTCAGCTTGATGAGTTCGTCGATAACTTCGGCAGCGGAGATAATCTTGTTGTGGTAGCGGGTGATGGAACCGTCGAGCATTTCCATCAAGGTGCGCCCTTCGACGAGGTTGGTCTTCATACGGCTCTGTATCTCGTCGTTGAGCAGCTTGCGCAACACCTCGAGGGCGATGTTCTTGTGCTCCATCTCTTTCAGTCCCAGCAGGAACTCCTCGGAGAGTATGGAGATGTCAGGTTTCTTTATTCCAGCGGCATCGAAAAGGTCGATTACCTGTTCTGATACCAGGGCTTGGTCTATCACCTGCCGGATGGTGGTTTCTATCTCTTCGTTGGTATGTCCACCGGGCTTGGCGTCGAACTTGCATAGGCGTGCTTTGACGGCCTGGAAGAAGGAGACCTCGTCTTTCACATCCATAGCCGCCTCGTGAGGCACCGCAAGGGCAAAGGCTTTTCCCAAGGCTGTCACCTCGTTGACGAAGCGCTTCTTGCCGTCGTCCAATCCCAGCACGAAGTCCTCGGTCTTGAGTATCCACGACAGCTTGCCGGATGTATCGGCCGTAAAGTATTGCTCGTAGTCAAGCCCGTGAAGCATCTGCTGCACCACTTCAAGTTTCTCTTGCATCAAGGCAACGGCCTGCTCCTGCTGCTGGGTGGGGTCGCCCTTGCCACCGCTGTCGGAGTAGAACGACAGCGCCTCACGCAGGTCGGAGGCGATGCCGAGGTAGTCCACAACCAGGCCACCGGGCTTGTCTTTGTAGACACGGTTCACGCGGGCGATGGCCTGCATCAGGTTGTGGCCTCGCATAGGCTTGTCGATATAAAGGGTGTGCAGACAGGGCACGTCGAAGCCGGTGAGCCACATATCGCGCACAATGACCAGACGCAGTTCGTCGTCGGGGTCTTTCATACGGTCGGCCAGCATACGGCGGTCGGCCTTGGTGGTGTGGTGTTTGGCGATGGCAGGACCGTCGCTGGCGGCGGTAGTCATCACCACCTTGACGGCGCCTTTCCGCAAGTTGTCGCTGTGCCATTCGGGGCGCAGCTTCACAATCTCGTCGTAGAGTTCCACGGCAATCCTGCGGCTCATAGCCACTACCATCGCCTTGCCCTCGAACACCTGCTGGCGAGCCTCGAAGTGTTCCACGATGTCGCGGGCGATGTTCTTCACACGGTTGGGACTGCCGATGAGGGCTTCCAGCTGTGTCCATTTGGCTTTGGCCTTTTGCACATCGTCCATCTCGCCCATCTGCAATTCTTTGTCGAGGTCTTCCACCAGCTTGCGCCCTTCGGCACTCAGTTCCACCTTGGCCAGGCGGCTCTCATAGAAGATGCGCACCGTGGCGCCGTCCTCCACCGCCTGCGCGATGTCGTAGACGTCAATATAGTTGCCAAAGACGGCAGGTGTGTTCTTGTCTCTCAGCTCGATGGGCGTGCCGGTGAAGCCTATGTAGGTGGCATTGGGCAGTGCGTCGCGCAGGTACTTGGCGAAGCCGTATTTGATTTCCGAGCCCACCACCTCGTCGGCCTCGTTGCGCACCTCCTTGGTCTTGGCTCCGAAGCCGTACTGCGTGCGGTGCGCCTCGTCAGCTATCACGACCACATTGTTGCGGTCGGTCAGCAGGTCGTATTGGTTGCCCTCCTCGGGCTGGAATTTCTGTATGGTGGTGAAGACCACACCACCCGAGTTCACGGCCAACAACCGCTTCAGGTGCTCGCGGCTGTCGGCCTGCACGGGTGTCTGGCGCAGCAGC
>CAJOMZ010000081.1 GCA_905236645.1 uncultured Bacteroidales bacterium
GTCGTTGTCCAGTTGTTGTCCAGTTGTTGTCCAGTCATTGACTGGACAACAACTGGACAACAACTGGACAACGACTGGACAACGAGCGGTGTTGGTATGGTGCAAAGGCGGCGGAAAGACAGCGATGCCGTGAGGAAAACACCGCGAGCGGTTTGTTGCAAACCATCCGTTTCCGCTGTGCGTCAAGGGCCCCTTGCCGGCCGTGGCGAAGCGAGGGGCGCAGCAGCCATTCTGCCTGTTGTTTGCGTCGGTGTCGCTTTTTTTTATCAAAAACACCTGAAAAGGCTGAGAAAATGCAAAAAATCACTAATTTTGCAAATTCAAAATCCAAGAAAATGAAGCGCAAATCACAGAATGACACTAATTTAGAAATCTATAACATTGACGAGGAGGGCATAGTTGTCATCGACAACGTCACAAAAATGCCCGAATTCGGGCAGCCGTATTTATCGCCCCATCTTACGGTCTGCATCAACCACAAAGGGGTAGTGGAGGGCGAATACGACTCGTTGCCGTTGCGTTTCGACCCGCTCGACATCGCGATGGTATATCCCAACCACCTGTTGACCATCAAGCAGGCAAGCAGGGATTACAAGATGAGTCTTGTCGTCGCGTCGATGCCGCATTTCGTCGCCCTGAGCAACCGCTACCGGCATCTGAACCGTTTTATGTACGAGAGCAATCCGTTGTATCGCCTGGACGAAGACCAGTATTTGTGCGTAAAGGACATTGTCGAGACGATGCGCCAGATTTCAAAGCTCGACGTGCCGGCGCGCAAAGAGCTGATGTCGAGTGCGTTCGATGTGCTGGTAAGGATGATCGAGTTTTTCCGCCAGAAGAATGCCAAGAGCCAGCCTGTGAACAAGATAAGGCTGAGCACGCAGTTTTACAACGCGCTGGTGGAGCATTGCCTGAAGGAACGCAACGTGGACTTCTATGCAGAGCTGTTCCACCTCACCACCAAGCACTTCAGTACCACCATCAAGCAGGAAACGGGCTACAGCGCAAGCCATTGGATAAGGCTTTATGTGGTGGCTCAGAGCAAGATGCTGCTCCGCAACGAGCCCAATATGTCGCTGCAGGATGTCAGCGTCAAGCTGGGCTTCAACAATCAGGCCACTATGAGCCGTTTCTTCAAGCGCGAGACAGGTATGACGCCGTCGGAGTACAGATGGCAGTTTGAGAAATAGTTTGCTGGTGGCCCAATATCGGCGGCAGCCGTTGCGCACAGAGGGCGCGAACGCCGGGCCGGGCATTGCGCCGGCAAGCGGCGGCAGTGCTCCTGTTGCCAGGGCACCAGTGGTTAAACCCAAATCGGTCATTAGACTGACAGGTGTTAAAACAAGGCCCTAATAATGTCTCTTTATGCCATCTTTGTATTTCTTTCGGCATCTTGTCCACCTCGCCATCTCGACGTAGCCCGCTACGCCTTCGATGGCGATGCAGCCAATCTGCCCGGAACAAATACAAAGCTGACATAAAGTCTAATGACCGATTTGGGTTTAAGGCTTCTGTTTCTTGCCGTTGCAGTGGCATCCGCCGCTTCTGTTCATCGGGCAGTGGCTGCACCCGCAGCTGCATCCGCCTTGGCCCTTGGCCTGCCGCGCCACCCACCGCACGACGAACGCCAGCGTTGCCAACAGAATTAATATGACTATTGCGGTTTGCATTGACTTCGAATTTTTATTTAAACCACGAATTATGCGAATTAAACGAAAGGACTGCTTTTAGATTGTCAGTGCCGGCAAGATTGGAAATCTTGCAAATTAAACGAATCCCTCCGGCTTAATGTTTTGCAGTCCATAGCTGCTTCTTGAGTATCCGCTCGTATTCCAGTGAGGCGTTGCCGAAATTTATCAACAGACCTAAATCGCAATCGGAGGCTTTCAGGTAGTTGTATACTTGCAGGTAGTGTTCGTTTGTGATAGCTTGAACTGCTTTTAATTCAACGATTATCTTGTCGTAGCAAAAGAAATCCAGCCGGAAACTTTTTTCAAGCTGTTTGCCTTTGTATGATACTGTCATTGGGAATTCCCGCTTGTAGGGTATCTGACGCAATTGGAATTCATATTCAATGGCGTCTTGATAAACTGGTTCTGTGAACCCGCACCCCAGTTCTTTATGGACTTCCATAGCGGCTCCGATAATCTTGTAAGATTCTTCCTTGTAGACAATGTCGTGATTCATAGCGTCAAGAATTCGTTTAATTCGATAAAGTTCTACTTTTTTAATTCGTTCAATTCGTTTAATTCGGGGTTGGGGTTCAGAGGATGAGGCTGCCTATTTGGAACAGCAGGGTGGAGGCAATCCAGGCGATGCCGATGGTGTAGGCCATAGTGAAGAAGGCCCACTTCCACTTGCCGCTCTCGTTCTTGATGGCGATGACGGTGCTGAGGCAGGGCATATAGAGCAGTATGAAGACCAGCATAGAGGCGGCGCCGAGGGGCGTCATATTCTGCTGTATGAGCTGCGATATGCGGCTGCTGTTCTCTTCGGCGTCAAAGTCCTCGAGCGTTTCGGCCTCTTCGCTGCTGGTGGCATAGACGACGGTCATCGTGCTGGCGACCACCTCTTTGGCGAAGACGCCGCTGAGCAGCGACACGCTCTGCTTCCAGTCGAAGCCGCAGGGCCTCATTGCCGGCTCGATGGTTTTGCCTATCTTGGCCATATACGAGTTCTCGGCCTGCACTTTGCGGTCGGCGTTGGTGGGGAAATAGCTGAGGGCCCAGACGATGATGCTGGCGGCGAGGATGATGGTGCCCATCTTCTTGAGGTATTCCTTGCCTTTCTCCCAGGTGTGGCGCAGCACGGCTTTGGCGGTGGGCATACGGTAGGGCGGCAGCTCCATCACGAAGGGCAGGCTGTCGCCCTTGACGACAAAGCGGCTGAAGAGTTTGGCCATCAGAACGGCCATAATCATTCCCAAAAGATAGAGCCCCGTTAGGACGACGGCTGCATATTTGCTGAAGAAGGCCGAAACGAGGATAACGTAGACCGGTATGCGTGCCGAGCAGCTCATCATAGGGATGACGAGCATTGTGAGCAGGCGGCTTTTGCGGTCTTCGATGGTGCGCGTGGCCATTATTGCAGGCACGTTGCAGCCAAAGCCCATAATCATAGGTATGAAGCTTTTGCCGTGCAGCCCCATCCTGTGCATCAGCTTGTCCATAATGAACGCGGCGCGGGCCATATATCCACTGTCCTCCATAAAGGAGATGAAGAGGTAGAGGATCAGTATGTTCGGCAGGAAGACGATGACGGAGCCCACGCCGGCAATGATGCCGTCGGCAAGCAGCGAGCGCAGGGGCCCTTCGGCCATATTGTCGGTAACCAGTTGGCCCAGCCACCCGAAGAGGGCGTCGATCCAGTCCATCGGGTAGGCGCCAAGGGCGAAGGTGCAGTAGAAAGTGATGAACATAAAGATGAGAAACACGGGGTAGCCGAGCCAGCGGTGGGTGACGATGGCGTCGATACGGTCGGTGTATTTGTGGAGGGTGCTCTTCTCGTTCTTGGTGTAGCATTCTGCCAGTGCTCCTCGCACGAAGGCATACTTGGCGTCGGTGATGGCGCTCTCGATGTCTTGATGGGCGTGTCGGTCGCCGCCGTGCTCTTTCTGGACGTGTTCTGCATCGTCGAAAGAATGGCTGTTGCTCTTGAGGTACTTGTCGGCAATCTGGTCGCGCATTTTGAGGACGCTGCCGTCGGGGTCGCGCAGGGCGGTGTATTGCTCTAACTGTTTGTCGTTCTCCAGCAGCTTGATGGCAAGGAAGCGTGTGGAGATACTGTCGCTGAAGCCGTGTTCATAGAGCTCGGTGCGGAGCTGCCTGATGCAGCGTTCAAGCTCGCGGCCGTGGTTGACGTGGATGTGTCGGGTCGTGGTGTCGCGTCCTTCGTAGACCTCAATGATTTTGTCGAAGAGGCGGTCGATGCCGTCGCCGCTGCGCCCAGTGGTGGGCACTATGGGCATACCCAGCAGGGTGGAGAGCTGCCCGATGTCGAGCCGGTCGCCGCTGCGCTGCAGCTCGTCGTACATATTCAAGGCCATCACCATCGTTATGTCCATATCTATGAGCTGTGTGGTGAGGTAGAGGTTGCGCTGCAGGTTGCTGCCGTCGACGACGTTGAGGATGATATCGGGGCTTTTCTCGATGATGTGCTTGCGCACATAGAGCTCTTCTGGCGAGTAGGCGCTGAGGGAGTAGGTGCCTGGCAGGTCGACAAGGTTGAATGTATAGCCGCTGTGCTGGAAGGTGCCCACCTTCTCGTCGACGGTCACGCCGCTGTAGTTGCCTACTCGCTCGTGGGCGTGAGCGGCTATGTTGAAGATGCTGGTCTTGCCGCAGTTGGGGTTGCCCACAAGTGCCACGTTGATGGTGCGGCCGCGCTCTTCGGCGATATGCTCGGCCGCACTTCGGGATTCGACTTCGATGCCCTTGTAGTCGCTGTGGTTTGCAATCTCCTGCTCGGCTTCACGCTCACTGACTATCTCGACTCTTTCGGCGTCGCTGCGGCGCAGTGACACCTCGAAGTTCATTATGCGGTACTTTATGGGGTCTTTTAGAGGCGCGTTGAGTATGGATTCTACCGTCACGCCTTTGATGAAGCCCATCTCGATAATGCGCTTGCGGAAGGCTCCGTGACCCTGTACGCGCACCACGACACCGCGTTCACCTGTTTGTAATTCAGAGAGTAACATTTGATAGTAAATAGTAATAATATTTTGCAAAAATACTGACTCTTTGTCGAACAGGCAATACCTAATTGTAGTGATTTTGCTTCTTTGCAGTGCGAAGATCGCTTGAGCTTTATTGGTTGATTTTGTAAAGTTTGTGCGACAAAAACGCGAAGGGTGAAGGAAAATTTTTTAAAAATTGCCGAATATTTAAAAAAAATATGTATTTTTGCAAATTGATTACGGAATTGTCGCAGAAGCGTTACAAGCCCTGAAGATACAGATAATTCAAGCTATAGAACCAAATGATTACCAATAATTAATAATTTTAACTATGATGAAACGTTTATTCAGTTTTTTGCTTTTGTTGACGGCAGCCACGGCCACTATTCAGGCCAGTACGCTTTCCGCCAACGCTGCTTTGCCAAGCAGGTCAGGTGACGGTGTCGACGTCTACACTGTCGTATGGTCTGGCGATTTGACAACCACCTATACGGCAACGCCTTATTTGGGCCTTTCGGCCAGTTATGTCGACGCACAGAGCATCACCCGAAACACGACGCTGACTTTCGTTAAAGGAAGCGAAGTCTACGTCTCTCCCAATTTCCCCACCAATGCCGGTGTCTACACTGTCACCGCCACTCCGATGGTGGCTGGCGACTCGCTCGACCAAAGCACCGCCACGGTGACGCTGACCATCCTTCCCGCCACGGTAACGGTGGAGAACAGCTCCATTGTCATCACCAAATTCTATGATGGCAACGACTCGGCCGCCGTCAAAAGCGTCGGCGAGCTGGCCGGTGTCCTCTCGAACGATGTGCTGACCCACACTGTCGACGCCCACTACGACAACCCGAATGTGGGCTCGGACAAGGACATCACCATCAGCTATGCCATCTTCGGCGCAGCGGCAACCAACTATCAGCTGCTCTATGCGCAGAAGGTGATCCACAATGGCGCCATCATCGAGGATATGCGCCCCGACCCGACCTACGGCGGTCAGAACGGCTACAACCAGGGCCTTGAAGTAGAGGCCTACGGCTATTGCTCCGGCACGGCTGCCATAGAGTACCATCTCATTTCGGGCAACCCCGACCAGTACAGGGTGGTATTCGATGATCCTGCCTTTGCCACCGTCAACTGGACCAACCTGTCCGCCCCCGGCCCCACGGGTACTATCAACATCAACATCCCCGCAGGCGTCGTGACCGGCGACTATACCGCCAGCCTCACCTTCCGCGACCACAACTATCCTACGCTCATCAGCCCTGCAATCAGAGTCTCGTTCCACGTCAACCTGCCCGAGACCTACGTTATGCCCCTGTTCGATGACGTCATAGCACTTGTCGACACCTGCCAGTGCCTCACCGACATCCAGTGGTATCACCGCGAGGCAGGCGACCCGCAGTGGACTCTGATCCCCGGCGCAAACAATTATTTCTACCAGCAGGAAGGCGGTCTGACAGGCGAATACTTCGTCAGCTGCAGAATGAACGGCGTCGCCACCTTCACCTGCCCGCAGCAGGATATGAACACCCTCATCAGCGACGAGCCTGTCAGTGTGAATATATATCCCAACCCCACGGCAGGCGAAGTCAGTGTCAGCATTACCAATGCCACCTCCATCAACCACACGCTGCGCGTCACCAACACTGCCGGAGTGGTGCTCGAAAACCGTGCTTTCGAAGGCAATACGACAACAATCGATATGTCGCGCTACCAGCGTGGCAGCTACATCGTCAGCATCGATGGCAATGTGGTGCGTGTCATACGTAACTAATATGGAATAAAGTTTGCATTTGATAATAAATTAAAATTCAAGAATATGAAACGTATTATGACCTTGTTCGCTGCATTGGCTGTGACGTTTGCTGTCACGGCGCAAGAGAGCGACTATGACAACTATATCGGACTTACTCTTCATCCCGCAGCCGGATTGAACACAATGGTCTGCAGTCCCGCCAACGGCACGCACAGCCTCGGCATCGGCGTCGAAGCCGGACTGCACTACACCCACTTCTTCGGCAAGCACTTCGGACTGGGCTTCGGCGCCCACTTCGACCGTGCCACCTCCTCTACGCTGTATGATTTCACCGAAGTTACGGCCGGCCTCACCCACAGCGACAACCCGAACGTAAAGTACGACCTGTACACCGACTTCAACGACTGGAAAGAACGCCAGGCCGTCAACATCCTGAGCATTCCCGTCGAGCTCTTCTGGCGCAGCGTCAGGAACGACCGTTGGACCTTCCTTGCCGGTCTGGGTGCTTCGTTCGACCTGCCTCTGGGCGGCAAATACAAGGCCCAGGACGGCTCCTACACCACCAGCGGCTACTTCCCCGCACTGGGCTATAACGTCTACGACCTGCCCTCGCACGGCTTCGGCACCTATGATGCCGACCTCGAGAGCAGCATCGAAGGCCTGAAGATGGGCGTCAGCCTTATCGCCGATCTCGGCTATCGCCTGAGCCTGAAGAACAACTGGGGCCTCTACCTCGGCATCTATGGTGGCTACAGCCTCAACAGTATGGCCGACGAGACCACCAACCCGCTCATCGACATCGCTGCCGACGGCTCGCAGCATACCTACAACGGCACCTTTGCCTCCAACCAGATCGACGGTCTGCACCTGCTCCGTGTAGGCCTCAAGATTGGCGTCGACCTTGGCTGGATTGGCGGCCAGCGCAAAGCCGAGATGCTCGCTGCCGAGCAGGCAGCCCGTGCCAAAGCCGAGGCTGACAGCCTGGCCCTTGTAAAGGCCGAGGCCGAGGCTCGCGCCGCCAAGGAGAAACTGGCCCGCGAGAAAGCCGAGGCTGAGCGTCAGGCTCAGGAAAGAGCCCTGGCCGAACAGCGTGCCGCCGCCGAGCGTGCCGCCCGTGCAAAGGCCGAGGCCGAAGCCCGTGCCCGCGAACAGGCATTGCTCGACAGCATCGCAGCCCTCCACAAGAATATTCCGGCACAGCCCGTTACCCGCGTCGAAATGCAGAAACAGCTCGACGACATCAACGCCACCGTCTACTTCGAGACAAAGGGCACCACGCCCAAGTTCGACAGCAAGACCGACGCCATCATCCATACGCTCTGCGCGTCAATGATGGTGGACCCCAACCTCAAGGCTGAAATCACCGGCCACACCGACAACACCGGCACGCCGCAGATCAACCTTCAGTACGGTATGAAGCGTGCCGAGGCTCTGAAGAAATATATGGTAAGCCTCGGGGCCCCTGCCGCCAACATCGAGGTCAAGACCAAAGGCCAGGATGAGCCCATCGTTCCCAACGACAGCGATGAGAACCGCGCCAAGAACCGTCGCGCAACGGTCATCCTGAAATAAGTCGCAACGCAAGGACTGACCGCCAGTCCGACACATAAAGCAGGCGGGGCTTTCCGGAT
>CAJOMZ010000082.1 GCA_905236645.1 uncultured Bacteroidales bacterium
GCCCAAGGGGTGGCAGCCTGCCGCCGTTGTGGCCTATTCCGGTGCCGTCTATTGCGACGGCAAACGGCCACACTACGACACGCCGCCAGCGCCCACCTTCTTCCTGCACGGCGACAAAGACCGAATAGTGAACTACAAGAAGTTCCCTCCCCTGCTGCGCTCCGGCCTATACGGGCCCAAGAAGCTGCACCGCCTCTTCGAGCGCAAAGGCTACCCCCACTGGTTTTTCGTCTACGAGGGCATAGGCCACGAGGTGGCAGTGCAAATGAGCCACACCTTGCAGGAGTTCAACGCCTTTGTCGACAAGACTCTGGCCGGCAACCGAATGCAGTACGACGCAACCGTTCGCGACGCCAAGGTAGTGCCCACCCAATGGACGACGATGAACGTCTTCGACCTGTACAAGCAATAAGGGAAGTAAGGGAATAAAAGGAGTTATGTAAATCGCCGTGTCGGACGGCGCACCTTACATCAGGTTGTGAATCATTGCGTAGACAGCGAGTCCCGCCACGGATTTGATGCCTGTCTTGTGGGTGATGTTCTTCCGGTGTGAGTTGACGGTGTGGACCGAGATGCTTAGTTTGTCGGCAATCTCCTTGCTGCTTAAGCCTTTGGCTACAAGGACAAGGACATCGGTCTCGCGGCTGCTGAGTTCGTAGTTCTCATCGGTTTCCACTTTCACCGTCTTGACGGTGCTGGATTTGAGTGCGTCGCCGATGGTGCTGATAATGGTGCTTCGGCTGGCGCGGACATCGATGAAATGGCTGAAGCACTCGAGCAGTGAGCGCTCAACATACTGGTAGACAAGGGCAAAGACTGGCATTGAGGGGCGCATCTGCGCTATGGCCGCCAGCTGTTGCTTGGGCGTTGCCGAGAGGAGTGTGGGGTTGACTATCAGCACGTCGGGGCGGATGGCAGGCAGACGCTCCTCGAGCGACGTGGTGTCGTGCATCGGGGCAAGGACGTTGAAACGGCCCGACTCGTGGAGCAACGAGCGCAGGCCTTCGCAGATGATGTCGGACGGCTCTACTATCAGTACGGATACAAGCGGTGTCATTTCATACTCCTTTCAAGCCATTCAACATAGGGTATCAGTATCTTGTCCTCGATGAGGGCGTGCTTCTGTATGTCGGCCGAGAGCTGCAGGATGTCGAACACAAGCTCTATGGTCTCTTCGGGCATCACGTTGCCAGGCAGGTACTTGTAGACGATTTGCGGCAGGTCGTTCATCTTGTCGACCAGGCCGCTGTGCGAGCGTTGCGAGTGCAACATCTGGCTGCGCCTGCGCCGTTCGCCGTTCTGGAGGCTTAGCAGGACAGGGAAGTCGTACTGTTCTTCATATTGGAAATGGTCCTCGATTTCGCGACGGAAATCGGCATAGAACTGCTTGAGTATCTGACCGTATTTGCCTTCCACGCGGTCGGCGATATGGTGCAGGTGCGCCTCTATGTGCGGCAGGCGCTCGCCGGTATAGTAGCGGTGCGACTCCTTGAGGTAGGGCACCAACGGCCGCATATCGGTAGCGGCAAGCTGTTCGATGCCAGGCAGATAGTCATCGAAGGTATAGACATTGCATATCAGCAGCATAAAGTCGACCGGCACGTTGTGTGCGGCACATACGTCCTGCACCGACTTCTCGCCAAAGCCCAGCGGAATGCCGAAGCGGGGCAAGAGCAGCATAATGTTGTGATTGGCCTTGATGAGGTCGGCCAGCTTCATTCGTGGAGTGAACATCGGGTAGAGTGTGAAAATTAAGAATTAAAAATTAAAAAACATCGGTTGGAGTTGGAGTTAAAGTCAAAGTCAAGGTTTAAAGGCAAAGTCAACGTTTATTCGCTCACATAGATGCGCTTGACGCGCGGCGAGACGGAGGTGAGGATTTCGTAGGGGATGGTGCCGGAGGCTTCGGCCATTCGGCACAACCGGCTTGCGGAGCCGAACACCACGACCTCGTCGCCTTCGGCGCAGGGCAGGTCGGTGACGTCTACGAAACACATATCCATACAGACACTGCCGATTATGGGTGCGTCGATGCCGTTGATTTCCACGCTGCCGCGTCCGTAGCCGAGGTTGCGCGACAGGCCGTCGGCATAGCCTATGGGGATGATGGCTATGCGCGAATCGCGCTCGGCAACCCAGCGGCGGTTGTAGCCCACCGAGTCGCCGTGCGGGATGTCTTTGATTTGCGATATGCGGGTCTTCAGGGTGCTTACGGGTGTCAGCATTCGCTGCACTTCGGGTTCGGGCGATATGCCATAGAGCCCTATGCCGAGGCGTACCATATCCATCTGTGCCTCGGGGAAGCGGGTTATGCCCGACGAGTTGAGGATGTGGCACAGTATGTCGTCTCTGCCCAGCAGCTGCTTGAGGCGTGCGGAACCCTGGCGGAAGCGGCTTATCTGCATACGGGTGAAGTCGTCCATTGCGGGGTCCTCGCTGCAGGCTAAATGTGAGAATATGGAGCGCACTACGAGCGGCGAGTCGTCGGCTTTGAGCAACTGTGCCAGCCGCTCCATATCGTCGGGCGAGAAGCCGAGGCGGTGCATACCGGTATCGAGCTCGATGTGTATGGCTATTCGGGCGTGGCTTTCGGCATAAAGCCGCGCAGCATCGGAGAACAGCTGGAGTATGCGGAAGCTGTATATGTCGGGTTCAAGGCCGTAACGAATGATGTTGTCGAAGCTTTCCTCTTCGGGGTTCATCACCATTATGGGCAGCGTGATGCCGTTGCGCCTCAGTTCCACCCCCTCGTCGCTGTAGGCCACGGTGAGGTAGTCGACGTGGTTGAACTGCAAAGTGTTGGCTATCTCCACCTTGCCGGCGCCATAGGAGGAGGCTTTGACCATTGTCATCAGTCGCGTAGAGGGCTTGATGCGCGAGCGGTAGTAGTTGACGTTATGCACCAGCGCGTCGAGGTTTACCTCCATTATGGTCTCGTGGCGTTTGCATTGCAGCACTTTGGCGATGTTCTCGAAGCTGAACACGCGGGCGCCCTTGAGCAGTATCGTCTCGTTCTGGAAGTCGGAGAACGGGTGCTTGAGCAGGAATTCCTCTGTGGTTGGATAGAAGTAGGTGGCAAGTCCATCGAACAGCTCGCGGTTGCGCAGCAAGGCGCTGCCGATGCCTATCAGCTTGTCTATTCCACGCTGGCGGATGAGCGAGCCGACTTGCGAATAGAGCTCCTGCTCGGGCAGTCCCGACTGCAGAATATCACTCATAATAAGCGTCTTGTGGAAGTGTTGATGCTCGTGCTGGACGAAGTCGAGGGCAATCGACAACGAATTGAGGTCCATACTGTAGCTGTCGTTGACCAGCAGGCAGTTGTTGATGCCTTCGCCCATCTCGAGGCGCATTGCCACAGGCGACAACGAGCGGCAACGGCTGGCTATTTCCTGTCCGTCATAGCCGAGATAGAACATCAGCGTTATGCATTGCATTGCATTCTCGACCGAGGCGCGGTCGATGAACGGTATTTCGATAGGGGTTACAGGCTGGTTTTTGTAGCTGACATTGAGGATTGTAGAATGCTCCCTGACTAAGGTGTCGTGCAGTTGCACAGCGTTTTCGTCAGTCGAACCCCAAGTAAAGCGGTTCAGGCCGTGCAGACTCTCCTTTTCGGATATGACAGAGTGTATGTCCCTGTGGTCGAGGCAGTAGATAAGCACCTCGCAATGGATGAACAGCTGCAGCTTTTCGGCTATCTTCTGATGCCTTGTAAGGAAGTTCTCGTCGTGGGCCTGGCCGATGTTGGTAAAGATGCCTATGGTAGGCTGAATGACATTGCGCAGGGCCTCCATCTTGCCAGCCTCGGATATGCCGGCCTCGAAGACCGCCAGGTTGTTGTCGCCAGACAACTGCCAAACCGACAGGGGAACGCCGATCTGCGAGTTGTAGCTTTTGGGGCTTGCGGCAATATTATGGTCGGCTGACAGCAGCTGCACTATCCAGTCTTTGACAATGGTCTTTCCGTTGCTGCCTGTTATGCCGACAACGGGTATGGAGAACCCTCTGCGGTGGCACTCGGCAACACGCTGCAGCATCGCCACAACATCTTTTACAAACCATAGGTTGGCTTCCTTGAGGGCATACAATGCCGTTCTCTGCTCATCGTCCATATCGCTGCTTACGATGAAGTGGCGCACCCCATTGGAGTAGAGTTCCGGAATATAGTTGGCACCGTTGTTGCGTTTGGTGCGGATTGCAAAAAAGAGGGTGTCGTCGGCGTCGGTGAGCTTTCGGCTGTCGGTAAGCAGACGCGAGAACGAGGCATCGGGCGCAACGACACGGCTGTCGACAAGCTTTAGGATTGATGTTAATTCAGATGCAGTCATAGCTGTTTACTTTTTCGTTTTAATGAGGCGGAACGCCAGCTGGCAATCGAGGCACTTCTTCTGGCAGCAATACTCGTTGTAGCGCTGTATGACCGCCTGCGATTCGGCGGCGTTTTTAGGCACAATGCCTGCCTCGGTCCACAGTCTTGTTATGTGGTTCTTCTCGGGAGGCAGCTGTTGCAGCAGGGCAAAGGCCTGTTCTTTGCAGCGTTCCTCGCCGTGGAGTACACCGTACTCGAACAGCAGCGGAATCCAGGCATTGATTATTATGGTGTCGACAAGGCTTTTGCCAAGCGATTTATGGCTGGCGGGAGCCTCCTTGTCGAAGGTGTAGTGCGTGCGCCAATAGTCGGAGGTGTCCACGTCGAGCAGGGCACGCAGCGACTTGACATCCTGCGCCTCAAGCAACTTGGAGAAGAGGTTGCTGGATTTGTATATAAGATTGGAGAACTGACTGATACGCAATGTCGGGAAGCTGGCCGGCCGCAGGCGGAAGAACCTCCACAAGTGGCCCCCTATGGGCGTCAGGCCATAGGCGGCACGGAGGTAATTGTACTCCTGCTGCATCGACTTGGGATAGTCGTCGGCAAAGTCCTTGTCGAGCAGACCTGCCTGTCCAAAATAGAGTGCCTCGATGCGGAAAGGCTTGTCCTTGATCTTGGCCACGATGCCCATAGGAGTGGTTTTGGCAAGAAGTTCCAAGGGGAAGGCGTTGGTCTTGGCACCGAAATAGTGGGCTGTCAACCAATAGCAGGCCTGCTCCCAGCTGCCCTTCGACTCTTTCAATATGCGCTGCACGTCGCCCGACTTGCGCTCTATGCGCTCCACCATAAGCCTGTCCTGGCTCATCTGGAACAGGAAATCGGGTATCTCAGGCAACCTGTCGGCACAAGGAATGGCCTGATTGTCCGCAGGGTTCATCAGGCTGTCGTAATTGTCCCACACATAATCGGGAATGGCACCGGCAATGGCCAGCGTAGCAACCTTCTTGCCGTTTTCGAGGACTATGTCTGTATCGTGGGTATAAACGACGTGAAGCACGACATTGTTGTAGGCCTTGTCGCGCGAGTGGCCGTGTGCATTCCAGTCCGACGACTTGATGTGCACCTCGACATTGCCGGCCCAGCGCAAGCCGTCGACCACAAGCCTCGCGTCAAAGAAGTCGGGGCCTGCGTCGCGGTTCAACTCACCTGCGCGTTCCACAACTACGCTCTGGCCATCCGTTGTCACAAGCTGGCCTTCAAGCAGCCTGTGCTGCCACACGTATTGTAGAAACGCCTCGGTCATTGTCTGCCACTAATTGAATAGGTCTTTCATTTTGTCGAAGAAGCCTCGTTCCTGCTTTGTCGGGTTAGGCTGGAAGTTCGGATGCTTGCTCAGTTCCTCAAGCGTCGCCTTCTCCTCCTTGGTCAGGCTCTTCGGAATCCACACATTGATACTCACAAGCAAATCACCTCTGGAATATCCATTCAGGTCTGGCAGTCCTTTGCCTTTCAAGCGGATAACCTTGCCCGACGGGGTTCCCTGCTCTATCTTCACACGCACCTTGCCGTGCAGCGTGGGAATCTCCACCGTGCCGCCCATAGCAGCGTCGGCAAAGGGGATAAAGGCATTGTAGAACAGATTGTTCTCCTGACGTTCAAAGACATCGTGCGGAATCTCCTCCACTTGTATGATAAGGTCGCCAGGCACTCCGCCGTTCGGGGCGGCATTGCCCTGTCCGCGCATCGACAGCTGCATACCGTCGCTGACACCGGCAGGAATCTTGATGGCTATTATATCCTCAGCCTTCACTATGCCCTCACCGTGGCAATCGTGGCACTTATCCTTGATTATGCGCCCCTGCCCGCCGCAGTAGGGACATACCGACTGGGTCTGCATCTGCCCGAACAGCGAGCGGCGCATCTCCGTCACGACACCCGTGCCGTGGCAGTGCGAGCAGGTCTCATAGCTGTTGTTCCGAGCGCCGCTGCCGCCGCAGCTCTTGCACGGAACATACTTGTTGACCTTTATTTTCTTTTCAACGCCCTGGTCTATCTCTTCAAGGGTGAGCTTAACCTTGATGCGCAGGTTGCTGCCGCGTGTAGCGGCACGCCCTCCGCCTTGGCCTCTGGCATCGCCAAAGCCACCGAAGCTGAAGCCGCTGCCACCAAAGAAATCGCCGAATATACTGCCGAACGACGAGAATATGTCGTCCATACTCATACCCTGCCCTCCGAAGCCGCCGGCGCCGTCCAAGCCTGCGTGACCGAACTGGTCGTAGCGCGCCTTCTTGTCGGGGTTGCTCAGCACATCGTAGGCCTCAGCCGCCTCCTTGAACTTCTCCTCCGCCTCCTTGTCGCCAGGATTGCGGTCGGGATGGTACTTGAGGGCCAGTTTGCGGTAAGCCTTCTTCAAGTCATCCGGCGTCACATTCTTGTCGACACCCAACACTTCATAATAATCTCTTTTTGACATATCGTTTTATCAAATCTTATTGTCTAACACACTTTCAGTTGGCCACCACCACCTGTGCGAAGCGCAGCACCTCGTCGTTGAGGAAGTAGCCCTTCTTCACCACGTCGATCACCGTACCTTTCGCCTCGGGTGTGGGCGACGGTATCTGCGTTATGGCCTCGTGGAAGTTCTCGTCGAACTTCTCTCCCATCGCCTCCATTGCCTTCAGCCCCTTCTGCTGCAGCGCATTGAGCATATTCTTGAGAATAAGCTGCATACCCTCCTTGGCAGCGTCGCCGTCCTGCATATTGGCCAATGCCCGCTCCATATCGTCGACCACCGGCAGCATCAGCTTGATGACATCCTTGCCGCCATTGAGGATAAGGCCCGCCTTCTCCATACTTGTGCGCTTGCGGTAGTTCTCATACTCCGAATAGATGCGCATATACTTATCGTTCATCTCGGCAAGCTTGCGCCCCATTTCCTCCACCTTCGAGGTCATATCGTCCGTCTGCCGTTCCGCACGCTTCTTGCGCGCCTTGCGGCTATGGTCATCGCCCGACCCGGCCTCTTTCCCCGGGCCGCATCCCTCCTGCTCAACGTCCGGCCGAGCCTCGTCGAGGGTCACATCCTGTTCTGTTCTTGTCTCTTTTTCGTTCTGTTCCATATATTGACTTGTTTTTTTCTCTCTTATGCAAAAACAGTGCCAGACACTTTATTCTGCCAACGACCTGTCATTTTGTCACCTTTGGCAGAAAAACGTCGCCTGGCGACTTGGGGCGGCGGTCTATGAGCCAGGCATAGCCCGGCAGGAAACGCTCGTCCGACGGCAGCTTCTCGAGGGGATACATCTTCATATCCGGCGAGCCATACGTGGCAAAGCGGCGGGGCCGGCGCTCCTTGAAGTATATGCGCATATCGGAACCCACACCGGCGTTGACGCCTATCAGCTCCTTGCGAACCGTCCCGTCGCCTACCGGCACATCCTCATCGACCACATAATAAACCATCCGTGCCGAACCGAGAATATCGGCATAGAGAGGCTCGCTACGATGGCAGTACACATCGGCGTTGCGGCCCTTTATCTGATTGAACTTGAGCGAATCGACCCTCTCTATCGCAAACACATCGCCCCTCATCTCAACCAACCGCACACCGGCGCTGTCGTACAGGCAGCGTATCGTGTCGGCCGTGCACTGATACTCCTCATACCACACCACCGGATCATAGTACAGCGTCACCGACGAATCCGGCGCCGAATAGTAGAGCGAATCGCAGACAGCC
>CAJOMZ010000083.1 GCA_905236645.1 uncultured Bacteroidales bacterium
AACGCTCGAGGGCTCCGATGGCTATGGGCTCGCCTTTGCGACCAAGGATGCAGGCGCCTTCGCACTGCGTCTCCTGCGGGCACACACGTCCGCAGACGGCGGGCAGGGCCGAGTCGTCGGCTATGATGCGGCCGGCCTTGGCGAAGTCGCGCTCGTTGACGGCCGCTATGAAATCGGGTATGCGGATGCTGACGGGGCACTGGCCCACGCAGAGGGGATTCTTGCAGTGCAGGCAGCGTCCGGCTTCGGCCACGGCCTGCTCTTCGGTGAAGCCTTTGGAGACTTCGTCGAAGTTGTGTATTCGTGCCTCGGGGTCTTGTTCCTCAGGCTTTTGGCGTTTTTTGTTGTCCTCGATGTGAAGCTGCTTTTCAACGGCAGGGGCAAGGTTGCAGCTGTGGCCCTCATCGCTGGTGGCGATGCGGTAGCGGGTCAGGTCTGGCTTGGCAAGGCGTTTCATAGCCTCGTCGAAATCAACCTGATGGCCGTCGAATTCGGGGCCGTCGACGCAGGTGAAACGCACATTGCCGCCCACGGTTACGCGGCAGGCGCCACACATTCCGGTGCCGTCGACCATCATTGAGTTGAGCGACACGATGGTGGGCAGCGCGTACTGCTTGGTGAGCAGCGAGACGAACTTCATCATAGGCAGGGGGCCTATGGCCACGCAGCAGTCGTAGCGCCGGCCGCTCTCTATGAGGCTTTTGATCTTGTCGGTGACAAGGCCTTTCTCGCCATAGCTGCCGTCGTCGGTCATTATGTAGAGGTTGTCGCATTGTGCTTTCATTCTGTCCTCAAAGAACAGCAGGCTTTTGTTGCGTGCGCCTATAATTACATCGCAGCCAAGGCCTTGGCGGTGCGCCCACATTGCCTGCGGATAGACGGGAGCGGTGCCCACGCCTCCGGCGACGAACAGGATGCGCGGCGCGGCCGACTGGCGTAGGGCGTCGCTGTCCATTATCTCGGCACGGTTGCCAAGCGGTCCGACAATGGTGAAGATGCTGTCGCCTTCGCTCATCGACGCCAAGCGCTTGGTCGACTCGCCGACAATCTGGTAGACGATTGTCACGGAGTTGACAGTACGGTCTATGTCGCAGATTGTCAGCGGGACACGTTCGCCGCGCTCGTGAGGGATGACGATGACAAACTGGCCTGGCTGTCCGGATTCGGCAATCCACGGGGCTTCGATGTCCATCAAAACGATGTTCTCGGTGAGCTGTTCTTTCTTCAGAATTTTGTACATAATACGATGTTATTATGGTTTATTTTATTGTGTCTCTTATCTTTGCGTCGACAAACGCCACCTGGCGCGCCCTCGGGTTGCCTTCGTAGTTGAGGATGACATAGTCGGCACGGTCCATCTTCTCTTCGGCACTCAGCTGGTTGCGCATACGGGCTTCGAGCGCTTGGCGCGACACGCGGTCGCGAAGCTCGAGCCGCCGCAGGCGCTCTTCCTTGTCCAAATAGACGGCAACGACTTGATCTAAATGCTTTTCCAGATGATATTCGTAGATGATTGCCGACTCGAGTATGACGTATGGCGTCTGCTGCCGGTCGGCCCACTGGCGGAACTCCGCCATAACCCGCGGGTGGACCAGAGCGTTGAGGCTGCGCAGCATCTCCTTGTCGCTGAACACGATACGGGCTATCTGCTGCTTGTCGGCACTGCCGTCGCTGCGAAACACGCCCGAGCCGAAGAGGGAGCGTATTTCGTCGAGGAACGCGGGGTCGTCGTAGTATTTTCCGGCCTGGCGGTCGGCAATGAAGCAGGGGACGCCGATCTTTTCGAACGCCTCGAGCACTGTCGTCTTGCCACAGCCGATGCCACCTGTCAATCCAATGTATTTCATTTTATTATAATATATTGGATCTGCGACGGGCTTATTGATTTTATGCGTACATCGGCAGGGAAGCGCGTCACGACCGGACGGATGTAGTTGCTTGAATCGCTGTCTATTGTGGCGAGCACGCGGAAGTCTGCGGCCTGTATCGCGGCGTAGTCTTTGCGCGGCACCAAGCAATTGACGGTTACGCTCGAGGGGTAGAGCTGCAGACGCTTGATGTTGTCGTTTACAGTGTATTCGACAGGGACGGTGACAGCCTTTTCGGTGAACACCTCGACCGGCACGAAGATGTCGATGCTTGGGGTCGAGATGCGCAGGTCGGGGTATTTCTGCCAGTCGGGGCGCAGTTTGACACGGTATTTGCCACTCATCCTTATATGCTGCAAGGTCTGCTGCGAGGCATACAGGGCTTCGATTTGGGCCAGCGACTCGCTGCTGCCGTAGAGGTAGACGGTGTCGGGCGATATCCGCGGCTCACCGCAGAGGCCTACCATTCCTTCAAACTGGAAATCGACGTCGTCGATTCTCGGCACGAAAGCCTTGCACTCACGCTTGGCAAGGGTGATGGTCAGAACATCGTCGACAATCTTGAGATCTGATACTCCGCGCATATCCAACTGGCTGCGTATCACGTCGGAATAGTCGTCCGCTTTAAGTGCCAGTTGAATGGCGTTTTTGTCGCTGCCAATCTTGGAAGCCACGCCGATATGGACGATATGGTTCTTCTTTATGCCCCTTCTAAAGGCGTAGAAGCCGTTGCTTGTGAGCTCCAATGCGATGGTGCTGTCGATGGATGTTACAGCGTATCTGGCTGTGTCAATGCCGTCGAATATCAGCTTATAGCTCTCGCGGTATGCCTTTCGCTCGGACATAGAGGAGACAACCCACACTATTGTTATTGCAATCAGTGCGAAGATAAAAGCACGTGAATGCCTTATGCGTTGCCTTAAGCCCCGTGTCTGGCGTTTGCTCATTGCCGCGATATTGGCCTGTAACCCACCGGCTTACTTCTTTTCCTCGGGGGTGTTGTTGTTTGCTACAGACTGGATAAAGCTCTTTTCGACGGTCATTATCACGCCGTTGGCGACTTCTACCTCGACGGTAGTGGTGTCGACCGAGTGGATTTTGCCATAGATGCCGCCCGAGAAAAGCACGCGGTTGCCTTTCTTCAGCTGTTCACGCATCTGCTGTTCCTCTTTGGCTTTCTTTCTTTGCGGGCGAATCATCAGCAGCCACATAATGACAAAAAGAAGTATAATCATCAGCAGGCCGCTTCCGCCGCCTTGAGGTGCTCCCTGAGCACTCTGGAGCATAACGAGTAAAATGTTCATTGTTTATTGTGTTTTAATTGTTTACTATGTCGAGTTTAAAGTATTGCTACAGGCTTATCTTACCGTTGCCGAGATGCGGAGACGGGTGCGTGCGGGCTGGGTGTTGGAGGCTACGATGACCTCCTTCATCTGGTGGCCCGACATACCCTGCGACTTGAACGACACGGTTATGTAGCCGGTCTTGCCGGGGGCGATGCGCTCTCTGGGGTAGTCGGCCACGGTGCAGCCGCAGGATGCGTCGCATCCACTGATAATCAAGTCGGCGTTACCCGTGTTGGTAAACTTGAAGCTGTACGTGATATTCTCGCCGGCCATAAGCATACCGAAGTCGTGCATATCCGTTTCAAAGGTTATCCTGGGCATTTTCTGGCTTTCGTCATAACCGTCGGCGCTGTTGGGATTCTTTATTATGTCGACATCGGCGCCCTTGTCATTGCCCTTGCAGGCGGCGAAGGCAAGCAGTGCCACAAAGCTAATAAGGAGTAGTCTTCTCATAATTGTAGGTGTGTATAGGTTGTTATTCGGTAGGAGGCGTGTCGCCGTCGACGGCGGGATCGTACATACCACGCTCGTTCTTCACCACTTTGCCAGCCACACGCAGTTCGATAAGCAGCTTGTCCAGGATTCCGTTGATGAAGAGTTTGCTCTTCTCTGTCGAGAATTCCTTGGAGAGCTCTATATATTCGTCCACGGTGACGCGCTCGGGTATCGACGGGCACGTGGTGAATTCGGCCACAGCCATATTGATGAGCAGGATGTCCATCACGGCCACACGCTCCAGTTCCCAGTTCTGCAAGTGCTTGCGGATCATAGGCTCCACGTTGTCGATATTGGCGTAGGTGGTGGCTACCAGCTCGCGGGCGAAGTTGAAGTCGTTGCTGTCCTTCTCGTTGCGTTTGTCGTAAACCAGCGGGCACGGCGTTGCCTCGTTGGTGTTATCCTCGTCGAGCTCCTTCATCATCATAAATACATACTGCGCCACCTGGTCGAAGTCGTCCTCCCACAGCAGGTCGCGTTCAAAGATGATGTCGCGCAGCGTGGTGTCGTTCATCAAGTATTTGAAGGCGCAGAGGGCTATGTTCCTGTCGTCCTCGAAAGAAGGATTCTTCAGGGCCAGATAGTCGAGGAACTGGCGAGAGGTCTTGAACAAATTGAGGATCTTGCGGAAGACGTCAAAGTTGTTGCTCCAGTCGATGTTCATCCTGTTCACTAACTGCTTGTATTCAAAGCCTTCGCACAGCCGTTCGACGAAAGTGTTTTGGGCCCATTTGCGCAGCAGCTCCACCTCGGTGTCGTTGGGATTGAACTTCTGCATCTCGGTTTCGCCGATGCGTTCAGCCACGAAAGCCAGCTGTCCGAGGGTGCTCATCTGCAACATTCCCAAGTCGTTGAGACGCGACACGTTATAGTCGAACATATCAAGAAGCTCCTGCTCGGTAGCTGTTTGGGTAGTCACGCCGGCATAGACGGTCTGCAATGCCTTTGCACGTAGAAAATGTCTGCTTAGCATACGATATTGATAATGCGTTTAGGTACGAAAATAATCTTTTTGGGTTCCTTGTCTCCCAGCCACTTCTGTGCCTCGGGAGCGGCCTTGACAGCGGCGACGGCCTCTTCCTGCGTGCAGGTGGCCGGCAGGTCAAGGGTGAAGCGCATCTTGCCGTTGAAGGATACGGGATAGGTGAACGAGTCCTCAACCAGGTAACGCTCCTCAAACAGAGGCCATTGGGCGTCGCACACCGACCCGCCGTCAGCCTTCAGCAAGTGCCACAGCTCTTCGGCGATATGCGGTGCGAACGGAGCCACAAGCACTGCCAACGGCTCAAGCACAGCGCGCTTGTTGCACTTGAGCTTGTCCAGCTCGTTGGCGCAAATCATAAAGGTGCTGACGCTGGTATTGAACGAGAAGCGCTCGATGTCCTCGGTAACCTTCTTGATTGTCTGATGCAGAATCTTCATCTCGGCCTTCGACGGCTCGGCGTCGTCGACGCAGAAGCTGTTGTTCTCGTCGTGGTAGAGCCTCCAGAACTTCTTGAAGAATCTGAACACGCCCTCGATGCCGTTGGTGTCCCACGGCTTGGCCTGCTCGACGGGTCCGAGGAACATCTCGTACATCCTCAGCGTGTCGGCGCCGTATTTGGCCACCAGGTCGTCGGGGTTCTGGACGTTGAACATCGACTTCGACATCTTTTCAATCTCCCAGCCGCAGATGTACTTGCCCTCCTCCAGTTCGAAGCGGGCGTCGGCAAACTCGGGTCTCCAGGCGCGGAAACGCTCGATGTCGAGCACATCGTTGTCCACAATGTTGATGTCCACGTGTATGGGTGTGACGCTGTCGGCGTCCTTTATCAAGTTTTTCGAGATGAACAGCCTGTTGTCCTCCTTCGAACGGTAAACGAAGTTGGAACGGCCCTGTATCATACCCTGGTTGACAAGTTTCTGGAACGGCTCTTCCTTGGCCGACATACCGATGTCGAACAGGAACTTGTTCCAGAAGCGGGCGTAGATGAGGTGGCCTGTGCCGTGCTCGGCGCCGCCCACGTAAAGGTCCACGTTCTGCCAGTAGTTCACCGCCTCCTGCGAGAAGTAGGCCTCGTCGTTGCGCGGGTCCATATAGCGCAGATAGTAGCCGCTGCTGCCGGCAAAGCCGGGCATCGTGCTCAGCTCGAGCGGGAACACGCTCGTGTTGTCTATAAGGCTCTTGCTCACCACCTTGCGTTCCTTCTCGTTCCAGGCCCACACTTCGGCGTGGCCCAGCGGGGGCTCGCCGGTGGCCGTAGGCTTGTACTCGCTGATGTCGGGCAGCGGCAGCGGCAGGCATTCCTCGGGGATGGGGTAGGGGACGCCCTCCTTATAATAGATCGGGAACGGCTCGCCCCAGTAGCGCTGGCGGCTGAAGATAGCGTCGCGCAGGCGGAAGTTGACCGTGCGGTGTCCTATGCCCATATCCTCTATCCTGTCTATCACAGCCTTCATAGCGTCTTTCACCTTCATACCGCTGATGAAACCGCTGTTGACGCTGTAGCCCGTCTTGGCGTCTATGCTCTCGCTCCAGGTGGAGGGGTCGCTGACGGCGTCCTTTTCGGGGGCAACGACCTGGCGTATAGGCAGGTTGAAGTGGCGCGCAAAGGCAAAGTCGCGGCTGTCGTGCGCAGGCACAGCCATAATAGCACCCGTGCCGTAGCCGGCCAGAACGTAGTCGCTCACCCAGATGGGTATGCGCTCCTCGGTGAGGGGATTGACGGCATAGGAGCCTGTAAAGACGCCGCTCACCTTCTTGACCTCGGCCTGGCGCTCGCGCTCCGAGCGGTTCTTGGCCCAGGTAACGTATTTCTCCACCTCGGCCTTGCGGTCGGGTGTGGTTATGCTTTCAATCAGTTCGTGCTCAGGGCACAGCACCATAAAGGTTACGCCGAAGATGGTGTCGGGACGCGTGGTGAAAATCTCGAAACTCGGCGTGGGCTCGGGCGCGAACTCGGGCATATAGGCCTGCGCCCCGGGCAGCACGTTGGCATTGGCCTTCACGTCGAGCGGGAACCACACGGCGGCGCCCTCGCTGCGGCCTATCCAGTTGCGCTGAATCTCCTTGAGGCTGTCGCTCCAGTCCACCTGCTCCAGTCCGTCGACCAGGCGTTGGGCGTAGGCCGAAATGCGCAGGCTCCACTGGCGCATCAGTTTGCGCTCGACAGGATAGCCGCCGCGCACCGACAAGCCGTTGACAACCTCATCGTTAGCCAGCACCGTGCCCAGCTCGGCGCACCAGTTGACCGGTATGTCGGCAAGGTAGGCCAGGCGATAGTCCATCAGCAGTTCCTGACGCTCCCTTTCGCTCATCGTGTTCCACTCGGGGGCACGGTCGTCGCCCTTCTCGAACTTGGCAACCAGCTCGCTGACGGGACGGGCCTTCTGAAGCTCCTCGTCGTAATAGTGGTTGAAGAGCTGCAGGAAAGTCCACTGCGTCCATTTGTAGTAGGCAGGGTCGCAGGTGCGCACCTCGCGGTCCCAGTCGAAGCTGAAGCCTATCTTGTCCAACTGCTCGCGATAGCGGTTGATGTTCCGCTCGGTGGTGATGGCCGGATGCTGGCCCGTCTGGATTGCATACTGCTCGGCAGGCAGGCCGTAGGCGTCATATCCCATAGGATGCAGGACGTTGAAGCCGCGCAGCCGCTTGTAGCGGGCATAGATGTCGCTGGCTATGTAGCCCAGCGGGTGGCCGACGTGCAGCCCCGCCCCCGAAGGATAGGGGAACATATCGAGCACATAATAATGAGGCTTGTCGGAATTGTTCTCTACGTGATAGGTCTTCTGCTCACGCCAGTAACGCTGCCATTTCGGTTCGATTTCGCTAAAATTGTAGTCCATCTTTCAGTCTTTCAAAGTGGTTTTGCGGGGCCGTCAGCACTGCAAGCAGCTTAGCATCAGCCGCTTGGAGCATTGCGCACCAAAAATACAAACTGCAAATATACACAAAAAATTTGAATTTAACGGTATTACCGTAAAAATTAAACCCAAATCGGTCGTTAGACTTTATGTCAGCTTTGTATTTGTTCCGGGCAGATTGGCCGCGTCGCCATCGAAGGCGTAGCGGGCTACGTCGAGACGGCAAGGTGGACAAGATGCCGAAAGAAATACGAAGATGGAATAAAGAGACATTGTTAGGGTCTTATTATACCATCCGGCGGTCTAATGACCGATTTGGGTTAAACCGCACCGACACCCGTCCCGCCCCGTACCAACTCCGTCCGTTGTACAATATATGTACAATAGTTGTACAATACTTGTACAATTGGTAAACGTACAAATATTGTACAAATATTGTACAAGTA
>CAJOMZ010000084.1 GCA_905236645.1 uncultured Bacteroidales bacterium
CTCGTCCACAAATTGATTATCAAGGTGTTACAATAAAAAATACTATACTTACTGATAATGCCAACTTCCTCTTCATCGACCTCGTTATTGCGCCCGATGCCAAGCCCGGCAAGTTCGACATCCGTTTTGTGAAAGATGGCAAGACGAAAGCCACCTACACCTACGAGCTCAAACAGCGCGCCCACAATTCTGCTAATCGTCAGAGTTTCAGCTCCGAAGATGCTATTTTTCTGCTTATGCCCGACCGCTTTGCCGTAAGCTTTGCCGAGATGCCCCTGGATGTGAAGAACCGCATCAGCCACCGCGGACGGGCAGTAGCAAAGCTGGTGGAATACTTAAAAGCGGAAAGCGGAGAGCGGAAAGCGGAGAGCGGAAAGCGGAGAGCGGAAAGCGGAAATAACAATTCCGTACGGGCGTACCCCCGTGTACGCCCCACAACCTCCAACCTTTAACCCCTTAAACCCTAAACATTAAACAATAAACCTTAAACCATTCCCCCTTGAACTACAAGAAAGTATATCCAACCGAAGTGCTGCAGGGCTTTACGGACACCGCGATGTTCGTGCTGATGCTCTACGACCCTATGGGCGACCGCAAGGTGCCGGTGATGATTGGCGAGCACGAAGCCGAGATGATTATCCTTGAGCAGGAGCGGCAGCAGGCCAAGCGGCCAATGACCTACCAGCTCATACTGTCGATATTCGACGCCTTCGCACTGACACTCAAGCTGGTGCGCATAGACCGCTTTGAAGAGGGCATCTTCTACGCCACGCTGATTGTCAGCGACGGCTTTAACGACAAGGAGATTGACGCCCGCGCCAGCGACGCCGTGGTGCTGGCCCTGCACCAGTCGGTCGACATCGAGATGGCCGAGCAGGTGCTGGAGGAGACAGGTTTCACGCCCAAGGACAACGACATAGAGCTCGGCACCCACCTGTCGGGCGAGAAGAGCATAGAGGAGCTGGAGGAGGAACTGCGGATATGCGAGGAGAACGAGGACTACGAGCAGGCCGACGAGATAATGAAGAAAATTGAAAAACTCAAAGAGCAATGAACGAGACACTGAAACAGATCGACGAGGCCGCCGGCTATCTGAGAAGCCGCGTCGACACCATACCGCACACCGCCGTCATACTTGGCAGCGGACTGGGCAAGCTGGCCGACGCCCTGACCGAGGCCACGACGATAGCCTACGGCGAGATACCGCACTTCAGGCAGAGTACCGCCATCGGGCACAAGGGCAACCTTATATTCGGCAAGCTTGACGGGGTGCCTGTGCTTGCGATGCAGGGCAGGTTCCACTACTATGAAGGCTACACGATGCAGGAGGTTACGCTGCCTGTGCGCGTTATGGCCCGTTTGGGCGTAAGGCGCCTGCTGGTGTCGAACGCCGCCGGCGGTATGAACCCCGACTTCAATGTAGGCGACCTTATGATTATCACCGACCACATAAGTTTTATGCCCAACCCACTGATAGGCAAGAATATCGACGAGATGGGCGTGCGTTTCCCCGATATGACTGCGGTGTACAGCACGGCATTGCGGCAACGCGCCAAAGCGACAGCCTCTGCGATGGGCGTCACCCTGCGCGAAGGAGTGTATGTGGCTGAGACCGGCCCCTGCTACGAGACGCCGGCCGAATACCGTATGTACCGTATGCTTGGCGGCGACGCCGTGGGTATGTCCACCGTGCCCGAGGTCATTGTGGCGCGGCATTGCGGTATGGAGATTTTCGGTATGAGTGTCATAACCAACTGTGCAAAAGACCTCAGCGAGACCTGCCTGAACGACGGCGACGACGTGGTGCGCGCCGCCGACCGTGCCGCCGACACTATGACCAGGATTTTTGCCTCTCTTATATAACAGCCTTACTTGAAACGCATTGTACACATACTGAGCCTTTGCCTGCTGATACTCGTTGCCCGGAGCGTCGGCGGCCAGACCGTATTGCCCTACAGCTACGGCATCGACAGCCATCGCGACTCGCTGGCATTCAGGCAGTTCAACAAGTATATGGACAGCATCCGTGCCGAGAGGCCTACGGTAGCGCTGGTGCTCAGCGGCGGCGGTGCCAAGGGCGCTGCGCAAATCAGTGTGATAAAATATCTTGAGAAGGCCGGCATACCTATCGACCTTGTGATGGGTACCAGCATCGGCGGACTTGTCGGAGGCCTCTACGCCTGCGGCTATACCGGCGAGGAACTGGAGGCGATAATGCTGAACCAGGACTGGGGTTATCTGCTGTATGACGCCCATCCGCGCCGTTTCGACGCCTTGAGGCAGAAGGACTACGACCGCCAGTTTCAGCTCAGCATACCATACGGCACCTACAAGTGGGACTTCCACAAGCCCGAAATCGACAGTCGCAGCATTATGCGCGACGGCATCGTCCAGGGCCGCAACATCGAAGACCTGCTGAGCAGCCTGACGGTGGGCTATGGCGACGAGCGGAACTTTATCGATTTGCCTATTCCTTTCGTCTGTGTCGCGACCGATATGGTTACCGCCAAGCCCAAAGTGTGGTTCAGCGGCAGCCTTGTAACGGCATTGCGCTCAACGATGTCGATTCCGGGTATGTTCACGCCTGTCAAGAAAGACAATATGGTGCTGACCGACGGCAGTATGCGCAACAATTTCCCCGCCGAGATAGCCAAGCGGCTCGGTGCCGACATAATAATAGGCGTCGACGTGTCGGCGCCGTCCCTCAACGCTAACCAGATGAGGAGTATGTTCGACATTGTATACCAGACAACCGATGTCCTCGGTCGCGAGGCCTACGAGCAGGCACTCGCGGTAACAGACATTTACATACAGCCAGAGCTGTCGGACTTCTCGCTACTCAGTTTCGACAAGGAGAGCATCGCCACGATAATAAAGCGCGGCGACGATGCCGTAAGGCTTCATATCGACGAAATCAACAAGTTGAAAGAGCGCTTGGGCGGCATTGCCATTCGCGACTCACACAGCAAAGAGCTGCCGAAAGCCGTCAATATGAGCAAGCAGACAATCAGTTACAGCAAGCTGCAGTTTACGGGCATCAACGCCAAAGAGGAACGCTATCTGCGCAACCGCTTGAAATTGGACCCCTTTGGCGAACGGCCGCTGCACATCATTGAACTGGAGGATGCCGTTGCAACGATGATAGGCACCAAAGCCTTCGAGAAAGTCACCTACGAGTTACTTGGCGACACGGCGCCCTATACGCTGCAATTCAACTGCTACCGCTCGCCTGTAAACCAGCTTGGAGCAGGTGTGCGCTTCGACGCCATCGACTTTGCCTCGATACTGATTCACACCGGAATAAATGCGCATCAATTGACAGGCAGCCGCGTCGACTTCACGGCGCGATTAGGTCTCAACACCATCCTCA
Source organism: uncultured Bacteroidales bacterium (assembly GCA_905236645.1). Classification (GTDB taxonomy): domain Bacteria; phylum Bacteroidota; class Bacteroidia; order Bacteroidales; family P3; genus Colimorpha. The sequence continues at coordinate 3,371 of CAJOMZ010000084.1, forward strand.
GCGCCAGCCATACATTGCGCACGGGACAGGGCGTGGACTTCGGCACCGAGCTGTCGTTCCAAGCCGCCCGCAACGGAGCGTTCCGCATCGACGGCTACGACTTCCGCATAGACTTCAACCGCGGTCGCGGCGACATCTTCCTCTCGCTTATGCCTTGGAGAATGATGATTCTGCAGCTTGGCGTCAGAGCCGACTATTTCTATCGCACCTCGATGCTTGTCGACTACGGATTGCAGAGCTCCTTCTTTGACCAGATGCATAAGTCGAACATCTTTGCCGGCCCTTACGCCCAGTTGCGTTCCGACTCGTTCGACGATCCCTACTTCCCCACCCTCGGCGTGCAGTTCAAAGCATCGTACAACTGGATACCGTCGGGATTGCTGCACGACACAAAGCCACTGCATATCCTACAGATTGGATACCGTTCGGCACACGGTGGCGACCGTACAACGGCGATTCCGTTTTTGGATGCGCGGTATGTCAGCGCAACCGTTGTTCCATACATCAATATGCTGTCGGTCAACGACGCGAACCGCATACTTGACCAGCAGATTACATTTGCCGGCATCAACACGCCTGTTGCCACCTATCGCACCCTGCTCACCACAGGTTTCAACCTGCGGCAGCAGTTTGGCAAAAAGCATTATGTGACCGCCACAGCGCAGATTGTATTGCAGTCGGAGAAGATGAGGGATTTATTCTATGTCGACAGTTCAAAGCTAAACTTCGGCTTTGCACTTGAATACGCCTACAACTCTATCGTAGGTCCCATTCGCGCCAACGTCCATTGGTCGGACATCAGCCACAGCATCGGCTTCTATCTTGGCATTGGGCTTGATTTCTAACGACTAAGCCATTCAAAGACATCAAACCATTCCGGTTCCTTGCCGTAGACAAACACAAGCACACCCACGAAATTGCGATATGGGAAGGCTAACCAGCGTTTTTCTTCAAGCAGATAGATCCGGCTATCGTTGTCGGCTGTAAAATATATTATACCAAGCGAATCAAGTTTTTGAGAGCATTGGTTGAGGTAGAGGGCATAGTCGTCCAAAGCCACGTATAGGTTGTCAAGTTCCTGCTCGTCGGCACCGCAGTCGCGGATAAGACTGTCGACGAATGCATCTGAGTAAAAGACAAGTACGTATTGTGTATCTTGGGAAGGAGCGAGAAAAACAGTGTCATTCTGGGCCTTCGCGACGACACACGAAAGCAACAAAGCAATGACTGTGGCTAAACGTTTCATTTTGTTGTCATTTGGTTGTCGGGAGGACACTCGCGATACGGTTCAGAGCGTCGAGCAGCATCAACTTTGGGCATCCGATGTTGAGCCGGAAGCACCCCTCGTAGGCCTTGCCGCCGAAGGTTGTGCCGTCGTTCATCACAACTTTGGCTTCGTTGATGAATTTGTCTGCCAGTTCTTTGTGAGGGATCCCGTATTCGGAGAAGTCGAGCCAGGCTAGGTAGGAAGCTTCGGGCAGGACGGCCTTGACCTTCGGCATCTTTTCCCGCAGGGTCTTGTCAAGCGTCTGAACGTTAGCGTTCAGATATTCCAGCATCTGGCGCTGCCAGTCTTCTCCCTCGCGGAAGGCGGCTTCGGCAGCCGTGAAGGCAAAGATATTTCCGCCCGCCACCCCCAGTGCGTCGAGCCAGCCGAAGAAGCGTTTCCTTAGGGTTGCATCGGTGATGCAACATACGGAACTGCCGAGGCCGGCGATGTTGAAGGTCTTGCTGGGGGCCATAAAAGTGATGCTGTTTTGTGCGGCGGCAGTGCTGACGGTGCTGTAACTTATGTGTTTATGTCCCGGGAGGGTGAGGTCGGCGTGGATTTCGTCGCTGATGACGATGACGCCGTTGCGCTGACAGATGTCGGCAATGCGTCGCAGCGTCTCCGTCCCCCAATGGGTGCCGGCAGGATTGTGGGGATTGCTCATTATGAACATCTTGCAGCCTTCGATGCGTCGCTCGAAATCATCGAAGTCGATGGCAAAGCGTCCGTCCGTAATCTTCAGCGGGCTGGCGATCAGTGTGCGACCGCTCTCCTTGGGCAGGTTGAGGAAAGGCGGATAGACAGGGGTCGTGACCAGCACGCGGTCGCCGGGCTGCGTCAGAGCCAGCAGGGCATAACTGATGCCTGCCACGATGCCGGGGATGAAGTGCAGGCGTTCTTTGCCTGCCTGTATGCCGTAGTGCCTTTCCAGCCACTGAGTTACAGCCTGCCAGTAGCCCTCGGAAGGCATCGTGTAGCCCAGCACGGAGTGGTCGCAGCGGCGACGTATTGCCTCCAGCACAAAGTCCGGCGAGGCCCAGTCGTTGTCCGCCACCCACATAGGCAGCAGGTCGTCGCGGCCATACATCTGTGGCAGCGCATCCCACTTGAAGCAGTCGGTGCCGAGCCTGTCTATTGTAGTATCAAAATCGTATTTTTTCATTGAATATATGTTAGTTATTTTTTGTCAAATGTCCAGCAATCCATAATGCTGCAGCCAGTTTTCGTCTTCGTTTTCGTTCAAAGAACGACTACTGCGAGTGCGAGCTGAAGGGTGAGTATCAGCGGTATGCCGTATTTGAACTTTGCGTGAAGCGTTTTGTGATGCCACACCCTCATAGCAATCCACGACCCGATGCTGCCTCCCGCCGCCGCGAGAGCAAGCAGTGCAGCCTCAGAGATGCGCCATCGCGAATGCTTGGCCTTCCACTTGTCGATGCCGAACACAAAGAACGTCAGGACGTTGACGATGACCAGATATAAAAGAATTATGTTTGTGGACTTCTGCATTTCATTTAGCCATTGTCACCCCAATAACGCAAAGGCGATTGGATTATTGCATAGGTCAAAAATGGATGCGCTATATCGGACTTGTATCGCCCCGTGTTTTACTTTGAATGAGCTTTGTCTGGAAATGATTGTTGCAGTTTGAGATTTCTTATGTTTGCGCGTGTTCTAATTTTCGTTTGTCCAATGCAAAGTTACTCAATCTTTCTGAAACGACAAAATCTTTGATTATTGTCATTTTATGTATTTCAGCATAGCCTTGTGTTCGTCGCTGACGCGGAAGCTCTCGCAGGCCTTGCGGATGGTCATTCTGCGCACGGGTTCGGCGAGGTCGTTGACAATAGGCAGGGTGGTTCCCCATTTTTTTGCCAACGCAGTGGCGAAGTACCAGGCTTGCATCATTTGGATGTAGTATTCCTCGCGGGCGATGTCGGTGACCCATTGCAGGTGTTCGGGGCGGAAATCGTCGTCGAGGAAATAACGCATCAGCATACCGATGCCGAAGCGTACCGTGTACTCGTGCCGCGAAGCCATCCAGCAGCGTATGGGTGGCAGCAATTCTGCGTGATGTCTGGCGAAGCACGCTGGCGATAGCTGGTCGCACGTGGCCCAGTTGTCTATAAAGGGAAGGAATGCCTCCACGCGTGAGAGGCATCGACCGAAGTCGCGCTCAAGCGAAATGGTGAAGGCGTGCAGCTGGTTTTCCTCGAAGGTGCTGTGTGGCAGTGCCGAGAGGAATGTATCGGCCTCGGATTCCTTGGCCAGCCGTTTTGCCAGCGTCCTGAGTGCCGGAGTGCGCACACCGATGATGCTCGCGGGCGGCAGGGTTGGAATCAGGCGGCGCTGGAAGGCGGCATAGCGCTCGTCGCGCAAGGCAATCAGTTCCTGTTCAATATTCATTGCATCAGCAGTTTCATCAGGTTTTTACGTGTATTTTGCACACCGCGTCCCAGCTCCGAGGGCTGGAGCAGCATAAGGTTTTGCCGCAGTTCTCCGAGCAGGTCGGGGTATGGAAGGCTGATTTTGTAGGCCAGTTTCATACAGAGCGACCGAATGCCGTAGGGCTCATCGCTGAGCATCATACGGTCGAGACAAAAGTCAAGCAGCGTCATATAGTACCGCGGCGGCTCTCCGTCAGTGGTCCATTCGAGTCGTTCCAGTAGTGTGAGGGTGATGCGGCGCAGCGAAGTGTCGGACGTGGAGACGGCCAGGGTGGTCAACTCCTCACGATGCTCGGCAATGTAAAGGTTGTCCTCCTTGGGCAGGTGAGTCAGCACCCAGGCGGCCTGTACGGCCTCCTTGCGGTCATCGCTGTGCAAGGCGGCGAAGAGGGACTCTCGCTTCCGTTGGTCGGTATGCGCCTGCCGAGCCAGTGCCTTGATTTCGTCCACGTGGATGGTCGCCATAATGCAATTACCTCTCTTCAATTTCCACGGCGGGCCAGCCGTAGTCCTGATAGTAGTGGGCATTGAGGTTGTGGTGCTTCACGTATTCTTGCAGTTGAATACGACGGACGGCCTCGCACACCTGATTGTTGGAGTGAATGTTCTCGTAGATGTCGTAATAGCTGCCGAAGATGCGCTTGGCGCTGGCAATGTTGCCGGCACCGTCGACGGTCTGCTCGAAGGCGACGACCTTGTATCTGCCGTCCTCTTTGGCCAAGGTCATTGCGCCCGCGTGGTTGCCGCCCGAGACGCACTTCAGCGTGTCGCCCGCGATGTTGTACCACAGCACGTAGAAGTCGCCCATAAAGAGCCC
>CAJOMZ010000085.1 GCA_905236645.1 uncultured Bacteroidales bacterium
ATCGCCACCGCAAAGTCGTAGGCCGGGCCAAAGGGAGCCTCGGCCTGGCGGGACATATGGTCGCCGAACCCTGTGCTGAACGTCTCGGGAACGACAAGGACGTCAGGCATTTGACTGCCGTCAACAGGTAAAGCCTTTACATATTCATCGAAAGCCTTGGACACCTTGTCGAAGTTGGCCTGAGGGTCTTCCCAGACGATATTCTGCTGATATAGAGCTATGTTCAAAATTTCTTTTTTCATAACTTATTCCGTTTTGCGCCTTCCGCCTGCCGTTTTCCGCTCCTATTGACAGTTACACACATAATCCCACCGTTTGCGCGGCGAGGGCAGCAACTCCTCGATTGCCTGCTGGTCGTCGTAGGTCAGCGGACAGACACGCAAGTCGATGATTCTCAGACTTTCGTTGAGCGCGACGAAAGTGGGAGGGAAAGCAACCACGCCTGTCATCCAGAGTATCAGCTCCTCGAGGTGCACAAGGTTGCCCATCTCGTCGGGCAGGTCCAGTATCGGATTGCGGCTCAGGTTGATACGGCGCAGACGCGTAAGCTGTCCCACCTCGGGCGGCACCGTGCGTATGCGGTTGCGGTGAAGGTCAAGCTCCTCAAGGTTGGAAAGGGTGCCTATCTCGGGCGGTATCGAGTCGATGAAGTTGCGCCCCAAATCGAGTCGGCGCAGGTTGTGCATCTCAAAGACCTTGGGCGGAAACTGCTTGAGGCGCTTGTAGTTAAGCTGCAAGACGTAGACCGAATCGGGGTGGCGCACCTCCTTGAGCGACTTGTAGACGCGCCCGCGCTGGGCCGCGGCTGCAAAGGCTAATGCAAAGAAGAGTGCAAACAGAAGTTTCTTTTTCATAACTGTTTATTTATTAATGCGTAAGCAGATGCACGGTCGTCCTCAAGCTGCAATGCCAAGGCTTCGGGCGACTCGAAGGTCCGAATGTCGCGGATGCGGTCTATAAACTCGACCGACAGCTGCTGTCCGTAGATGTCGCCCTCAAAATCAAGCAGATGCACCTCGAGCACGGGCTGTTCTTGATGGAATGTGGGCTGGGTGCCGAGGTTGGCCATCGCTGCATAGCTTCGGCCGCCCACGCCGGCGCGAAGGGCGTAGACCCCTGCCGCGGGCAGCATCTTGGCTGAATCGGCCGGCAAGAGGTTGGCCGTGGGGAAGCCCAACGCCGTGCCCACGTGACGGCCGTGCACCACCGTGCCGCTCACCTTGTAGGGCGCGCCGAGCATAGCGTTGGCGGCAGCCAGGTCGCCCCGCTGCAGCGCCTTGCGTATCTTGGTGGAACTCACCTCCACGCCGCCCACCGTCACAGCCTCGTCGCGGCAGATGCCGAAGCCCAGCTCGGCGGCCAGCGACGGCAGCAAATCGAAGTCGTTGTTGCGGCGGCTGCCGAACATATTGTCGTAGCCAAGCAGCAAAAGCCGCATATTCAACCTGTTGCAAAGAAAACGCCGCGCAAAGTCGCACGCCGAGAGAGAGGCCTTCTCTGCGTCGAAGTGCACCATCACAACCGTCTGGACGCCACACTCTTCGAGCAGCGCCAAACGCTCGTCGAATGTCGACAGCAGGGCAATGTGCGAATCGGGGTCGAGCACCTGGCGCGGATGGCGGTCGAAAGTCACCACGACAGGCATCAACATCTCGCTGCCGGCCACCTCAAGCAGGCGTGCCACAAGGTGGCGGTGCCCCACGTGAAGGCCGTCGAACATACCCACCGTAACGGCAGTTTTCGACGATAACAAGTTGATATCTTCTATATTAAGCAGTTCCATCAGTAGCTGAAAGAAGTTACAAAAGTACAACTTTTGCTGCAAATGACCAAATCCAATCGCAAAAATATCGCAAAAACACTGCTCCCCCACCCTACCAACACCGCTCGTTGTCCAGTCGTTGTCCAGTTGTTGTCCAGTTGTTGTCCAGTCAATGACTGGACAACAACTGGACACTGGACAACGACTGGACAACGACCAGTGTTGGTCCCTGTTATGCATTGAGAAACAACGAGTTATCCATTTTGTTGGTATAATTGTGTAATCATCTATAAATCAGCAGTGTATGCAAAAAGTGCCTTTTCGGAGCAATTTTTTGATGGTTTTCGGAGGAGCAAATGCAATGGACGGTCGGGATCAAAAATAATGTGATTTTTAAAAAAAATTTTGCCAGTTTCAAAAACAGTCGTATCTTTGCAATTCGATTGAAGAAACCAATTATCAATTAACAATTTTAAAAACAATTAATTATGCCTGCAAGAATTAGACTGCAACGTCACGGTAAAAAGAATCAACCTTTTTATCACATCGTAGTAGCGGATGGTCGTGCACCTCGGGATGGTCGTTTTATTGAAAAGTTAGGCACCTACAACCCGATGACGAACCCCGCCGAAATCGTACTCAACGAGGACAAGGCCTGCGAGTGGCTGAAGAACGGTGCTCAGCCGAGCCCCACCTGCCGCCGCATCCTTTCGTACAAGGGTGTCCTCCTGAAACGCCACCTCCAGATCGGCGTTGAGAAGGGAGCTATCAGCCAGGAACAGGCTGACGTGAAATTCAACGAGTGGAAGCAAGCCAAGGAGACCAAGATTGCCAACGCCAAGAGCGAAATGGCCAACAACGAGCGCAATGCTGCCAAGGCCCGCTTGGAGAACGAGAAGAAGGTCAATGAGACCCGCGCCGCCGCCATCGACGCCAAGCACCGCGCCGCTGCCGAGGCCGAGGCCGCTGCCAAGGCTGAAGCCGAAGCCACCGCTGAAGGCGAGGCCCCCGCTGCCGAGACCGCTGAAGAAAATGGTGAGAAATAAGTATATCTTTTCATAACGAAAAGGACATACATTGCTGTATGTCCTTTTTTTAAACCCTGTCAACGGGGTGTTGCCATTAAACCTTACATCCTTTATAACCCATTATGACACAAGAAGAATGCTACCAGTTGGGCAAAATCACCAAGCCTTTCGGCTACAAAGGGCAGATGGTGTTTTTCCTCGACGTGGACACACCTGAAGACTACGAGGAGCTCGACTCGGTTTTCGTGGAAGTGAAAGGTGCGCTGGTGCCTTATTTCATCAAGGAAATCAACATCAACGGCAACAAGGCCGTGGTGACTTTCGAGGACCTTAAGGCCGACGAAGCGCAGGCTTTGGCGCCTGTTCCTGCCGCTCGACCTGCTGCCCGAACTTGACGGCAACCGCTTTTATTATCACGAAGTTATAGGCTGGAGAGTGATCGATGCCGAGAAGGGCGACATCGGGACCATAGCATCGGTGATCGATTATCCGGCGCAGGCCCTGTTCCAGATTATGAAAAACGGAAAGGAAATACTGATCCCTATCATCGACGAGGTGCTGGAAAAGGTGGACAGACAGGAAAAAACCATCTACATAAAGGCTCCTAACGGGTTGATTGATTTATACTTATAATTTTGCGACAATTATTGTTGATTTTTTTATTTGCCAAGTATTGAAATAGTTTGTACCTTTGCACTTTAATTAAAGGAGGAAACACTATGGCAACAAAAAACCAATCTACTGAAAAGAAATATTATACAGCCGAGGAGCTTCAGGAATTCAAGGAGTTAATTCTTAAGAAGATAGACGAAGCCAAGCGCAACCTTGAGCTGCTGAATGCTGCCGTGGCAAACGAGGGCAACGATGTGACGGACACGTCGCCGACTTTCAAGACCCTTGAGGAGGGCAACACCGTCCTCTCGAAAGAGGAGAACTCGAGACTGGCAGCGCGCCAGCAGAAATTCATCAAAGACCTTGAGGCTGCACTGATTCGCATCGAGAACAAGACCTACGGCATCTGCAAGGTGACAGGCAAACTGATACCGAAAGAGCGCCTGCTCGCCGTGCCGCACACCACGATGACCATCGAGGCCAAAGAGATGCAGAGCAGAAGGAAGTAACGCTCTGTAAACCAAATACACTACGCCATCCTTTTCGCATCGCGAAGGGGATGGTGTCTCATTTTATGCGGGGTATGGCGTCGAGGAGCCGCTGCGTGTAGGGGTCCTTGGGATGGGCGAAGAGGCTGTCGGCGGCGTCGAGCTCGACAAGGCGCCCTGCCTGCATCACCATTATGCGGTCTGACAGGAAATGCACCACCGAGAGGTCGTGCGATATGAAGATGTAGGTGTAGCCGAACTGCTCTTTCAGTTCGTTGAGCAGGTTGAGCACCTGCGCCTGCACCGACACGTCGAGGGCCGAGACCGACTCGTCGCAGATGACAAGCTCGGGATTGAGTATCAATGCTCTGGCTATGCATATACGCTGCCGCTGGCCACCGCTGAACTCGTGCGGGTAGCGGTCGAACCACTCTGCCTTGAGCCCCACACGTTCCATCAGTTCCAGGACTTTGCCTTTTACGGCCGATAGCGACAGGTTTCGCTCGGAGCGGTGCACGCGGAGCGGCTCGCTGATGGTCTGCCCCACGGTCATTCGCGGATTGAGCGATGAATAGGGGTCTTGGAAAATTATCTGGATGCGTTGCCGCAGGTGTCGCATCTCACTGGAACTCAACGTATCGAGGCGTCGTCCGTCGAAGGTGATGCTGTCCGACGACGAGTCGACGAGGCGCAGGATTGCGCGGCCCAAAGTGGTTTTGCCGCAGCCCGACTCGCCCACCAAGCCGAGCGTCTCGCCGCGGTAGACATCGAAGGTGATGCCGTCGACGGCCTTCAGCTGCTTTTTGGGCTTGCCGAAAAACGTCTTCTCCAGCGTGTAGACCACGTTGAGGTTGCGGACGGAGAGCAGGGGCGTTTCGCCTTCCCGCACCGCGTGTCTGGCGCGTTCTGCCTTGGCTTCCGTTCCGGTGCCGCCGTCCATAAAGTCGGACACCGTAGGCAGTCTTTGCGGACGGCTGTCGAGTGGCGGTCGGCAAGCCAAGAGGCCCTGGGTGTAGGGATGCTGCGGACTGTGGAGTATCTGTCCGGCGTCGCCTTGCTCTACGATGCGGCCCTGGTACATCACCGCTATGTCGTCGGCTATCTGCGCTATCACGCCCAGGTCGTGGGTGATGAAAATGATGGACAGGTTGTGTTTTAGCTGCAGCTGGCGCAGCAGTTCGAGTATGGTCTTCTGCACCGTCACGTCGAGCGCTGTGGTCGGCTCGTCGGCGACGACAATGTCGGGGTTGCATATCAACGCCATCGCAATCATAACGCGCTGCTTCTGGCCTCCGCTGATTTCGTGGGGATAGCTGTCGAATATCTTTTCGGGGCGCGGCAGCAGCACCTCTTTGAACAGCTCTATGGTGCGGTTGCGGGCCGTCTCGCTGTCTACCTCTTCGTGGAGGCGCAGCATCTCAACCACCTGCTCTCCACAGCGTTGCACGGGATTGAGCGATGTCATTGGCTCTTGGAAAATCATCGCGATGCGCTGCCCTCTGACTTGCCGCATCTGCCTGTCATCGAGCGCAAGCAGGTTGGTCCTCGGCAGGCTACCGGCGCCGCCCTGACTGCCATCGTTTGCCGACAGCCAGGCCTCCCCTTCCACTGTGGTGTTCTTAGGCAGCAGGCCCATAAGCGCCAACGTACTGACACTCTTGCCGCTGCCACTTTCGCCCACAATGCCTAATGTGCGGCCACGCTGCAAGCTGTAGCTTACATCATCCACTACCTTACGGCCGTCGAAGGCGATAGTCAAGTCCTTTACTTCAAGTATGTTGCTGTTCCTGTCCACGTGAGTATCATTAGGTTATTGTTATCGTTACAGGGCCGTTCCCGTAAGCACATTCAGCTTGTCTATGGCCGCGAAGATGCTCTGCACGCTGTCGCACACAAGCGACAGGCGGTCGGCGGTCTCTCGCAGATGGACGCTGCGCGGGTGGTCCTGGGCATACTTTATAAGCTGCATAAAATTGGGCGACTGATAGAACGGGTTGTTCTGGTTGGCGACAAAATAGCATACCATCTTGCCTTGCTTAAGCACAAGCTTCTCGATGCCGAACTCTTTGGCCATACGACGCAGCGTGATGGTCTTGATAAGCTCCTGCGTGGCGATAGGTATCGGGCCGAAGCGGTCTATGAGGCGCTCTCGGTACTGGTCAAGCTGGCTTTCGTCGCTCAGTTCGTTCAGTTCCTTGTAGAGGAGCAGCCTCTCACTTATGTTGCTCACATATCCGTCGGGTATAAGCACTTCCAAATCAGTTTCTATAACGCATTCCTTCACATACTCCTTGGTTTCCGCGGCCTCGCTTCTGAACAGCTCGGCAAAATCGTTCTCCTTAAGCTCCTCTATCGCCTCGTTGAGAATCTTGTGGTACATATCATATCCAATCTCGCTGATGAAGCCACTCTGCTCGGCTCCGAGAATATTGCCGGCGCCACGGATATCGAGGTCGCGCATAGCAATGTTGAAGCCGCTGCCTACCGAAGCGAATTCCTCTATGGCGCGCAGTCGTTTCTGCGCCTCGTCGGTAAGGATGCTGTACGACGGTATAAGCATATAGCAGAACGCCTTGCGGTTGCTGCGGCCCACGCGTCCACGCATCTGGTGCAGGTCGCTCAAACCAAACTGCTGGGCATTGTTGACTATCATCGTGTTGGCATTGGGGATATCCAGACCGTTCTCGACGATGGCCGTAGAGACAAGGACATCTATTTCGCCCTCGATGAAGCGCATCATCGTCTCTTCCACCTCCTTGCCATCCATCTGTCCGTGAGCAATAGCAACGCGGGCATCGGGCACAAGGCGGCTGACCAGGCCCGCCATCTCGGGCAGATTCTCCACGCGATTGCTTACAAAGAAGACCTGCCCGTCGCGCGACAGCTCGAAGGCGATGGCATCACGTATCAGCTCCTCGCTGAATGGCGAGAGCTCGGTCTGTATCGGCTGGCGGTTGGGCGGCGGCGTCTGGATAACGCTAAGGTCGCGGGCACCCATCAGCGAGAACTGCAGCGTGCGCGGTATCGGTGTGGCGGTGAGCGTAAGCACGTCGACGTTGGCGCGCATCTGCTTCAGTTTCTCCTTCACGCTGACGCCGAACTTCTGCTCCTCGTCGATAATGAGAAGGCCCAGGTCCTTGAATTTCAACTTACTGTTAGTTATGGCGTGGGTACCTATCAGGATGTCTATCTTGCCGCTTTCGAGGTCGCGCGCAATCTGGTTTTTCTCTTTTACGGAACGGAAACGGTTGAGGTAGTCGATGTTTACCGGCAGGCCCTTCAAGCGCTCGGTGAAGGTGTTGTAGTGCTGGAAGGCAAGGATTGTAGAAGGCACCAGCACGGCCACCTGCTTGGAGTCGCACACAGCCTTGAATGCCGCGCGGATGGCCACCTCGGTCTTGCCAAAGCCCACGTCGCCGCACACAAGGCGGTCCATCGGCGCCGCCGACTCCATATCGCTCTTCACGTCCAGCGTAGCCTTCAGCTGGTCGGGCGTGTCCTCATACATAAACGAGGCCTCCAGTTCGTTCTGCAGGTAGCTGTCGGCGCTGAAGGCAAAACCTCGCGTAGCCTTGCGCTTGGCATAGAGCTGAATAAGGTCCTTGGCGATGTCCTTGACCTGCTTCTTGGTCTTCTGCTTCATCACCTGCCAGGTGTTGCTGCCCAGTCGGTTAAGGGTCGGCGCGACGCCCTCCTTGCCCACATAACGGCTTATCTTGTGCAGGCCGTGGATACTGATATAAAGCGTGTCGTTGTTCTTATAGACCAGACGTATCACCTCCTGCTGCTTGCCGTTGTTCTCTATCTTCTCGAGGCCCGAGAAGCGCCCCACGCCATAGTCGATATGCGTCACATAGTCGCCGGGCTTGAGCTCGAACAGCTCTTTCAGGGTCAGGGCCTCGCGGTTCTGGCTCATATCGCGCACCGTGTACTTGTGGTAGCGCTCGAAGATCTCGTGGTCGGTATAGCACAGCAGGTGTTCGTCGTGGTCGATGAAGCCTTTGCGCAGCGAGTAGTCCAAATATGTCACGTGCGCCGCCATATCCTCCATCTGGCTCTCCACAAATATCTTGTCGAGACGCTTGCGCTGCTGCTCGCTGCTCACGCTGACGCACAGCGTGTAGCCGCGGTCGTTATAGTCCGACAGCGACTGCTTGAGCATCTCGAACTGCTTGTTGAACACGGGCTGCAGCTCGCTGTGAGCCTCCAGTTCCGTTGCCTTGCCGAAGAACTTGGAGTTGCCCGTCTCGACCACCTTGCACTCTATCAGCGCCTTGAGGAAGTCGTTGGCCGACGAGTACATCTCCTCGGGCTTGGCGTTGCGCAGCCGCACCAGTCCCTGCTCCTTGTCGGCGGCCAGCTTGCTATACTCCTCGCCGGCCGTGGCAAAGCATTTCTCTATCGTCTCGCTGACATACATCAGCCCTTGTGTCCAAACGATATCCTCGCTGCCGAAATAATGCAGCAGGTTCACCTTTTCCTCCACCTTGACCTGCTCCTCGGGGCGTTTCTCGAGGTTGGGGATTATGTTTATCTGGTCGTAGTGCCTCACCGAAAGCTGTGTCACAGGGTCGAAGCTGCGCAACGAATCTATCTCGTCGTCGAAGAACTCAATCCTGAAGGGCTGTTCGTTGGCGAAGGAGAAGACGTCGATAATGCCGCCGCGCACCGCATACTCGCCGGGCTGCACCACGAAGTCGACGCGGTCGAAGCCATAGTCCTGCAGCACGTCCATAACGAAGTCCATATCCAGCTTGCCGCCCTTGACAATCTGCAGCGTGTTGCGTGTCAGCGTCTTCGACGAGATCACCTTCTCGGCCAGAGCCTCAGGATAGGTGACCACCACCAGCCGGCGTCCGGCATTGAGCTGCTTCACCACCTCCGAGCGCATCAGCACGTTGGCGTTGTCGGTCTCCTCGGTCTGGTACGGGCGGCGATAGGTGGTGGGGAAAAGCAGCACCCGCTTGCTGTCCATCTCCTGCCCCACCTCGCCCATCAGCGTTTCAAGGTCGTTCTGCAGATAGTAAGCGTCCTCTTTCGAGCCCACAATGAATATGAAGTTGCACTGCGGCAGGCACTCGGCGGCAGTGGCGCCCAGCACCGATGCCAGGCTACCGGTAAGGCCCCCGATGCAGACCCGCGCCTGGCGCGGCTTCAGCGTCTCGCACAGCTTATTGGCAAGAATTGAGTTTTTGTAGCGTTCCGTCAGCAACATTATTGCAGCATATTGTATTAGTATTCAGTAGCGTAGCCCCTACTGGCATTATATCCATTGAAAATCCAAATATACGAAAAAAATTGATTTTGCGTTATACAGATAAAAATAACGCCTAATGAACCAGAGATCAGAAACCCCCAAAGGCAGAAAAGCCGACACAACACAGCTAAGCATACTGTGGGCCGACGACGAGATCGACCTCCTCAAGCCCCACATCCTGTTCCTCGAAGAGAAGGGCTACCGCGTCATACCCGTCACCTCGGGTTCCGAAGCCCTCGACGAGCTGGCCGAATCGAACATCGACCTGGTGTTCCTCGACGAGAATATGCCCGGCCTCAGCGGGCTCGACACCCTGTCAGAGATAAAGCGCCTCTACCCGCGCGTGCCGGTAATAATGATTACCAAAAGCGAAGAGGAACACATAATGGACGAGGCCCTCGGCGGCAAGATATCGGACTATCTCATCAAGCCCGTCAACCCCAACCAGATACTCCTCTCGGTCAAGAAGCACACCGAGGCGCGCCGGCTGGTGAGCGAGAAGTCGACCTTCAGCTACCAGCAGCAGTTCCGCGACATAAGTATGCGCCTCTCCGACCGTATGGACGCCGGCGAGTGGATAGAGCTCTACAAGAAACTGGTCTACTGGGACCTGGAGCTTGCCGCCACACAGGACGACAACATACACGACATCTTCAAGTCGCAGAAGGAAGAGGCCAACCAACTCTTCTGCCGCTTCTACGAACACAACTACATCGACTGGCTGAACGACACCGCCGAGAAGCCCCTGATGTCCCCCACCGTGGTGCGCGAACGCCTGTTCCCGCTCCTCGACGGCAAGCGGCCCACATTTATGATCGTCATCGACAACTTCCGCTACGACCAGTGGAAGTACATCCAGCCGCTCATAGAGCAGTATCTCCGCGTTGAGCGCGACGAGATATACTACAGCATCATCCCCACCACAACCCAGTTTGCACGCAACGCAATGTTCTCGGGACTGATGCCCGCCGAGATAGAACGCAAATACCCCCAGTACTGGGTCAACGAAGACGAAGAAGGGTTCAAAAACCAGTTCGAATCGGAGCTGATGGGCGAAAACCTGCGGCGCCACGGCCTCACGCTCAAGCACACCTACAACAAGGTGCTCAACGCACAGCACGGCAAGCGCCTCGTCGAAAGCCTGCCCAACCTGATGAACAACCAGCTCAACATCATCATCTACAACTTCATCGATATGCTCTCGCACGCCCGCACCGACAGCAACATCGTCCGCGAACTGGCCGAAGACGAGCGCGCCTACCGCTCCGTAACCCTCTCGTGGATGGAATACTCGCCACTGCTCGAAGTCATCAAATACCTCAGCGACAAAGACGCCAACATAGTCATCACCACCGACCACGGCTCGGTGCGCATCGACAACCCCGTCCGCATCAAAGGCGACCGCGACATATCAGTCAACCTGCGCTACAAGCAAGGGCGCCTCATCGACTACAACCCCAAACAAGTGTTTGAAGTCAAAGAGCCCCGCAAGATATTCCTGCCCAAACGCTACATCACCTCGCCCTACATCTTTGCGCACAACAACGACTTCTTCGCCTACCCCAACAACTACAACCAATACGTGCAGTACTATATGAACACCTTCCAGCACGGCGGCATCTCAATGGAGGAGATACTCATACCGTTCGTCACGCTGCGCAGCAAATAACGCGTTTTTAACTTTAACGTTAACCTT
>CAJOMZ010000086.1 GCA_905236645.1 uncultured Bacteroidales bacterium
TAGCATTCGCCGCAGTTGTAAAGGAGCCTGACCGCGACGCGCTGACCCACAGACCAGCGTTTTGCATTCACGCCTGGACCGAGCGCGGCGATTTCGCCGGAAACCTCATGTCCGCCTGTACAGGGAAGAGGCATTTTGACTTCCCTGCGGAATATCCTCTGCTCGAGAGTGCACAAGGCAACGGCATGGACCTTTACAAGAACTTCTCCGTTCACAAGATCCGG
This sequence comes from uncultured Bacteroidales bacterium, assembly GCA_905236645.1. Classification (GTDB taxonomy): domain Bacteria; phylum Bacteroidota; class Bacteroidia; order Bacteroidales; family P3; genus Colimorpha. The sequence goes on from CAJOMZ010000086.1 coordinate 225, forward strand.
GGTTTCGAGATTCAATATCTCGGTCTGCTTTTCCCCGGTAACGGCAATTGTTCGGACTTTGATTGACATACACACCTCTGATATTAGTTTTCTAGAATGGACAGGGCCTCTGCAACCGTGGCATTATGATGCACGATGCCGCAGATAGCCTCGCAAATATTGGCTATGTTCTTGTGACGTACTATGTTGCGTCCCATTATTATTCCCTTTGAACCTGCATCGATCGCCTCTCTGATCGAGGTGAACAGCTCCTCCACCGACTTGGCCTTGCTTCCACCGAGCACAAGCACCGGGACATAGCAGTTTTCGATGACCGTGCGGAATTCTGGACCTCCCACGTATTCCGCTTTTATGAAATCTGCTCCCAGATCGGCACCCTGGCGGCATGCGAAGGACATAAGCTCGACGGTTCTTGTGTCGATGGGGTTTCCATCCTTGTCCTTCGGCTTCTCAAATCCGAAAGGCAGCATCTCTGCGCCTACAGGCAGGTTGTACTTCTCCGCCATTGCACAGAGCTTTGCAAGATACTTGAGAGTCTGCTCGTTGTTTGACGATCCGGGGTATCCCATGCAGAGAATCGCATCCGCTCCCACTCTGATTGCATCTTCCGGTGTATAGAGAAGATCCATAGGAGATTTCGGGAAAGGCAGATTGGGACTTCCTCCGTCGGATCTCAGGATGATTCCGGTATTTCCGAAAGCATTGGCATGATTCTTGATGATTCCGTAGGTAGTCAGGAATCCGTCGACTCCGCCGGCAACAGCTTCGGTGATTATATGTTCGGGATTTGCCAGATCAGGAGACGGCATCTGGGCGCTGTGATCCATTGCAAGGATGAACGCTTTACCGTCTGCTCTGAACAGATTGTTCATTCTTCTTTTCATTGTTTACCTCTTGTTCCCCACTCCGGTAAATCATTTCCGGAGGGCGCGCCTCCGGAAATGACAATTGAAAGATCAATTACGGATTTGTCCTGTGGTAGTTGTCGAGCAGAGCCTGAAGGTTGTCACCCATGCTCTTGACGACAGCATCAACCGCAAGGTTCTTGGACAGCATGTCCGAAACCTCGTTCTGGATTGCGTAGTAGAAATCGACGGACGGTCCGATGGTGATGGATCTCATCGAGGCGGGAGTCTTTGCAAGCTGATCTGCTGCGACTGCGAACTGCGGTGTAGCTGCAAGGAATTCCTTGTAGGCTGCATTGTCGGAAGCGCTCTTGTATGCAGGTGTGTAGCCTGTGCCGATTGCGAAATCAACCTGGACGCCCTCTCCTGTCATGTATTTGATGAACTCCCATGTTGCGGCCTTCTTGAGGGAATTCTGGGAATCGAACATGACAAGGCAGGAACCGGAGACGGTTGCTCCGTAGGACGCGCCGTCGTTGACTCTCAGATATGTGCTTGTTCCGACCTCGAATGCTCCGTTGACCTTCGAGAGGATGTTTCTGACATTTGCCGAGGAGTTGGTGAAGATAGCAACCTCGCCTGCGATGAACTGGTTGGTCGAGAGGCTCTGGTTGACCAGGGCGCCTGCATCATACATCGCCTTCCATTCGGTGAGAAAGGTCTTCAGTGCGCCGTTCTCGATGCACTCGAGCTTTGTGGCGGAAGCCTCGGAACCGTTCTTGAAGTTGACGAGCCACTCCTCGTCGGTCGACGTGCCATCCTCGTGGTCGATGGTGACGGGCACCACGATGGAGCAGGCGTTGATTTCGTCGCTGGGCTCCTGGTCGTCGAGGTAGCCGGCCTTCTTGAGGCGCTTGGCGGCAAGCGTTCCTATGTCCATCAGGCAGACGTACTTGTCCGTGCGTCCGGCGTATTGTTCCTTATGGTCAGCCAGATACTGCCTGAAAGCGCCTTCGATGAGCGGGCGGTAGAAGCCGTCGTCGAACTGCACGTCTTTCAGCTCAGTGGCAAAGGTGGTGTGGCGGCAGTGGTCGCTCCAGTAGGTGTCGAGGACGCGGATCTCGGTCATAGTCGGGTCGCGATGTTCCTCGTCGTGGAAGTAGCGCTGTATATGCTTGAAGTCGGCGAAAGTCATTGCAAGGCCGAGACTGTCGTACAGTTCACGCAGTTTGTCCTCTGCCATATTCGCAAAGCCGCTAAAGACAATCACATCGGCCGGCTCATCAAAATGATCCTTGAGTGTGTCTGGCTTGGGCTCGTCGGTGACGCGGCTGTCGACTGGGTTGACGCAATGCTTCACCACTGCCTGACGCTGTTCCTCTGTCAGCTTGCCACTGATGACATAAGTAGTGGCACTCTTGATAATCGGCTGTTCGGCATCATTAAGTAGACAGACGCACTGCTCTGCGCTGTCGGCACGCTGGTCGAACTGCCCGGGGAGATACTCCACCGTAAAGCAGAAGTCGTCGGCACCGTGAGGAAACTCTTCAAGGTACACATCATCAACCGGCGGTTCGCTGAACACAGTGGTCAGTGCATTCTGGAATGTTTCATCCGAAAGATTCTCAATATCATAACGTATCAGGACACGCACATTGTCGGCCTGAATGTTGAGGTAGTTGAGCATTTCGCTCTGCAGTTCTTTAGCCTTGATGCTGTAAGCAGGCTTTTTCTCAACATAAATTCGTCTTACTTTATTCATATCTTAAACAATTATTTATCTCTATAAGTTGACTTTAGCAGTTCAATATTCCACCCCTCGGCATTGCGTGGTGCCACGTTGGAGTAGAATTCCAGTATCATACGCATATCTGCGTCAAAATCGCCCGAAGGCATAATCAACGGTCCCACACCCATATGGCGGGTTTTATAGTTGATATATGTAATAGCTATCGGCACATTGGCGTTGGTCGCAATCTCGTAGAAACCCCGCTTGAAGCGTTTGACTTGCTTGCGCGTACCCTCGGGAGTGATAATCACTGTCAATTCCTCATTCCTTTCAAAAGCCTCCACAGCCTTGTCCACCATATGGTTATTCTTGTTGCCTCGGTCGATAGGCAATGCTCCGCTCCATTTCAGGAAGTGGCGCAACGGGAAGACAAAAAATTCCTTTTTAATGAAAAACCTGGCATTCAACCCCATTCTCCATACGCAGGCGGCGCCAAGCAAGAAGTCATAAATACTCGTATGCGGAGCTTCAATAAGGACACAGTGACGCAGCCGCTTCAAGTCGTCGGCTGGAGGCAAGTCGAACTTCCAACCAAAGAGTTTCACTATGGCAATCCAAAGCTTTTTCATCTGCCTCCGTTCATTTGTTTGCGCAGTTGCTCTGCCGCTTTCTTGTCGCCAGCCTTCTCCAATCCATTGGCATAGGCTGAATAAAAGCCATACACCGCTGCATTCTGGTCGCTGCCCTGCGACATACGCAGCTGGACATAAAGATTCAATGCCTCCTGGTCCATAAGTCCCCGGTCGAGCATAGCATTGAGCTCGTTCAGGGCACCATTGATGTTTCCCTGCTGGGCATAAAGCATTGCCGTGATAGAAAACGCGAAGGCGTCCTGTCCTTTAGCCTTGAGCTTGTCAAGCAGCGATGCCGCCTCCTGCTGGTGTCCGCTGTTGAGATAGGCATAGACCAGCATCTGGTTTGCCTGAGGATTGTTGGGCTCTATGGCAAGCATCTTGTTGCAGCAGTCAACAGCCTTCTCTGCCTCTCCTTGCTGCAGGTATATGTTGGCAAGATTCGACAAGGCTGTCTCATTGTTTGGCATTTGCAGCAAGACCTTGTTGAAAAGCACTATAGCACTGTCCGCATTACCGGCACGCAACAGTTGCACAGCATTGTAATCGTCCATCGTCTGACGTTTCAGCACCAGTGCAATCGGCTTGCCGTCAACATCGACCGTATGCACACAATCCTGCGGCGGAAAACCAGGCCCCAACAGGTATTCACCAGAAATACCGGTAATAGGGAACACAAGGTAATCCCATTCATATTCATAGCGTTGTGCCCAGCGGACAAAACGCGTGGCGAAACGTGCAGAATCGTTGCGCAGGAAATAGCGTGTCGACTCCACGTGCCACGAGCCCACCAAAGTCTTCTCTCCGTCGGCTTTAGGTTCGGCGTTGGCAACGACCCATTCCGTAGCCTCGCGCATCGAATGGTAATAGTAATCAAGCTCATAGTTGCCAAAAGCATTCTTCACTCCGCCCTCAAGTTCATTGAAATACACATATTCATACGGATGGTTGCGGACGGTATGCAGTGCCGGAGGCACCAGCAGCAAGACAGGCACCAGCGACACAACGGTCTCGACGATGCGCTTGCCACTCTTGCGTCCACACCACGCGGCAAAGGCATCAAAGCCCAAGCCTGCAGCTATGGCCATCGGCGGATAGGCGAACAGCGAGTGGCGCCAGCCGCCATAGACATTGGCCCCTGTCGCGACAATCCAAACCACCGGGAACAGGAAGCAGAAATAAATCATAATGCTGTCTATGCGACGCTCTTTCTTGAAAGCCCCGAAGAAGGGGTACAGCAGCCAACCAATCATAACCGCCAGCGGTATTGTCATCAGCATAAACTTGGGAGTGTAGTACCACGGCAGATTGCTCGACATCACCATCGTGCCTTCGAAAAGCTGGCGCAGCTGCACGTCGAACTGCGACATCAGCTTGAAGCTCTCAATACTGTTGTGCACAGGGTCCTGCATTGCATAAGGCCACAGCAGAAGGCCCGAAAAGAACCCTGCCAGGCACACCGCAACGGCAGCGACAACAGCCTTGCCGATGGTAGCCCCGCCCACATAGCGGCCGTAGCGAATCAACCACAGCAGGCCCCACAGCCCCATATAGCCTACAACAATGAGTGCGCCTATACGGTTGCTCACGCCCAAAGCCAGCGACAACGCCAGCATAAACAGCGTCAATGGATTGAACTTAGGCGTGCCCTTCAGCATCATAGCAACCACGAACAGTGCCACAATCAGCACCGTCCACACCACGCCGGCAGTCTTGAACAGCAGCGGCAAAGCAATGACGATAAGGAATATTGCCAGATTGCGTGTCGCCTTGTCCGAGAAAGCCTGCCGGGGATAAGTCACCTTGGCCGTTGCCTTCTTGCCCTTGGCTGCAGACTCCTGCACAATCTGCGGCGCAATCTGGCGGAAGAACATCATAATATAGTAGATGCTCATCACCACGCCGGCAGCCATAGGTATATCCTTAGGATTGTTGAACGAATGGCCCAGCAGCCGCGGCGAGAAGAACAGCAACAGCATAGCGAACACTCCGGCCCGCCAGCCACCCATACGGTAGGCTATCAGACCGCCGAACAGCACAATGAGCCAGCCCAGCAGCGAATTGCAGATGTGGCGTGTGCGTGCAATGTCGTCAATGCCGAAAGTCTGGTTTATCCACTCCGTGACCACATCGAACGAGCAGCCATAGTATTTAAGGTTCCAGCTCTGCTCCTTGCCGTTCAGGTTCACCACATCCATCATACAGGTCGTATCCTGTCCGTCCGTGTGATAATAGTCCATCACAAACCGGCCCTGCGGTATCTGGAACTTGTCCTCGTCGCCGCTGTTGCCGGCATCGAGGCTCATAAGCGGCATTGCCACCAGCAGCACCGCCGCAAGTCCGACGAAGAGCCAGAACCAGACATTGTTCTTATTCTCCGAAAAAAACTTTTTCATATCTAATCCTTGTTTTTGTATCTTCTTCCGATCTTCATCAGCTCCAGCGGTGCCTTGAAGAAGTCGCGGCTCTTCAGCTGCGACCCGTCGATATCCTCCCACTGGAACAGCGGATACTCGTATATCTTCTGTGTAGCCTTCTCCACGCCATAATGCTGCTTGTAGCGCGCCAGCAGCTCCACGTCGAACAGCCACCGCGTAATGAACTGCTCCTGGAAGATGGTCTCCACCACCTCCCTTCTGAACAGTTTTGAGCCGCACTGCGTGTCGTACACCGGCAGCTTCAGCATCATCGACGCCACCGTAGCGAAGCAGCGCCCCAGATAGTGGCGCGCAGTCTTGCGTTTCACCTTGGCTCCCAGACGCATCAGCCGCAGTCCCGTAACAACGTCATAGCCCCTGTCGCACCACTCGGCCATAGGCTCTATCTCATCCAGCGGAGTGGCGAGATCGGCGTCCCAAAAGGCAATATAGTCAGGCTTGTACTGCCCGGCGGCATAGAGCATCCCTTTCCGCACAGCCTCGGCCTTGCCACCGTTAGGCTGTATGTCGAGCATCAGCAGCCGCTCGTGCTTTGCAGTCAGCTCCTGCAGCACCTCTAACGTATTGTCCCTGCTGCCGTCGTTGGCAAACAGAAACGCCACGTCGCCGTTCTGCTCCACATAGTGCAGAAAATCGTCCTGGCGCAAGCGCTTCGACTCATTATAACAAGGGACTACAACAATGGTTTTCATCGAATACTGATTATAGATTGAATCTTCTCTTGTAAGCCTTCATCGTGTTCTGCAGCAGCGACACGATGGTCAGCGGCCCCACGCCGCCGGGCACAGGCGTCACCCAGCTGCACTTGGCGTCGACCTCGCTGTGCTTGACGTCGCCTATGATGCGGAAGCCACTCTTCTTGCTCTCGTCGGGGATGCGGTGTATTCCCACATCGACCAGCACAACGCCGTCCTTTACCATATCAGCTGTCACAAACTCGGGCTTGCCGATAGCCACAACGAGAATGTCGGCCTGACGTGTCAGCTCAGCCAGGTTCTTGGTGCGGCTGTGGCATAGCGTCACCGTGCAGTTGGCGCCCTTCTTGTTGCGCGACAGCAGGTTGGCCACAGGCGTACCCACGATATTGCTGCGACCCAGCACAACACAGTGCTTGCCCTCGGTCTCAATGTTATAGTGCGCCAACAAAGAGCACACACCCATCGGCGTAGCCGGCAGGAAAGAATCCTCGCCAAGCACCATACGGCCGATATTGATAGGCGTGAAGCCGTCCACATCCTTATCGGGCGAGATGGCGTCGATGACCTTCTGCTCGTTGATCTGCTTCGGCAACGGCAACTGGACTATGAAGCCGTCTATGTCGTCATCGCCGTTAAGGAATTCGATGGCCTTCAGCAACTCCTCCTCCGAGGTGTTGGCCGGATAGCGATAGACCGACGAGGTGAAGCCCACCTCGTGCGACGATTTCTCCTTGTTGGCAACGTAAGTCTGGCTGGCGCCGTCGTCGCCCACAAGAATGGCTGCCAGATGCGGCGGACGGATACCTTGGGCGGTAAACGAACGCACCTCATTGGCTATTTGGTCTTTGATAGCTATGGAAGTCTGTTTTCCATCAAGTAACTGAAACATAGTTTAAGGTTTAAAGTTTAATGTTTAAGGGTTTAAGGGTTTAAGAGTTCAATGTTTAAGGGTTCAATGTTGAAGGGTTCAATGTTGAAGGGTTCAATGTTGAAGGGTTGAAAGGTTGAAAGGTTTGAGGTATTTGGGCGTACACGGGGGTACGCCCGTACAGAATTGCTATCTCTCGTCTCC
>CAJOMZ010000087.1 GCA_905236645.1 uncultured Bacteroidales bacterium
ATAATAATTTACATAATTCTTGCGTTATAATGCTATGAGTTATACCACATCATATTATCATATTGTCTTTCGCACCTATTGCAGTGAACCGACAATACCAGTTGACCACGAGCGTGAGTTATATGCCTACATCTATGGTATTGCAAAGAATCTACGTTGTCAGACTTACCGTATAGGTGGTATGCCTGACCACGTGCATATCTTTGTCTCTCTTCCTCCGACGTTGCCGCTGGCTGAGTTCGTCCAGAGAGTAAAGACTGATTCAAGCAAATGGATGAAGAATAATCCAAATTATCCGCATTTCAAGGGTTGGGGGCGCGAGTATGCAGGATTTAGCTATAGTATACAAGACAAAGATAAAATTGTGGGCTATATTATGCGACAGAAAGAGCACCACCGCGTCGTCTCCTTTGCGGAAGAGTATCGTGCATTCCTTGAAGAGAACGGTATAACAATTAATGGACAATATTTTCTTAAGGACGTGTAGTAGCGTGTTTTCAACACGCATTCGTAGTGTGTATCAAATACCCCACATTGCGCTCCGTTGTCGCTTAATGTGGGGTTAATAGGATAATGTGCCTCCGGCACATTTCCTCGAGCTTCGGTGAGTATTGTGTCAGGAGACGTGTTGGAGCGCCAATAGACGTGTTGAAAACACGTCATTCTATTAACCCCACACTAAGCCGAACGGCGCAGTGTGGGGTTATGCTATCATCGGAAGGAATGCGTGCCGAAGGCACGCTACTTCATTTTTTTGCCGATCCGATTTTTTGTCGTATCTTTGCAGTCTGAAAAGGAACAAAAACAACTACTATGAAAAGCATAAAAATCATAACATTTATTGCTGTTGTGGCGGTGATGTTCTCCATCGCTGGCTGCGTGAAAGTAGAGAAGGAGTGTACATTCAGTCACTGGCGTTGGCCCCAAAAAGAAGGCGGCGAAGCACGAACACCCCGTATGGTAAGTAGCCAATACCTGACAATTGCGGAGCTTGCATCGCAATATGACGATTTGGTGCACGGCGACACGGTCAGACTCTATGCATTCGTCTGTGCCGATACTGCATCCACATACAACGTCCTGTTTCTTTCCGACAGCAAGGAGTATAAATATGAATACGCTGTCCCCGACTATTTCCTGTCGAACAAGCATTTGCCACTGTCTATGGTTCGACACGGACAAAATGACAGTTGGAACAGCAGGGTGTGTCTCAGAGACCTTTCCGATTCGGTGGCGTTCCACGCTGATACTGCCAAATGCTATGTGGAAGGGCGTATAGATTTCGCAGATATGGGAGGGTGCGTTGAGAATTTAAATCTTTATATATCACCCGATCAAATAATCACCAGCTTATGAAAACAAAGAGAATTCTTTCAGTCGTATTGACAGCCGCAATTCTGCTTGTCTTCAGCGGCTGTGCGACATATCAGTCTCAATGTGTGGACATCCCTCTTATTGAACACAAAGGTGAGGTTAAACTTGACGGAGGAGTAGGCTATTTAGACAAGTCTTTATTCGGTCACCTTACGGCTGCAGCGGGCCTTACGGACCATATTGCCGTTCAGGGTCATATAAGAGGACTTTCCGACAGAAAAGGGGCGGGAACGGAATATGTGCAGATTGCGACAGGTTACTACAACAAATTCAACAGATTGAATACCGAGTTGTATTTAGGCTACGGCTTCAGGCCGTTTGCGTACAAATTGTCAACAGATGCATACCTTGAACCCTATGGAAGGGAGGACGGTTCTCTCCATATCGCCTTTACGCAATTCAATGTAGGATGGAACGGCCTCGCCAACTCGCATATAGACATTGCTTTCGGATTGAAGGTCGGCTATATGCACGATTCTCGAATACGTACTAACTACTACTATGATTATTACTATGGCAACAACAGGGGTAGGTGGTCCACCGAGCAGTCCATTGTGGGCAACCGTTTGCTGCTGGAGCCGACAGCCGAAATCCGTGCAGGATGGACGCATTTCAAACCATCATTGATAGTTGGCTATTTCCACACTTTCCCTAAAGATTATATGTATGGTCTTCGACTGAGCATCCGACTGGGACTAACCTACAGATTCTGAACGGCTCAAGATTCTGACATTATTTCAGATTCAGCTTTAATCCGAAGCTGAGGCGGAACGACATTTCGCTATCAAGTACGTCTATCAGGCTCCCGAATGGAAAACCGCCATAGTCCCAGTACATTGTGCCCATCAGCTGACGGGTGAAGCGCACCTCCATTCCGAAACCACCCCACACACCGTCGGTCTCGCCACCAAGTCCAAAGCCGCCACGCAACACATAGTCGACAGGAAAGTCGCCACCCAGCGGAACGGCGTGGAGGGCCACCAGGAGACCTCCGGACAGGTTCAAGTTGTTGTTGTCCCAGCTGATACGAGCAAAGTTGTCGTTATACTCCATCGTGCCAAAAGGCGAACTGTGCATTGCCGACAGGTAGCCGCCCACCTCGAAGCGTTTCCACAGACGCACCGATGCCATAGCATCGATGGCGCGGTTGGGTCGGTTGGTGAGGAATCCCGAGCCGAGCTGTACATTCTGGGTTCCTACCTGGTTGAAAGTGGCGCCGACATTGATGCGCTGCCAGATGTTTTGCTCCTGTGCGTTGGCCGTGGCGGAAAAGAGCATTGCCACAAATACAATTGATATTTTGATTATTGTCTTCATCTCTTCAAAGGTTTAATTGGTTCGACACAATGTTACAGCGTGAAGCAGATACCTACTGTGAAAGGATAGAGTTTCTGGCCCAGCACCGGCTTGGCAGGCGTACTGTCGCCACGGGTGCGGAACAGAGGCGTCAGTGAGGTCTCGGCGAAGAGCGACACGCGGTTATAGCCGACGTCCAGCCGCAGGCCCAGCTGGAAGGGGTTGATGAATTTGCCCAGTCTTTCATCGCTTGTCTGGGCTATCGACAGTTCGTCCATATAGTGCCCGTGGCGGCGAAGGATAGACTGTTTGCGCATTATGGCAAATCCTGGCCGCAGTTCGCCGCCAATGTGCAAGCCCTTGTAGTCGGCACGCGAACGCCATTCCACCTTGATGGGGAAGAACAGATTTGTGATTAAGAAGTCGCTGCCCCACAGAATTGTGCCGTGCTGCTGCTCTTCGGTGGCAAAGAGCGACGAGGCGTCGACGGCTTCGAGATGGGTGATGCCGCTCAGCGAGTCGGTGTTCAACGACAGATAGGCGTTGTCGGCACGGAAGGCCTGAACCGACCCCCCGAATCCTGCCGAGATGTCCCAATGCGTCTTCTGATAGAACGCCCGGCGGAAGCTGTAGGAAAAGTAGCTTGCTGCGCGAATGCCCCAGATGAAGTTGCCCGTCGGTGCATTGAATCCACCGAAAGGCGTGCTGCCAAGGGAGCTTATACCGCACGACCAATCCGCAAACATCGGTATTTCGCGGAAGTCCTTGACGAATGGCGAAAAGAAAGACTCCTGCATATCGCCGCCGACCTCGACGACGCGGCCGGAACCGTAGACGTTGGTCTTCTTCCTCTTGGCCTCGATAGCGCGGTAGCGTATCCAGCCATAGTCCTTGACGTCGATATAGGCCTCGTCGGCCACAACATTGTGGGTTAAATCTATGATGCTGCCGTTCTCGGCGTTGAGGGTCAGCGTACGCAAGCGTATATCGTTGTCCGACATATTGCTCAGGGTTATTTTCGAATTCCCTTTGGCGTCGAGCGTCAGGTCTTTGCTGTTGGTATGCACCTGAATGCCACTGTTGTACGGGAAGTCGTTGCTGGTGAACATCAGCTTGCGGCTTTCGCTGTCGAATTTGATTTTGCCCTCGGGGAACCGCAGCGAGTCGGCTTCCTCCAGGGTACCGTAGGTGACGATGGCAATGTAGTTGGCCGTGTCGTACACCACGCTGATTTCCTTCGTCGCATTGGCTTCGACTTTGCCAGGGGCCCACGGCAGCTTCTGCGTCAGCACGATGGGGAACCTCTGTGCCTCGACGGTGCTGCCCACAGCCAGCAACACGGCCAGCAACACAATGTTTTTTCTGAATGCTTTCATATTATTACGTTTTTTACTTGTTTCAAATCATTTAATTGTAATAACCTTAAACCTTTCTACCTTCACCCCCTCACTCATAGTATGCCAGGGTCGTGTCAGGCCGTTGTGTGCGACGTTGCAATCTGGCAGCAATTAATTCTATTGTCCTTCCGACAAGGCTCGTCTTCTCCTCAGTTGCCAGTATCGAGTTTTCAACGATGTAGCCGCGAGAAACGTCAGGATGTGTAGAAGAGGGGTCACGCATCTGTACCACTTCAACCAGTTGGTCAGTCTCGACCACTATCACACGGCCTCCAACCAGCCTGGCTTTTCTTGTCGGTTGGACAATGCTGTTTTCAGCAATACACTCGTGAGGGGCAGTCTCATTCTCAATAATAGGAATTAACTCTTCTTTATCTGCGGCAGTCTGTTCAAACTGCTGTTCGCCGAAGGGACGAATGTCTTGTTCTCGGCCTTTGCCAGATAGACAGGCTCACGCTTCTCGGGTCTGGCGTACAGGGTGTCGGGCCGGATGGTGTCGGCCGCCATTGTTTTTGCGGTGTCAATATGTGCTATGGCGGGCTGTCTGTTGCCTTGCTGCAGGAAAGTACGGCCTACGCCGGCAGCGATGACAAAGAGTATTATGGCTGCCGCTATGCTCATCCGTTTCTTGTAGCGCAGAATAGGCACAGTTGCGTACTCTTTGTGCAACAGTCGTTCCTTGTCAGGCATAGTTGTCACAGGCGCTGTGACGCGCAAGGTGGGGGAGGTTATCTCTTCCAGTTCCTCTCGCAATTCTGGATGCTCGTCGAGGAAAGCTTCCACGGCGGCTGTCTCTGCAGGGGTTAGTTCCCCGTCGGCATAGCGCATCAGATATCCTTCATAATTCTCGTTAGTTATCATTTTCGGTAATCCTCCAATATTTTTTTCATTGTTTTCCTGGCTCTGAAAAGATATACTCCCACTTGCTGTTCGTTTAGTCCGGTGATTTCTGACATCTCTTTGTATTCATATCCTTCCAGGTCTTTCATCAGTATCAGCTGCCTTTGCACTTCCGGCAGTTGGTTCAAGGCCCATTGCATTGCATCGCGCAGTTCAAAATCGGTGTGTTGTTCGTATTCCTCCTTCGCAGGCCTCAGAGCGTCTCGGGCTCCTATCTCCACCATTTGATGCCTGTGGCTGTCTACCAATCGCCTGTATAACATCCGCATTAGGTACCCTTTTACCCTGGCGGCATCAACTGATTCCCGATTTTCCCAAAGAGCAACGAAGACATCTTGTACGGCATCCTCGCTGGCGGCACCGTAGCCGGTGTAGCGCAGCGCAAACCTATACAGGTCGTCGCCATAAAGCTTTACGCATTCGTTATACTCTTTTATGGTCATCGGCAAGGCGAGTGCTTCTCGTTCAAATTCTACTATTTCTTCGTTTATATACAATATACGTCTTTCATAGGGCTAATATTACATCAGTTTCTTTTTTATGTTATTTTTAGCATATACTATTGCGATAAGCGGAAAAAGTTGTACTTTTGCATTTTGTTTTGCGAATAGTATAATACAAAATTGATGGGCAATAGAGAAGATATAAAGTATATGCGTCGCTGTTTCCAGCTGGCCGTCAATGGGCTGGGACGAGTGCGTCCCAATCCTTTGGTGGGGTGCGTAATTGTGAAGGATGGCTGCATAGTAAGCGAGGGCTACCATCAGGAATATGGCCACAACCACGCCGAGCGGAACGCCCTGCTAAGAACGGAGAACGGAGAGTGGAGAACGGAGAGCGCCACGCTGTATGTCAACCTCGAACCCTGCTCGCACTACGGCAAGACGCCGCCGTGTGCCGACCTTATTGTTGAAAAAGGGATAAATAGAGTTGTATGCTGCAACGACGACCCCAATCCGCTCGTGGCAGGCAAAGGCTTCGCCAAACTGGAGGCCGCTGGCATCGAGGTGGTGCGCCACGTGCTTGAGAATGAGGGAAGAGAACTCAACCGCCGCTTCTTCACCTTTATGGAGCGGCAGCGCCCCTACATCATCCTGAAATGGGCCGAGAGTGCCGATGGATTTATGGCTCCCGAAGGCAAGGGGAGATACTGGATAAGCAACGAATACCAGACTTTGATGAGCCACAAGATGCGCACCGAGGAGGCTGCAATCCTTGTCGGCTCGCAGACCTATCTCGACGACCGTCCGCAGCTGACGGCGCGTCTCTTTGGTGGCAACCAGCCCCAGCCCATTGTGCTCGATCGCAGGGGACGCCTTACGGATGTGCCGGAGCATTGGCTGCACCTTAGCTGCCAGACTCTTGACGAGGTGATGCGTACGCTCTATGAAAAGAAAATCCAGTCGCTCATTGTCGAAGGTGGCCGCCAGATACTGGACGCTTTTATCACCGCGGGGCTGTATGACGAGGTGGTCATCTTCCGCAGTCACAAAGAATTCGGCTCTGGCCTTGCGGCACCGGCAGTGCCGCCAATAGCCGCCAATCGCCTGCATATAATTGATTGACAAATATGTTTGAAGACACATACCATACCATAAAATCCCGCAGCGAGGGGCTCTATAAGGAGAAGGGCAGCAAGTTCCTGGCCTTTGCTTTCCCTGTTCGCACGGTAGAGGAGGTGAAAGCTCACCTCGACCAGCTGCGAAAAGACTACTTCGACGCCCGTCACCATTGCTATGCCTATATCCTCGGTCCCCGCAAGGACGCTTTCCGCGCCAACGACGACGGCGAACCCAGCGGCACCGGCGGCCGTCCCATCCACGGCCAGCTGCTCAGCGCCGACCTGACGGACACGCTTATCGTCGTGGTGCGCTATTTCGGCGGCATCCTGCTCGGTGCATCTGGACTCGCCAATGCCTACAAGACCGCCGCGCGCGATGCCATAAACAACGCCGAAATCATAGAGAAGACCATCGATGTCCGCTACCGCCTGCATTTCGAATACGCCACTATGAACGACGTGATGCGCATCATAAAAGAGTACAACCTTGTGCCTCTCAACCAAGACTTCAACCTCGACTGCAGCCTCGAAGTCGAGGTGCGCCAGTCGCTCAGCGTCCGCTTCTACGACGCCGTTGCAAACCTACGCACCGTCAAAATAGACACTCTTTAGAGCAAAAATATCATTATGAAAAAGACCGTTCTGCTCCTCGTTTTTGTCTTTGTTTTGGTTTCCGTTTCCTCGGCCCAGCAGGTTGAACCCAACTGGAAATCAATCAACCAGCGCGGCTATCCGCAGTGGTTCGCCGACGCGCGTCTGGGCATCTTCGTTCACTGGGGACTCTACAGCGTTCCGGCCTACGCCGGCAAAGAGGGCTACGCCGAGTGGTTCTACCGCGGCCTGATGACCGGCGACCCCGGACGGCGCCGCATTATGAGCCTCTACGCCGACACCACGCTGCCCGTCTTCGAGCAGTATGCCGAGCTGACAAAACACTGGAAAGCAGAGCTCTGGAATCCTGACGAGTGGGCGCAGCTTTTCAAGGACGCCGGAGCCCGCTACGTGATGCTCGTCACCAAGCACCACGACGGCTATTCGCTGTGGGACGACCCCTACCAGCCCACGTGGAACAGCACCGTCATCGGTCCGCGCCGCAACATCGTCGAGGAGCTGACCGCCGCCGTGCGGCGCAAAGGAATGCGGATGTGCTTCTACTATTCGCTGCCCGAATGGACCAACCCGCGCCACATCTGGATGCAGGACCCCGACAAAAATATAGGCGACTACGTTGAAAACTATATGGTTCCGCAGTTCAAGGAACTCGTGTCGCGCTACCATCCCAGCGCCATATTCGCCGACGGCGACTGGCAGAACACCGCCAAGCAGTTTCACGCCGAGGAACTTATCAGCTGGTACTACAACACCGTGGGCCCCGACGCCATCGTCAACGACCGCTGGGGACAGGGCACGCAGCACGGCTTCCGCACGCCCGAATACAGCGCCGGCATCAGCGACCAGGGCGGCCGTCCCTGGGCCGAATGCCGCGGCATCGGGCGCAGCTTCGGCTTCAACCGCAACGAAGACATCGCCAACTTCCTCACCGACCGCGAGTTGATACAGCATTTCTGCGAGCTGGTGGCCGACGGCGGCGGTATGACCCTCAACGTCGGACCGATGGCCGACGGCACCATCCCCTTCATCCAGCAGGAACGCCTGCTGGCACTGGGCCGCTGGCTGAAAATCAACGGCGAAGCCATCTACGGCTCCGAGCCGCCCGACAACGGATGGCGTTGCCAGTCAGTAAAAGTCGTCAAAGTATTCAAACGCATCACCAAGGAGCTGCCCGCCAGCGACAGCATCAGTTTCGACTGGGTGCGCAACTCGCCCGACCCAACTATCGCCGTCGACGGCTTCAGCGTCATCTGGGAAGGCACCGTCACCGTCCCTGCCGACGGCCTCTACACTCTCCGCATCGAGGCCGACGACGAGGCTGCCGTCACCCGCGGCGACGACACGCTGCTCTACTGCAACAAGGCCTGGGCCGACAACGACCGCGCCGAGAAGACGCTGAAACTCAAGCAAGGACAGCGATTGCCCCTCAAGGTCCACTTCCGCGAGAAAGACCTCGAAGCCTCGGTGCGAATGACGTGGAGCAAGGACGGCGGCCGCTTCACGCCCGTCCCGGCGGTGTGGAACGGCACGGCCAGCTCGCTGCAGACCACGCGCTGCTACACACGCCGCGGCGACGCCTTCTACATCCTCCTTTTCGACCGTCCCGGCCAGCAGGTCAAAGAATCCCTGGACTTTATACTGCCCCAAGAGGCCACCATACGTCTGCTCGGTACCAATGACACCCTGCCCTGGAAACAGGACAAAGGTTACTTGACCACCATCGACCTTGCGAACGTCAATCCCGACGAACTGAACGCCCTCGACCACGTATGGGTGCTGAAAATCGACAATTTCGGCGGAAAATATATATTTGACAATTAAGTCATTGCCGTTTGATTCCAAAAATAATCCTTTCTGCTGTAATATTTTTGCACCTTGAAACGACTTATCTACAAAACGTCAAACAAGAAAAACATTACAGCAATGAAACCCTTAAAGAGATTCTCAGACACCATCATCCCGGCATCTATAGTATTAGGCAACTTTGCAGCTGGTATCGTTGTGGCCGAAGTCATCATCGCCGTGCTTGCCTAAAACCGACCTTTGCAGCCTATGACCCGCGCAGAATACAACGACAACATACAGTACTGGTCCGGCAATGTTCTACGCTTTGCCGTGTGGAACTGTGGCGATCGTATGCGTGGCGAGGATGCAATGCAGGAAGCCTTTGCCCGCCTGTGGGAAATCAAGGAGCAGGTCGCCGTCGAGAAAGGGCTCGGGTTCCTGCTCACCGTGGCGCGCCGCTATCTGGTAGACTGCTTCCGCCACGACGTTGTGGTGGCAAAGGCGCACGCAGAGATGGCTCAGACCGCCGAAACCACCACCGAGCAAAAAGGCTATGGCCTCAGCGACGAGATGCTCGCCGCCCTCAACAGTCTGCCCGAGGTGCAGCGCTCTATAATCCAGCTCCGCGACGTCGACGGCTACAGTTACAAAGAGATTGCCCGGATGCTCGACATCAGCGACCAACAGGTGCAGGTCTACCTGTTCAGGGCTCGCACCAATATGAAGAAGTATCTGACTAAAAAATAAGCTCATAACCGATTCAACATACCAACCCTTCAACATATCAGCAAAGAATGAAACTCACCGATCAAAACATAGAACTCTACCTGTTCCGCTACAAGGAAGGCCTGCTCGACGCCACGGAGAACGCCGAGGTCGAACGCGCCCTGCGCGAGCGTCCCGACTGGCAGGAACTGGCCGACCTCTACGATCCCGAGCTGACACTTCCGGCAGGTGTCACGATGCCCTACGCCGACGCCAACTCGCTGCGCGACGGAGGCCCCAAGGCGGCAAACCTTGAGCGCAAGCCCATAGTGCTGCGCGACGAGCAGCCGCGTCGCCGCCTTATGCCGCTATGGACTGCCGTGGCTGCCGCCGCCTGTCTGCTGCTGTTCGTCACCACCATCGTCAAATTCGTAGGTGGCGAAAGCCCTGTCGGTGGCCCTGTAACGGCCGAGGTGAAAGCCGACACGGCATCGCAACCGTCGAACAGCAACACAGCCGAGGTCAAGACTCTTGATTTGACAGTAGAAAACGTTGCACATCAAGTTGTTCGTCATTGCGAACCTGTCCTTTTGGCCGAGGCTGATTCGCAGTCGGAAACAGCAATCGAGAACGATGAGCAGGCTGTCGAAAGCCCGGCACTTGCCACGCCATCGGACAGCAGCAAATACGACCTCGACGAGCCGACCCTGCGCGAGGTCAACGACCCGATGAACCAGGAAATCCTCTATGCCAACATAATAGTGCGCCAGCCGGCCGATGCATCAGACGCATCAGACGCATCCGACGCACGACGCACACAGATACGCGACATCGTACGACGCGCCACCACCATCGCCGCCACACGCCAGCAACGCCGCAAAGCCATAGAAGAAAACATCGAAGACCGCATAGAAAGCAATGAATTAATAACCAACTTAATGGCAACATTGGAATGAAACGTTTAGCATCAATCACAATCCTGCTGCTCGCTATGACATTCACCTTCAGCGCAGCGGCACAGTCAAAAAGCGTCCGTGAAAGTATCAACGGAGAGAACATCACCTCAATCAAGGTGCTCGGCAACTCGCGCGTTGTGTGGGTGCACGATACCGAAAAGTACATCCAGGTGTCGTGGTTTGCCAGCGACATTGAGCAGCCTGACAGCTATGGCATCACCATCAATGGCAACGAACTGACCTTCAACGACAGCTGGGGCCGCTTTTACTACGAGCTGCACCTCGACAGCAGCAGCGACATCCACGTCGTTGTGGACGGCAACTCGCGCTTCGCCTACCCCAACGGCACGACCCATATTTCGTCCAAGATGGGAAACACCGGCATCAGCGGCTTTGTCAGCGAGATTAAAGACCTCGTCGACGAGCTGGTCACCACCTACGACAGCGTCGCCAATAGCGGCACCGCCACCGACAAGACGGGCGCAGCCTACGTCAACAATCCCCGCAAGAAGTGTCGCAAATACAGCATCGCCGACCGCACCAACTTCGATTTCCACTGGGCTTTCACCAACTGGGGCGACCAGTGGTACAACGGCCTGATGAAGATGGACGGCCCCTACAACCTGCGCACCAGTTTCAGCAGCTACCAGCTCTCGGAGAACTATGCCATCGTAATGACTGAACACACCAAACTGAGCATCGGTATCGGCTACGAGTCGGACGTCTACAAGTTCACCGACAACTACGTGTCGATGGACGCCGCCGGTGCGCTG
Source organism: uncultured Bacteroidales bacterium (assembly GCA_905236645.1). Lineage (GTDB taxonomy): Bacteria > Bacteroidota > Bacteroidia > Bacteroidales > P3 > Colimorpha. The sequence goes on from CAJOMZ010000087.1 coordinate 11,360, forward strand.
CATACGCAGGACCAGGCCAGCATCGATGCCGTCAGCAACATCGCTGGCAGCAATCTGGGCGACTGGTCTACGCGCCTCGTAACTCGCTATGTGACAATGCCTGTCGAGTTCGAATACCGCGACAAAGGCACGCTCAGGAAGTTCCGCTTTGCCGTAGGCGTCATCCCCGGCCTCTCGTTCAGCAGCAGCCACACCGGTCTGAAGCACGAGCTCGAACAGCGCGGCCGCAACTATCAAGACTCGCAGGACGGCGTCGGCAGATTCATCAACCCCTACAAACTCGACGTGCGTCTCACCTTCAAGCGCAATGGCCTCGGCGTGTTCCTGCAGGTGCCTACCCTGCCCGTGTTCATCGACACCGCCACCAAGGTCTACCCCATCAAGATAGGCTTTATGCTCTAAACGAACACAACATCCTGCAGAACCGGCCAGCTTTCGCTGGCCGGTTTCTTTATATCCCTGTGTACCTGAGACTTGACGGCCCGTACTGGCATCGGTCCCGCTCGCGTGCTTCGACGGACCAACACCGCTCGTTGTCCAGTCGTTGTCCAGTTGTTGTCCAGTTGTTGTCCAGTCATTGACTGGACAACAACTGGACAACAACTGGACAACGACTGG
>CAJOMZ010000088.1 GCA_905236645.1 uncultured Bacteroidales bacterium
GATCACGTCCACGCCGTTCTTCTTCAGCAGAAACTCCACACCCTTGTTCATCGTCGACGCCACTCCGCGCGAGCGCTCCACCATCGCGTTCAGGTCGGCTTCCACGCCCTCCACCTTCACACCGTAGGCCTCGCCATGCTTCGCATAATTGTACGCCTGCGCGCTCTTCAGCAGCGCCTTCGTCGGGATGCAGCCCCAGTTCAGGCAGATGCCTCCCAGGTTCTCACGTTCAACAACGGCGGTTTTCATACCCATCTGGGCAGCCTTCACAGCAGCCACATAGCCTCCCGGACCGCTGCCGATAACGATTACATCGTAGTTCATTGTTCTATATTTAATATTGTTGTTTCTAAAATGATTTACACTATGCACTAACAATCACACCGTTGCGTTGCAAACGCAACATTGTGACAATCTGCAAAGATAAGCAAAAAAATCATAACGGCAAAAAATAATTCACCTGAGCCGCAACTTTACGCCCTGTTCCGCCACTGGACACCGAAAAACATCGCACACGACCAACCCTGCGCCAACGCCCTGATTACAAGCACGCAACACTGCGACATCACTGTACCAGGTCCGTTCGTTGTCCAGTCGTTGTCCAGTTGTTGTCCAGTTGTTGTCCAGTCAATGACTGGACAACAACTTGGACAACAACTGGACAACGACTGGACAACGAACGGTGTTGGTGGCTACCTGAAGGCACTTTTTTGCAGGGTAAAGGCAGGGCGAAGGCAAGGAGCGATTCGGGGCTTGACGCTGCGGCAGGCCGTCGCATTCACCGGCGGACCGCCCGGCATCGGCTCCCTGTCAAATCCGAGGGCGCGAAAAATATTTTTCGCTATTCCACGGGAATTGGTTATCTTTGTATGATTTTATTTCCATAGTGCCGATGAACAAGAAACTGATATACTGCGCATTGCTGGGGTTTGCCGCGCTTGTGGGGCATTGCAATGCCCAAAGTATCCGCCTGACGAGATACCGCAGCCGCACCAATGTGACCCTCGACCTCAACCGCGTATACAACTACAACATCTACGAGCGCAACCGCTGGGGGCTGGGTGTCAACCTTGTGCAGCCGCTGAAGTACGACAAGCGCTACGGCACTGCGTTTCAGAACTCTTTCATAGCCGCGGCCTACGCGGGCTACGGCTCGGGCGACCACGCCTGGAAATATGGCGGCGAGGCGGGGCTGGTGTTTCCGCGGGCGGTGCTGCGCGGCTTCAGTGTCTACTACCAGCACGACCTGCTGCGCGTGGGGAGCCACAGCTTTGACGAGTACAACATATTCAACACCACCGACAACAGCTCTTATTTCAGTTCGCGATATGCCGGTGTGGACCTTGTGGCCTTGCACGCGCAGTTCGACATTCCAGGGCCGGGGATGCTGCATCTCGGCTACAGCCACTCGCGCGAGCGGCTGCTCTTCGACGCCTCGGGCCTGCTCTACCCTTCTATCTACGATGACGACGCGATGCCTTACGAGACCTTCGACGAGGCGGGCCTCGACCTGTACTGGGGCGACCACTGGAAGCTGGGGGTGCTGGCCGGTGTGACCGACCGCGACAAGGCGAAGCCCTATGCCCGCGCGCTGGCGCAATACAGCAACCGGCTCGATTTCGGCGACAGCGTGGGCAACCTCAGGCTGTTTGCGCAGGGCGGCCTGACATTGTCCGACAACACGCCCCTTTCGCGCCGTTTCGACCTTGGGGGCACCGGCGGAGGCTTCTACTACTTCAACAACACCTTCCTCACCGTGCGGCCCAACACCTTTGCGGCCGATGCCTTCGTGCTGGCCAGCATTCGCTTCACCTCGGGCTGGAGCCCCTGGACGACATACGTTTCGGAGCCGCATCCGTTCGTGCAGCTCAACGCGATGTGGGGCGGGCTTTATGGCAATTCGGTGGTGGACGGCACCGGCACATACACCTTGTATGGCACAGAGCCGCCCGGATACATTGCCCTCACCGCGCCCTATGCAGGACTTGTGGAGCCGTGCATAGGCATCAACGGACTGCTGAATTGGGGGGTGCTCGACCTGGGCGTTGCCGCCGCCTGTCAGCTGACACCGAAAAATTCTTCCTACCATATAGACAATTTTTGGGACAAGTTCGCCGTTATGTGTGTTGCTAAACTCATTATTTAACGGAAATATTTTTAAAATATATGCATAGAACAATCAAAATCACCACTTTATGCTGCCTGTTGCTCGCCACGGCAGGGGCTGTGCAGGCACAGGGCAACTACCGGATGACCTTCAGCTCGCCTTCGCTCGCCGACGGCAAGCACTATATGGGCCAGCACTTCCGCGACACGTTCATTGTAAAAGACTCGGCCGAGGCCAAGGGCGGCTCGGTGGTCTTCGCCGGCAAAAAGAAGCTGGACACAGGCGTCTACACGCTGCTCGACGGGCAGAAAAAGAAGCTCTTCGACTTTATGGTCGACGACAGCCGCACCTTCAGCATCGCCTTCGACGAGAAGAAAAGCAACGCAGGTATGAAAGTCACCGGCTCGAAAGCCAACAGCCTGATGTATACCTATATGGCAAAGCTTGACTGGGCCAACGAGCAATCGAAGGGCATCAACGAAAAGCGCAAGGACCCCGCCAAGAAAGCAGAGGCCGACAACGAGATGAAAGCCCTGTCGGACGAGATGAAGAGCTTTGAAGACAACTATCTGAACACCAACAAGCAATACCGCTTCACACAGCTCATAAAGATGTTCTCCAACGTCGATGTGCCGCAGGAGCTGCCCACCGGCTGCCGCGACACCAACCTGCGCGAATGGCAGGCAAAATACTATCGCGCCCACTACTGGGACAATGTCGACCTGAAGGACCATTCGCTCATCTACACGCCGCATCTGTACGACAAGATGAACTTCTACTTCTTCAATATTCTCTACTACCAGGACGCCGACACTACCACCAAATACGCCGAGCGGCTGCTTGACAAAATGGTTGGCGACAGCACGATGCTGCGCTACTTTATGGAGTTTGCACTGCCCAAATACGAGCGCGACACCAAACACATAGGCTGGGACCAGGTGTTCGTCAACCTGGTCAGAGACTACTATCTGACAGGCAAATGCAAGTGGGCGACACCGGCAGAGGTGTACAACAAGCGCCAGACCGTCGACTTCCTCAGCCAGTCGCTCATCGGCGCTATGGGGCAGGAACTCCTTATGGCCGACACCAACCAGTCGGAGGACCCCAAGGACTGGATTTCGAGCCACGCCCTGCCGCAGAAGTACGTGATGCTGTGGTTCTGGGACCCCGACTGCAACCACTGCAAGAAACAGACCGCGGAACTGAAGATTCTCTACGACTCGCTGACGGCGGCAGGCAACAAGATATTCGAGGTCTATGCCGTTGGATATGAGAGCGATGTGGCAAAATGGAAGAACTATGTGCACAAGCACCAGCTGCCCTTCATCAACGTAGGCGGCCCCAACGTGAACATCGACTACCAGGAAGCCTACAATGTGCACGGGGCACCGACGATGATACTGCTCAACGCCGACCGGCAGATTATTATGAACAAGACCCTGGCCACCAAGATGGTGCTGCCATTCATAGAGAACTACGAGAAGAGCCATCCCGAGCAGGCCAACCGAGCCCCGTCGAAATGGCAGCTGGAAGGCATAAGGAGAGCGAAAATAAAGTAACCGGACAATAGCGTTTTGAGACTTAGACTGTCCATATTGACACTGATGGTTATGCTGGCTGCGGCATTGCAGGCACAGAGGCCACGGCCCGCATCGGGCTGCTGGAACGCCCTGTCGGAGCTGCCTGTGGCCGACCGCACCGTCTATGGTTATGTCTATGAACCCCGGAACGTGTACATTAACATTTCCAAACCGAAGCGCACACTCTATGTCTACGAGCAGCGCTGCACGGGGCTGTCACTGATAGCGGCCTATCCCGTCTGCTTAGGCGCCAACAGCGGCGACAAGGAACGCAAGGGCGACTGCCGCACGCCTGAGAGCAAGGAGGGTGCGCCCTTCACAATCTGCGAGATAGTCGACGCCTCGACGTGGACGCACGACTTCGGCGACGGACGCGGAATGATGCCCGCCTACGGCAGATGGTTTATGCGGCTGCGAGGCGACTACAAAGGCTCGGGCATCGGCATCCACGGCAGCACCGGCAACCGCTACAGCGTACCCGGTCGAGGCAGCGAAGGCTGCATCAGGATGCGCGACGAGGACATCATCCACCTTAAGGAGAACTACGCATTCGTAGGTATGGACGTATATATCGAGAAAGATTTGTAGAACATAAAAAAAAGGACAACAAAAAAAACCTAAACCATAAACATTAAACCTTACACCCTAAACCTTAAATTCCTTTAAACAAAAATATATTATGAGAAAAAACATTGTTGCAGGCAACTGGAAAATGAATAAGAGCTTTGACGAGGCCGACGATTTGGTAAACGGCATTATGGAGCTCCTTGAGAAAAAAGAACTGGGCAAGAACACCCTTATGATACTCTGCCCGCCGTTCCCCTACCTTGAAATGGTGTCGGACTACAGCAACGACTCTTACTTTATGGTCGGTGCACAGAACGTCAACGACAACGATAAGGGCGCCTACACGGGCGAAGTCAGCGCCGAGATGCTGTCGTCGATGGAGATTGAATACTGCATCGTGGGCCACTCGGAGCGCCGCGCCTACTATGGCGAGACCGACGCACTGATTGCCAAGAAAGTGGACCAACTGTTGAAGCACGATATCCACCCGATAGTTTGCTGCGGCGAGGTGCTTGAGGAGCGCGAGGCCGGCAAGCAGTTCGACGTGGTGAAACGCCAGATAACCGACGGTCTGTTCCACCTCAGCGCAGAGCAGTTCAAGGAACTCGTCATCGCCTACGAGCCTGTATGGGCTATAGGTACCGGCAAGACCGCCACACCCGAGCAGGCACAGGAGATTCACGCCTTCATCCGCAAGACCATTGCCGACAAGTACGGCAAAGAGGTGGCCGACGAGACAAGCATCCTCTACGGTGGCAGCTGCAAGCCGTCGAATGCCAAAGAGCTCTTTGCCAATCCCGATGTCGACGGCGGCCTGATTGGTGGCGCAGCATTGCAGGCAGAGGACTTTATAAACATAGCACTGTCGTTCTAAGCAATTGACTTTTGAACATCTTATAGCACGCCGTTTCCTGCAGCGCGACAAGAGCAACTTCTCGCGCCCGCTGGTGAACATTGCCACCTATACCATCGCCCTGGGCGTGGTGGTGATGATTATGGCTGTATGTATATTGCGCGGCTTCCAGCGCGAGATTACGGAGAAGGTGGTGGGCTTTGGGGCCCATATCACCATAAGGAGCTACGGGTGGGTCAACGACTACGACGAGATTGCGGTGAATATGACTGCCGACGAGGTGCGCCAGATCGAGGCACTGCCGTCGGTGGCCCACGTGCAGCCGTTTGCCTGCAAGGGCGGTATGCTCAAGACTGACGAGCAGATACAAGGCATTGTCTTCAAGGGTGTTGACCACTCTTTCGACAGTGCCTTTTTTGCTGGCAATATGGTTCGAGGCCGCTTTTTCCGTCTTGACGACAGCACGGCTTCGAACGAGATTATCGTATCGCAGCGTATGGCCAACAAGATGGGCATCGACACCGGCAGCAAGGCCCGCACCTATTTCTGGACAGGCGACAACTACCGCGCCCGTGCCTTCCGCGTTGTCGGCATCTACAATACCGACCTCAGCGAGTTTGACGACCACTATATCATCGGCCATTTGCGCCAGCTGCAGACCATCAACGGCTGGCCTAATGACGCCGCGGCAGGCTATGAGGTGATTGCCAACGACTTTGACCATCTGGACCAGGCGCTGACGGAGGTGAAGGCTGCAACCCGCCCCGACCTGGCTGTGACTTCGATTGTGGAGGAACAGCCGTCGATGTTTGCCTGGCTTGAACTGCTCAACTCCAACATTATACTTATACTCCTGATTATGGCTGTGGTATGCGCCTCCTCGGTCGTGTCGGCTCTGCTGATAATGATATTCGAGAAGACCTCTATGATAGGCCTGCTCAAGACGCTGGGCAGCACCAACCGCTCCATACGCCGCATTTTTATGCTCAAGGCCACATCCATTGTCGGCAAGGGCATCGTTGTGGGCAACATAGTGGCGGCATTGCTCTGCTATCTGCAAAGCACGTTCCATATCGTTCGTCTCGACAGCGAGAGCTACTCTATGTCCTTTGTTCCGATTGATGCCAACCCGTTGTTCTTCATCATAATAAGTGTCGGCACCCTGCTTGTGTCGGTCGCAGCCCTGCTGATTCCCTCCACCTACATTGCCCATATAGACCCAGCCCGAACAATACGTCAGGAATGAAGAAAAAAGAGAGTTCCATCCAGCCCCGCAAGTACCGCAAGCCCCGCAAAGGCAAGTGGGTTATCATTACAATAACCCTGGTGCTGGGCTTTGCCGCCTTGTGGACCATCAACAGTTTTGCAGGGCAGATACGCAAGTCGGAGCAGGAGAAGGTGCGCATCTGGGCTGCCGCCATCAGCCAGAAAGCCGAACTGGTGAGCTCGACCGAGACATTCTTCAACGAGGTCGGCATCGACGAAAGACGCAAGGTGAAGCTTTATATCGACGTGCTGCAGTCGTTCAACAAAAAAGACCTCTCGTCCGACGCCGAGTTCTACCTTTCCTACGTCTCCTACATCGTCGACAGCAGCCGCACCCCCTTTATGATTCTCGACAAGGACTCGCTCATCACCAGCTGCGGCAACGTAATGCCCACCCCTGCCGAGGACCGCGCCCTGATAGGCCAAAAGGCATCGCCGCAGCTGCTCCGCGACTTTAGCCACAACCCGCCATTCGAATACGACGTGTGGGGCATTCCGCTGACCCTGATGTACAAGGAGTCGCAGATCTACACCGATATGCGTTCGATGCTCGACAACCTGAACCGCTCCTTCCTCTCCGAGGTGACGAACAACAGCGTCTTTGTCCCAGTCATCGTTGTCGACAGCACTCGTAAGAATGTACTCGGCGCAGGCAATATAAACAACTCAGACTTCAACACTCCCGAGAAACTGAAATACAAACTCGACGAGATGGCAAGCGAGAACGACCCCATAGCGCTGCAGCTCGCCAACCACCGACTGGCATACGTATACTACGAGCCAACGCCCCTGCTCAGGATGCTGCGTATCATCCCACTGTTCTACCTCTTTATAGCATTGGTGCTGCTGCTCATCTCCTACAACCTGTTCCGCACCGCACGCAGCGATGAGGAAAACCGCATCTGGGTGGGTATGGCCAAAGAGACAGCCCACCAGCTGGGAACCCCCATTTCGTCGCTCTCGGGTTGGGCCGACTACCTTGAAGGCAAGACGCTCGAAGAGCCCTATCTGGGCGAGATACGCAAAGACATCGACCGCCTCGACACCATTGCGCGCCGCTTCTCAAAGATAGGCAGCGTGCCCGAACTGAAGGACGAAGACGTATGCGAGGTTATACGCCACACCATCAGCTATATGGAGAAGCGCAGCCCGCGCAAAGTCAACTTTGTCACCACCCTACCCGACCGGCCCGTGACGGCGCCCATCAACCGCTATCTCTTTGAATGGGTGATAGAAAACATCTGCAAGAACGCCATAGACGCAATGGAAGGCAAGGGGACCTTCACCACCATCCTCACAACCGAAGGAAAGAATATACATATAGACCTGAGCGACACGGGTAAAGGCATTGCCCCTTCGCACCAGAAACTGCTATTCGAGTCGGGCTTCTCGACCAAACAGCGCGGCTGGGGCCTCGGCCTGTCGTTAGCCAAACGCATTGTGGAAGAATACCATAACGGCAAAATATTTCTCAAATACTCCGTCCCAGGCCAAGGCAGCGTGTTCAGAATAACCCTCGGACAGAAGAAATAAGAGAATTGTATGTGATTCGAAAAATAGTCGTATTTTTGCAGCGTGAAAAGGAAATGATAATTAACAATAAAACAGAATAGAAACAGATAAATAGGATTGAAATAGACATAATATAAAGCGTTTTTGCTTTACTTTGTACGTGGAAATCGCCAAATTTCAAATAGTACTACAAAAGAAAGCAGAGCGCTCACGGGTATCCGTGGGCTTTCTTAGTTGTAGTACAGGTTTTGGCGAACCTCCACGTACAAAGAGAGTTTCACGGATAACTTTTTCTCTAAAACTC
>CAJOMZ010000089.1 GCA_905236645.1 uncultured Bacteroidales bacterium
GTCGTGACTGAGCTGCAAAATGAAAGTTGAAAAAACGTCAGGCGCGGGGCACAATAAAAGCGGCCGGCTTGCGTTTATATCTGACCTGACCAACGACACAAACCTATGGAACACGCCAGCGATTTCGACCATATTATAATACGCGATGCCACCGAGAACAACCTGAAGCACGTCAATGTCAGGATTCCAAAGGGCAAGATCACCGTGGTGACAGGCGTGTCGGGGTCGGGCAAGTCGTCGCTGGTGTTAGACACCATCGCCGCCAAGTCGCGCAGGGAACTCAACGACACATTCCCCTCATTTACACAGCAATATCTGCCCAAGTACGGACGGCCCCACGTGGGCGACATCGAGAACCTGCCCGTGGCCATTGTCATAGAGCAGCGCAAGCCTGCTTCCAACTCGCGCTCCACGGTGGGCACCTACACCGACGTCTACGCCTTGTTGCGACTGCTGTTCTCGCGTGTGGGGCAGCCTTTTGTGGGCTACAGCGACGCCTTCTCGTTCAACCACCCTTCGGGCAGCTGCCCTCGCTGTGGCGGTTTGGGCGAGATCCGCGAGCTTGACATACACAAGCTGGTTGACTTCGACAAGTCGCTGAACGACGAAGACACAATCCACTACATAGCCTTCGGCAAAGGCGGCTGGCGCTGGATACGCTATGCCCACAGCGGCCTTTTCGACCTCGACAAGAAAATCAGGGACTACTCGCCCGAGGAGCTCGACCTGTTCCTCAATTCGCCGCAAATCAAGCTGAAGAATCCGCCCCCAAACTGGCCCAAAACGGCAAAGTATGAGGGACTTATACCGCGAATGTACCGCAGCATCATCAACTCGGAGGAGGGGCTGCTCCACGCCGCCGCAATAAACCCGATGCTGACGATGGGCACCTGCCCCGACTGCGGCGGCACGCGCCTCAACGAGAAGATACGCTCCTGCAGGATCGGCGGCGTCAATATCGCCGAGGTGACAGCGATGAGCATCAGCGACTGCCGCCAATGGATGGAAACCGTTGCCGACCCCCTGGCAGTGGACATCAAGCGCGCCGTCGCCGAGCGGCTGGCAGCGCTCGAGGAGATAGGCCTCGGCTACCTTACCCTCGACCGCGCCGTCGGCACCCTCTCGGGCGGCGAGGCACAGCGTTGCAAGATAGCCAAATACATCAATTCACCCCTCTCGGACGTGATGTATATCCTCGACGAGCCCAGCGTGGGCCTGCACAACCACGACATACTGCTGATGCAGAAGTCGGTGCAAAAGCTGAAGAGCCACGGCAACACCGTCGTCATCGTCGAGCACCACAAGGAGATAATCAAGATTGCCGACCATATAATAGATATGGGCCCCGGTGCAGGGATGAAGGGCGGCGAGGTCGTTTTCGAAGGCAGCTATGCGCAACTGCTGCGCAGCCAGACACTTACCGGCACAATGCTCGGCAAGACGAGCGGCATAAAACTGGAGGTACGCCACCCAAAGGATTGTTTCCGTTTGGAGAACGCCTCTTTGCACAACCTGAAGAACCTGTCCGTCGACCTGCCGCTGGGCGTGATGTGCGGCATTGCAGGCGTTGCCGGCTCGGGCAAGAGCTCGCTGATGGAATGCTTCCGCAAGGCCTGGCCCCTGCAGGGGCGCACGCTCGCGGCGGGCGGCAAAGAGGATATAGTATATATCAGCCAGAAGAACATCGGCATCAGCCTGCGTTCCACCCCGGCCACATATCTGGACGTTGCCGACGACATCCGCAAACTCTTCGCGCGCACCAACAAGGCCAAGGCCGACCTCTTCTCCTTCAACGGCAAGGGCGGATGCCCTGTGTGTCAGGGCAAAGGGGTGATCGTCAACGATATGGCCTTTATGGATGCCATTGAGACCACCTGCGAGGCCTGCGGCGGACTCCGCTATTCGCCCGAGGTGCTGGCGTACAAGGTAGAAGGGCTCAATATCGCTGAGGTTATGGACCTTACGGCCAACAAAGCCTCTGAGCTCTTTGCAGGCAGCATTATTGCCGAAAAGCTTGAGCCGCTGCGCAAGGTAGGCCTCGGATACCTGCACCTGAACCAGTCGCTCTCAACCCTTTCGGGCGGCGAGCTGCAACGCATCAAGCTGGCTTCAAGCCTTCGTGAGGCAGGCAAGATATTCATACTGGACGAGCCGTCGGACGGTCTGCACGCAGATGATGTCAAGCGCATAACCGACCTTTTTGATGCAATGGTTGAAGCCGGAAACTCTATATTCCTCATAGAGCATAACATAGAGATGTTGAAAGCGTGCGACTACCTTATAGAGCTGGGGCCTGGCGGCGGCGCGAGCGGCGGCCGCATCATCTTTGCCGGAACGCCCAAGGCGATGTTGGAGTGCCGCGATTCGGTCACCGGGCCCTATATGGCCTGATGCTGCGAGGGGGAAACGGCGCGACTACAGGTGGACGGCCGAGGCGATGCAGGGGCGGTGCCGTGCGGCTGCGTGTGCCGTGGCCGCCCTCTCGATCGTATGGCCGACGGAGGGCTGGAAGCTGAATGTTGGAATTTGGATGTTGGAGGTTTGAAATTGGAGGTTTGAAATTGGAGGTTTGAGGTTGGAGGCCGAAAGTTGAAAAAACATAAATTCAACAATGCAATGCCCAGCGAAATCGGCGCTTCGCGGTGGCCGCCGGTACGGAATGTCGTTGTTGTATGATTGTTAATAATACTTAAATATCAACGCCTTATAGTAAATAAATTCTTAATGGTAAATTATGTATTGAAATTTATTTTGTCGGTTTGGAAAAAATGTTTACTTTTGCAACCCGAAAGAGTACACTCCTCAGATGCATCCGGATGCGTTGTCAGCCTTCGGGGGCCCGGCACAGCACTATGTGACTGAGGGTGCTTTAGCTTTGTTTCAATTCCATTCGAAAACGAAAAAGGTCCACCTCGACTTTTACTTTAAATTCGTGACATAAAGTCGGTCGAAGCGAGCCTTTTAAACTTCATAGCATTTATAAAATGAACATTTCTGTAGCAGGCACCGGCTATGTCGGTCTCAGCATTGCCACGCTTTTGGCACAGCATAACGACGTCACCGCCGTCGATGTGGTGAAAGAACGCGTCGACTTGGTGAACAACAAGAAGTCGCCCATCCAGGACGACTATATCGAGGACTATCTGGCCCACAAGCCGTTGTCGCTCAAGGCCACCCTCGACCAGGAGGCCGGCTACCGCGACGCTGAGTTCGTTGTCATCGCTGCCCCGACAAACTACGACAGCCAGAAGAACTTCTTCGACACCAGCGCTGTGGAGGCCGTCATCGACGCCGTGCTGAAGGTCAACCCCGACGCGGTGATGGTCATCAAGAGCACCATCCCCGTGGGCTATACGCGTTCGCTGTATGTGCGCTACCGCGCCAAAGGGGTCCGGAAGTTCAACCTGCTCTTCTCGCCCGAGTTCCTGCGCGAGAGCAAGGCCCTCTACGACAACCTCTATCCGAGCCGCATCATCGTCGGTGTGCCCAAGATGATGGCAGGCCCTGAGTATCAGGAGGAGAACGAGGCCATACGCGCCCTGACCGATACCGACTGGCTGACCGAGCGCGCCCACGTCTTCGCCCGCCTGCTGCAAGAGGCGGCCATCAAGGATGATGTGCCCACGCTGTTTGTGGGTTTGAAGGAGGCCGAGGCGGTGAAGCTCTTCGCCAACACCTATCTGGCGCTGCGCGTCAGCTACTTCAACGAGCTGGACACCTACGCCGAGATGAAAGGCCTTGACACACAGGCTATCATAGACGGTATCGGCCTCGACCCCCGCATAGGCACGCACTACAACAACCCCAGCTTTGGCTACGGCGGCTACTGCCTGCCCAAGGATACCAAGCAGCTGCTGGCCAACTACGAGGACGTGCCGCAGAATATGATGACCGCCATCGTCGAGAGCAACCGCACACGCAAGGATTTTATCGCCGACCAGGTGCTGAAGATGGCCGGCTACTATAGTTACTCGCAGAACAACGAGTTCTCCGCTCTCCGTTCTCCGCTTTCCGTTCCGGTGATTGGCGTCTACCGCCTCACGATGAAGAGCAACAGCGACAACTTCCGCCAAAGCGCCATCCAGGGCGTGATGAAGCGCATCAAGGCCAAGGGCGCCCAGGTCATCATCTACGAGCCTACCCTCGAGGATGGCAGCACCTTCTTCGGCAGCCTCGTGGTGAACGACCTGCAGAAATTCAAGGAACAAAGTCAGGCCATCGTCGCCAACCGCTACGACTCGTGCCTTGACGATGTGCAGCAGAAGGTCTACACCCGCGACATATTCAAGCGCGACTGAGCAATAGTGGCAGAATTCATTATGGGCTCGCTGGGAAAATACGTGCTTGCGCTCCTGTTTGCCTGCACCGTCCAGTTTGCCGTTATAATGCCGATTTTCCTGCTTGCCCGTGGACTGAACCCGCTGAAAGTATTTAAGACGATGAACTCCGCAGTGGCGATGGGCTTTTTCTCAAAGAGTTCCACAGCACCCCTGCCCATTATGCTGCCGGCGGCTGAGAACCGGCTCGGCGTGAATCCCAAGGTTGCAAAACGTGTGGTCCCACTCCTGCGTGTGCGCTATGGTGGACAAGGATTTGCAGGGGCAAATCTGAGTTTACATCAGACATTATAGGGGGCAGTATTTGAACATAATTATTATATGCAGTATCACGTAGTAACATTCACACACACAAAGATTTTTGGTTGGGCAATATACCTTTATGCTCACGTGAAGTATTTGAAGAAGCTCCTGAAGGAGGACAAACTTCAGATTTCGGGTCCTGGTGTGGGTACGCCGGTGCACAGTGCACAGCTTGTCTTTAAGGTGACTGACAGGGCCGAGTTGGACAAACTTGTTGCAGGCGACCCCTATTCGATTCACGGACTTGTTGCTTCGTCGACGGTCAACCTCTGGGATGTCAAATATGGCAGTATGCTGAAGCCTGCAAACCCTGACAAGGAGGGAACCAAGTATTTCAGGGCTACTTTCGATTTGAAGGAGGGCACCGACGTAAGCGGCGTCGAAGAGGAACGCGATGCCTATCTCAAGAAACTGCTTGAGGAGAAGAAACTGCGTGCTTCCGGCAACTATGTGAACAATCCGGCATCGGGACTTTCGATTCTGTCGGTTGCCAATGCCGCCGAAGCTGAAGCCGTAATGAAAGCCGACCCCTATGTGGCCAAACTCGGTGCCGAGTATCAGGTGATACAGTGGGACCCCAAATTCGGTGACTTCAAATAAGACCATTGGGTTTTCTTCGGTTCGGATTAGTAATATTTGAAGCCGGTCTTTCGAGTGGGACAAGCTCCCCGTGGCGTTCGATGCCGTCATCCACTTGGCGGGAAAGGCCCACGACACCAAGAACCAGACCGCTGCCGACCGTGTGGACGGTGTGCTCACCGAGGACGTGGTGTCTGCGACGAGGCTCTGCTAACCCCGAGCGGCTGCACAAGCTCACCGAGGATTAAGTGTGCAGCAATGCCAAGAACAAGAAAGCCTTGGGCGTGGAACTGATTCTCCTTTGGTGTTCCTTTAGGGGGACGATGAGGTAAATGACTATGGGCGATAGCGCGAGAAGAGAAATAAGCAATAACGATATATATGACAAAGAAAAAAGTAATGCTGGTGTTTGGCACTAGGCCGGAGGCGATTAAGATGTGTCCGCTGGTGAAGGAGTTCCAAAAGTATCCTGACGAGTTTGAAACGATAGTGTGTGTGACGGGACAGCACCGTGAGATGCTGGATCAGGTGCTCTCCATTTTTGAGGTGAAGCCAGACTACGACCTCAACATTATGAAGCAGGGGCAGGATCTGTATGATGTAACGGCACGGGTGCTGACGGGTATGTGTGATGTATTCAAAAAGTGCAAGCCCGATGTGGTGCTGGTACACGGCGATACCACTACCTCCACCGCCGCTGCGCTGGCATCGTTCTATCAGCAGATACCTGTGGGACACGTGGAGGCTGGTCTGCGCACACACAATATCTATAGCCCGTGGCCGGAGGAGATGAACCGCCAGATTACCGGTCGCATTGCCACCTACGACTTTGCGCCCACGCCCCTTAGCGAGCAGAACCTGCTGGACGAGAAGGCTCACGGGCAGATTTTCGTGACAGGTAACACGGTGATTGATGCCCTCCATATGGTCGTTGACAAGCTCAAGAGCGACAAATCACTTGCTGATGAGCAGATTCAGGTGCTGAAAAATGCCGGTTACGATGTAACCCGTCTTGACGGAGACAAGAAACTTGTGCTCATTACGGGCCACCGCAGAGAGAATTTTGGTGACGGATTCATCAGTATGGTAACAGCTATGAAAGATCTTTCTGAGAAGTATCCTGATGTGGATTTCGTCTATCCTATGCACCTCAACCCCAACGTACGTAAGCCCATCCACGAGGTCTTTGGTGAAGACCTCACGCGTCCAAATTTCTTCTTCATTGAGCCGTTGCAGTATCTGGAGTTTGTATATCTGATGGAGAAGAGTACGGTGGTCCTGACGGATTCGGGTGGTATTCAGGAAGAAGCCCCCGGCCTGGGCAAGCCCGTGCTCGTGATGCGAGACACCACCGAGCGTCCTGAAGCCTTAAAGAACGGTACAGTGCATTTGGTAGGCACGAATCACGATCTCATCGTGAGCGAAGTCAGCATCCTGCTGGATGACCTCGTGGAATACGAAAAGATGAGCAAAGCCGTAAATCCTTACGGTGACGGCAAGGCCTGCGACCGCATTGTGCGTGCGCTAATGGGTGAGCAGGTGGATCGGTATGGAGCATAAAAAATTAAAGGACCTCCTTTAGTCCTCATTTGGTGTTTCTTTAGCATCCTTTCTTCATACGAGCAGAAAGAGATCTGATTTTGCAGTTAACAAATTAACATTTTATAATTTAATATCCCCCGCTCCAGGCACAGATGGCTTGCAGCCATCAGAGCCTTCCGCTAATGAAGCAGTGTCAGCCCTATGCACCTGTGGCGCATCCGGCTGGATTTAAAAAGCGGCAGTGCCGCACTGAGGCACAACTCAAGAGTATTTAATATTTTACAATTTAACATTGCACCAACTTTGTTTGGGAAGGGTATTTTGTTGTAGCGGCTACTGAATTTATATGGGAGATAATACTTGTGTAGTTTATGAAAAAGTGGCTTAAGAATACAACATTATTGCTGATAGGAGTAGTTTTACTTATTATCATAGTGCCTTTAACACTGAACTGGTTTATTCTGAAAGAACGTCAGTTTGATGTCGTGGGAGCCGGTACGGACTGGCTCCAGTTCTGGCCGGTGTATCTGAGTGCAATTGGCACGTTGGCTATAACAATAGCCACATTCTATACGCTGAAAGCAAACCAGAAGCAATTGGACAATATGATAGAGAGCGAAGGGAGCGCAATTGGTGTTCTCGATGTATAGTATAGATTCAACCTCGAAGTGCAACACCGTTGTGCAAAGATAGGAAGAATTTTTGTTTCGGGGATGAGAAGTTCAAAAGTTTTCTTGGGCGGAGATTCAGTTCGGTCTGAACAAAGAGGAT
>CAJOMZ010000090.1 GCA_905236645.1 uncultured Bacteroidales bacterium
TATGTACAATACTTGTACAATACTTGTACAATTGGTAAACGTACAAATATTGTACAAGTATTGTACATATATTGTACAACGGACGGAGTTGGTCCCTTGAGGGCCTGAGGATGAGGCGGTTGCAAAACAGGGCCGAAAGCCCCGACTGCGCGACGGACAACAGGCAGGGGCGAAGCGCAGCCGCTGTCGGACATCGCCGAGGGCGGCAAGAAAAGATATGGCAACGGCAGACGATTTTTTTCTTTTTATACCGGCAAATTATAAAAAAGTTGTATCTTTGTAGAACGGAAGCAATGCCCACTGCACCGCGCAAATGGTGCAGTGTCAGCGTTTTGCAGCGTTTGAAAACTAATAAAAACAATTATAATGGAAACCAAAAGCATAAAATCAGCCCTCATTTCGGTCTTCTATAAAGACGGTTTGGAGGACATCGTGCGCGCCCTCGACGCCAAGGGCGTAACCATCTATTCGACCGGCGGCACCTACAAATTCATCAAGGACCTGGGCATCGACGCCGTTACGGTGGAGAGCTTGACGGGCTATCCGAGCATCCTCGGGGGCCGCGTCAAGACGCTGCACCCCAAGGTGTTCGGCGGCATCCTGAGCCGCCGCGATATGTTCAGCGACGGCGAGCAGCTGAAGGAGTATGAGATTCCGGAGATTGACCTTGTCATCGTGGACCTCTATCCCTTCGAGCAGACGGTGGCCAGCGGAGCGGCAGAGCAGGACATCATAGAGAAAATCGACATTGGAGGCATATCGCTGATTCGCGCCGCCGCCAAGAATTTCGCCGATGTGGTCATCGTTCCCTCGGTGGACCACTACGCCGAATTCCTGAAGCTCTACACCGAGCAGGACGGCGGCCTGACCCTTGAGCAGCGCCACCGCTTTGCAGCCTACGCCTTTGCCGTCAGCAGCCACTACGACAGCGCTATCTTCAACCACTTCAACAAGACTGAAGGCACAGCCGCTTTCCGCCAGAGCAGCAACCACTGCACGCCGCTGCGCTATGGCGAGAACCCCCATCAGAAAGGCTATTTCTACGGCGACCTCGACGCTTGCTTCGACAAGCTGAACGGCAAGGAGATTTCGTACAACAACCTGGGCGACATCGACGCTGCCTGCAACCTGATAGACGACTTCGACCAGACGGCTTTCGCCATACTGAAGCACAACAACGCCTGCGGTATGGCTTGCCGCACGACGCTGCTCGACGCCTGGAAGGACGCTCTGGCAGGCGACCCCGTCAGCGCCTTTGGCGGCATCATCATCACCAACCGCACGGTGACGAAAGAGGTGGCTGAGGAGATGCACAAGATCTTCTTTGAGGTGTGCATCGCCCCCGAATACGACAGCGACGCCCTCGAGATACTGAAAGGCAAGAAGAACCGCATCATCCTGCGCCGCAAGGCCTTCAAGATGTCGGACACCGTCTTCCGCAATGTGCTGAACGGCATATTGGTGCAGGACAAGGACACCGTCGTGCCGAAGGCAGAAGAGCTGACCGAGAGCGTCACTTCGACCAAGGTCACGCCGCAGATGGCGGCCGATATGGCCTTCGCCACCATCCTTGTGAAGCATACCAAGAGCAACGCCATTGTGCTGGCCAAGAACGGCCAGCTGCTGGCCAGCGGCACCGGCCAGACGAGCCGCGTCGACGCTCTGCGCCAGGCCATAGCCAAGGCACAGTCGTTCGGCTTCGACCTCAACGGGGCTGTGATGGCATCGGATGCCTTCTTCCCCTTCCCCGACTGCGTGGAGATAGCCCACAATGCAGGCATCACAGGCGTGGTCCATCCCGGCGGCTCTATCCACGACCAGGACAGCATCGACTTCTGCGAGAACAACAAGATGGCTATGGTAATCACTGGCAAGAGACATTTTAAACACTAAAAACGAAACAAAAACATTTTTTTTCCGTAATAGGTAGGGACAGAAAACAACAAGAATTAAGGACTAACATAGCAAGGATTCAGGATATATGGGACTTTTCTCATTATTTAACAAAGAATTGGCAATGGACCTCGGCACAGCCAACTCCATTGTGATCTACAACGACCAGGTGGTCATCGACGAGCCGTCGATCGTGGCCTTGGACAAGACTACCAACAAGATTATGGCCGTCGGCAAGCGCGCACAGCAGATGGACGGCAAGAACAACAAGACCATAGAGACCATCAGGCCGCTGCGCGGCGGTGTCATCGCCGACTTTGAGATGGCACAGCACCTTATCCGCGAGCTTATCAAGATGACCAACATCAGCCGCTCGTTTATGCCTCCGGCACTGCGTATGGTTATCTGCATCCCGTCGGGCATCACCAACGTCGAGGAGCGTGCCGTGCGCGAGAGCGCTGAACAGGCCGGCGCCAAGGAGATCCGTATGATTCACGAGCCTATGGCTGCCGCCATCGGTATCGGCATCGACGTGCTTGAGCCTTACGGCAATATGATTGTCGACATCGGAGGCGGCACGGCCGAGATCGCCGTCATCTCGCTGGGCGGTATAGTCTGCAACAAGTCGATCAAGGTCGCAGGCGACGAGTTCAACGAGAACGTCATTGAATATATGCGCAAGCAGCACAATATCGTCATCGGTGTGCGCACTGCCGAGAAGGTTAAGATTTCGGTCGGCTCGGCTGTCTCGGAGCTGGAGAACCCGCCCGACGACTATGAGACCCTCGGCCGCGACCTGCTGACGGGCCTGCCCAAGAACATACTGGTCAACTACAAGGAGATAGCCCACGCCCTCGACAAATCGATTGCACGTATCGAGAGCGCCATCCTTGAGACCTTGGCCGACACTCCGCCAGAGCTGGCTGCCGATATCTACAAGAGCGGCATCTATCTGGCCGGCGGCGGCTCACTTCTGCGCGGTCTCGACCAGCGTATCGCGTCGAAGACCAAGCTTAAGGTACACATTGCCGAAGACCCCCTGCGCGCTGTGGCCCGCGGTACCGGCATAGCCCTCAAGAACTTCAACAAGTTCTCCTTCCTGATTAAATAGAAACACTACCGAATAGTAAAAGAAAAGGCTTGCTGTAGCAAGCCTTTTCTTTTATTCCATCGTCGCTATCTTCATTATTATCTTTTCAAGCTTGGTGCGCATTTGGGCTCCGGTGCAGGCAAAGTCGTTGGCGATGACGGAGAAGCAGAGGCGCTCGCCCTTAGTGTTGATGACATAGCCCGCGTATGCACGGACACCGGTCATTGAACCCGTCTTGACACGCACCGAGACGTTGGACGGCAAGCCCGAAAGGAGGTTCTTCACGGTGCCGTTCTCGCCGGCAAGGGCAATGCTTTTCAGGTAGTCATCGAAATAGCTCGTCTTCGACATCTCAACCAGGAAGCGGCACACGAAGTCGGTTGTCACGCGGTTGCGGACTGACAGGCCGCTGCCGTCCTCAAGGGTCACGCCCGACGATTCGAGGCGCAGCCGTTGTATAAAGTCGCTTACCGCCTTGGCACCGTTGGCGCTGCTGCCCAGACCGTAGGCCTTATAGCCCAAATAGCGGTGGATAGCCTCGGCATAGGTATTGTTGGAGGTCATATTGGTGTACTGCGCTATGACGTAGTAGGTCGGCGAGGTATACTCCAGTAGGTTAACCAACGACGAAGGTCTCTTCATCGATTCGGCAGCCGCGCCCGACACCGACACCTTGTGTGCACGCAGGTAGACGGTGAAGAGGTCGGCGCAAGCCTGCCCCGGTTTGGGCATAGATGCACGCACCGAGAACCGCTTGGCATCCATAGGTACCGTGCCTGTGCAGGTCCTGATGGTAGAGCCCGGCTCGCCATAGACCACCACCTGGTCGCCCGACTTGGCAGGACCGGTAGTAACCTCATTGATAACGTGCAGGTTCAGCCCTTGGGGTTCCATTCTCGACACTGTGGCAGGATAGCCCAGCTTGCCGCCGGGGGCAAAATGGATAAAAAACATATTCTCGTGGAAGTTGAGCCCGTTGACACCGCAGCCGTAATAGTTGCCGATGTCGCCCCACTGCCAGCTGTCGTGGATCGGATGGTTGTCGAATATGGTCGCATCATAATACACTCTGCCGTCGACAGCCTTAATGCCCGCAGCCACCACAGCCTTGTGCCAGGCAGCAAAGACACTGTCGGGCACCGTCTGGCGGTAGCGGTACGACCCCAGCAGGGGGTCGCCACCGCCGATGATATACAGGTCGCCGTGCAAAGTGCCGTTCTTTTCCAACTGGCCCGAATAGGCCAGCTGCGTGCGGAAACGGAAATTCTTGCCAAGCCTATCGAAGCCTAATGCGGTGGTGAACAGCTTTGTCAGCGACGCCGGCACGACCGAACGCTGTGAATTGTAGGCATACACCTGCGACTGCTTGTCCAAATTATACACGCACACCGACAGTGTGGCGTGCTTCATCACATCCTCGCGCGCCAGATCGTTGACCGCCTTGCCGAGTGCGGCATTGTTCTGCGTATAGCCTGTCAAAGGCAACAAAAGCGCTAACAATATATAAAGTATATTTCTCATCTTGTTTTGTTTTCGTTTACTAATGCATTACATTGTTCGATGAACCCCAGCACCTTGTCGCGCCCCGTGCCCGACACCGACGATGTAAGGAACATCGTGGGCAGCTCTTCCCATTCCTCGAACAGAGCCTGCTTGAAAGCGTTGACGTTATGCGCCGTCTCGCGCTGGTTTTGCTTGTCGACCTTGGTGAAGACCACCGCCAGCGGCACTCCGTTACGGCCAAGGAAGGATATGAACTCCAAGTCGATCTTCTGCGGCGGAATGCGGGAATCAATCAGCACAAAAGTATTCACCAGCGGCTCACGGCCTGTCAGATATTCGGTTATCATCTTCTGCCAGGCCACCCTCGAGCTCTTCGACGTCCGCGCATAGCCATAGCCCGGCAGGTCGACCAGATACCACTCGTTATTGATTAGAAAGTGATTGATCAGCTGCGTCTTGCCAGGGCGCACGCTGGTCTTTGCCAACCCCTTGTTGCGGGTCAGCATATTGATCAGCGACGACTTGCCCACATTCGAGCGGCCGATGAATGCGTATTCGGGTTTGCCCGTGTCGGGGCACTTGCGATAGTCGCTGTTGCTTACAACAAAAACGGCGTTTTTAACCTCCATAGCCAAAGTTTTATTTGCCCTCCTTTTTGCGACGGCGGTTTTCGCGACGGTTTTCGCGACGGTTTTCACGGCGGTTTTCGCGACGGTTTTCGCGACGGTTTTCGCGGCGCTTCACGCGGCGTTCGCGGCGCGACTGCGACGGCACCTCGTCGCCGTTGGACTTGGCTCGCTCGCGGGCAATCCAGTGTTCGCGCAGGGCCATCAACTCCTTGTTCACCTCGTCGCTGGCGCCATTCTTCCACCAAGGCAGCAGGCGCATATTGATTTTAAACAACTTGCGGCGCTCGAAGAGGTGGTTCCTTGTATCGTACGACTCAAAGTAGCGGGCGCGCTTCTCGGGATAGATATCGCTCAGCGCCACCAGAATGCCCGTCTCGTCGGTCTCGCCGAAAGCGTGGTTGTAAGCCGTCCCGAACGACCTCATCGAAGACGAAAGGTTCATATAGGCATTCACCAACGGCGGCACGTAAGAATCCAGCGTCCTCACCGTCCGCTGCAGTATCTGGTAGTCCTCCTTATAGTTGCGACCGCCGAACAGCGTATGCAACTCGTTGTAGTCGGTCTCTATCGTCAGCGGCTCGTTGGGCCACACCAGGCCGTCCTTGTCTGGAAAGTGCTTCTGGTAGAAATAGAGAATCATATCCTTCGCCTTGCGGTTCATCTGCGGATACATCGTTATCTTGCCGAAATAATAGTGCGTCTCGGGAATCTCGACGGCTATCGACGCAAGGCCGTCCCACAGGTTGTCGAGCGAGTACATACCTTTGCGCAGGTTGTTGCCAGGCTGATACTCAGGCTGCACGAACGAGCGGCCCAGCTCGAGCGTATAGGGCAGGTACTTCTCCACAAATTCGTCGGTATAATGGAACAGTTCGGCCGTAGGCGTGTAGATAGAGCCATCGACCGAACGGAACATATTGCTGCCGTGTATGAAGCGATAGCCACCCACAATGGCCTCGTTCTCAGCGTCCCACACAAAGAGCTGCTTGAAGCAGTAAGGCTCGGGCAGGGTGTCGAACTCGTCGATGTCGACCTCCTTGCCGGTGCCGCCGCCCTCAACGGCAAACGACACCTCGCGCAACCGGCCTATCTCGCGCATAATGTTGGGCGACAGGTGCGCCGTGGTGACATAGATATCCTTGCCGCCATAGTTGGTGTGGCGCAGGAAATTCTTGTGCGACAGCTCGGCCTTTATCAACTCTCGCGGCACAGGAGGGATAATGTAGCTTAAATCTTTTCCCATATTTTATTATTCCTTTACTTCAAAATCGGCATTTGCGTCTTCGGCCAGCCTGTATACGTGGTCGTGCAAGCGCGAAGCCCACACCTTGGCCGTCGTTCCGGCCTCGAATGTCTGGTACGGTATCGGCTTGCCCACCGTCATACGTATCGACTTGCCCCGCTGGGCGAACATCTCGCCCGGCAGCAGCGCCATCTCAAAATTAAACCTGATTCCCAACCGCTTGCGCAGATTGGCAATGGTGTAGAAACGGCGGCGGTTGCGCGCCTCGATATAGACCGGTACAATGTCGCGGTGGTGGAGCACAGCCTTCTTGACCACGGTAGGCTTCCACTCAAGGTCGACGATGCGCCCTTTTATGCGCCTCGAGCATAGCCCCGCCGGAAAGTAGAGCAGCACGTTCCGGCCGGCGAAGGCAGCCTCAAGGCCCTCGGCTGTGCCACGATTGCCGTGCACCTTGTCGACGGGCACAAAGACAGGCTTCAGCGGCGCCAGGTACATCAGGAAATCGTTGACCGGGAACAAGATATCGCGCCTCACCTCCCCCACTGCGCTTATCAGCGCCATACCGTCGGGACCACCAAGCGGATGGTTGGCGACAATAATCGGCATACCGTCGGCTGGGATACGCTCGGCGTGCTCAAGCTCGACATCCACATCCAGATACTGCATAATGGCCAGGGCGAAATCGACACCCTCCTTGTCGCGGTTCAGATAGATGCCCTCGTTGAGCCCCTCGACGTGCAGCAAACGGTTCAAAAAACGCAGCACCGACTTCGGCACCTTAACCCCTTTGGCCGCCAACACCTTTTCAAGGTCTATATATTGTTTTGTAATATTTTCGTTCATCGCCTTCCGTATAACTTACTGTATTAGCGAATGTTTATTCACCTTTTGCACCAAATGGCAAGCATAAAACACATTGCAAATATAAGAAAGTTTTAGAAAACTATACAGGAGAAAAATATATTGAAAAAGAAATAAAAATAGATAAAAAAAGAAAAGTTTTTACAAGTAAAGATTTAGATTATTCATGTGTAGAATTATTT
>CAJOMZ010000091.1 GCA_905236645.1 uncultured Bacteroidales bacterium
CTGGGTAGCGAGGTGACGGTGGTTTACCGTCGCAGCGAGCAGGATATGCCTGCCCGCCGTGAGGAAATTCACCACGCCATGCAGGAAGGCATAGTGTTCGCCCTCCAGACCAACCCCACCGAGATTCTGGGCGACGAAAAAGGCAACGTGTGTGGTATGAAGTGCATACGCATGGAGATGGGTGAACCCGACGAGAGCGGACGCCGCAAGTTCAGCGTCATCCCCGACTCGGAATTCCTGATGGAGACCGATACGGTAGTGATGTCGTTGGGCACCAGCCCCAACCCTCTTATAAAATCGACAACCAAAGGACTCGATGCCGAAAGCTGGGGAGGCCTGATTGCCGACGAACGGGGTGCTACGAGCCGCAAGGGGGTCTTCGCCGGCGGCGACGCCGTAAGCGGTGCCGCCACGGTAATCCTCGCAATGGGTGCCGGAAGAACGGCGGCACAAGCAATCGACGAATACCTGAAAGCAAATTGAAAATTGAAAGTTCCATTAAGATAAGCGACAATGAACAACCCTTTAGTTGCCCCTGGAATAGGAGTGTTTATTTGGATGCTAATTTCTTTTGCTACGCCCATAATCTTAATATTGGTGGTTTGGCTAATTGTTCGCAATAATAAGAAGAACCGAAATAATACACCGAAAAATCTTAAGAGATGTTCCAAATGCGGTAGCGATGGTTATGGTAATTTTTGTGCTGAATGTGGTAGCCCAATGGCTGTAGAAGGCCCAAAGAAATGCCTCAGATGCGGGACCAATACAACAGGCCAATTTTGCCCAAATTGTGGCTCAAGAGTTGAATAGTAAAATCATCGATCATAATATTTTAAATCCGTATTAATCCACACAACTAAATATTTCACACAATGTATCCCATTGAACAACACCCCATTCTCGACATCCCGCAGAGCGAGGTGGTCGAATTTCTGTACAACGGACAGAAGGTAAAAGGACACAAAGGCTACACCATCGCTGCTGCACTTCATCAGGCAGGCTTCCCGGTCCACAGCCACAGTCTGGCCGGTCGCAACCGAAGCCTTGAGTGCGGCATCGGCAAATGCGGCGCCTGCGAGATGCTGGTCGACGGCAAAATCCGCCGTATCTGCATCACCAAGGTCGACAATGTACACGAGGTGTGCGAACTGTCGAAAGACTACCAGCCCGCCGTCGGCGAGAACCCACAGTGCGAGGTGAAGATATACAAAACCACGGTGGCTATCATAGGTGCCGGCCCCGCAGGTCTGGCCTGCCGTGAGAAACTCAACGAACTGGGAATCGACAATCTCGTCATAGATAATAACGGCAAGATTGGCGGCCAGTTCAACATGCAGACTCACCAGTTCTTCTTCTTCGAGAAAGAGAAGAAATTTGGCGGTATGCGTGGATTCGACATCGCCAAGACCCTCGCCGGCGACAACTACGATGGCATACTGCTCAACAACACCGTTTGGGATCTGCTCGAGGGCAAACGTATAGCTATAAAAAATATCGAGACACAGGAAATCGGCTACGTCGATGCGCAGCATCTCGTGGTTGCCACCGGTGCGGTGCCGTTCATGCCGTCGTTTGAGAACGACGACGTTCCTGGTGTTTATACCGCCGCCGTATTCCAGAAGATGATGAACCAGGAACACACCCTGCTCGGCAAGCGTGTGCTGACCGTCGGAGCCGGAAATATCGGCTACTTGACCTCCTATCAGGGCATGCAGGCAGGCGCCACTATCAAAGCCATCATCGAGGCTATGCCGCACGAGGGCGGTTTTCCCGTGCAGGCCAACCGTGTACGCCGTCTCGGGATACCCATCATGACTGGCTACACGCTTGTGCGCGCCATACCTAATGCCGACCGCACGGGTGTCACGGGTGCAGTTATTGCCAAATGTGAGAACTTCAAGGCAATACCCGGCACCGAGCAGGTGATAGACGACATCGACATAATAAACATCTGCACAGGTCTTGTGCCCGACGACCAGATACTGACCAAAGGCAAGTCAGTCTTCGGCCTCAACACCTACGGTGTGGGCGATGCTGTCCGAATCGGCGAAGGCACCAGCGCCGTGCTGCGCGGAAAACAGGCTGCCTACGAAGTGGCACAGAATCTCGGAATGAGAATCAACTACGATGAATATCTCGAAGTGTCGCGTCAGTATATCGACTCACAGCAGCGACCTGTCCGCATACTCGAGAAACCCAGCCTGCCCACAAAAGAACGCATGATGGCAAAGCCGTTCGTGCAGACCGACTGTCTGTACGGCTTCGCCTGCAACCCCTGCTCGTTCTCGTGTCCGCAGGGTGCTATCACAAAACCCACCACGTCATCGACACCCACGGTCAACTACGACAAGTGCATCGGATGTATGCAGTGTGTCGCCAAGTGCCCGGGATTAGCTATCTTCGGTTACGATCTGCTGAAGCAGGTGTGCTTCCTGCCGTTCGAATATGAGGCAGCTGAGGGCGCCGAAGTCTATCTGGTTGACAACAACGGCAAGAAACTCGGCGAGGGCGTGATAGAGAAGATACAGAAGAAAGACAACAAGACCAATATCGCCCGAGTGAAGACCAACGACATCGTCGGCGAGGCGATGACCGAAGTGAAGGGATTCATACTTAAGGAACGTTACCCGGAACCGCTGCAGATGAAACCCGTGCAGCCGGTTGACGGCGAGACATACGTCTGCCATTGCGAGGACGTTTCTATTGAAGAACTTCTGGCTGCCATCGGCGACCGCAAGTATATCTCGGTTGATGAGATAAAGCATATCACTCGTCTCGGTATGGGTCCCTGCCGCGGCAAACGTTGCATACCGCGCGCACGTCAGATTCTACGTGCCCACGGCATCGAAGTCGTTGGCGATGCCACACCGCGCGCTCCGTTGGCAAGTCAGGTTACACTCGGCGACGTCTATAACGAGAAGGCCAAAGAGGTGTATGTTTTCCCGAAAGCCAACGACGTGAAGCGCGAAGAGGTGGAGGTGTTCATCGCTGGTGGTGGCATCGCGGGCAGCGGCCTGTTCCGCTATTTCGCCGAGGCTGGCAAGAAACCGGTACTGGTGAACTACAGTCGCGGAGCCTCCTGGCGTAACATCGGCGGAGGCCGTCCGGCATTCTCCAATCCCGACATTGCCGACATTGCCACCCACAACCACGAGATATTCAAGTCCATCCAGCAGGTGCACAACATCAACTACAAGCCCACACGCTATGTGAACCTTGTGCACGACGAGGCGACTTACAAGTCGCTTGATGCGTCACGTGCCTGGAGTGATGCCTACATGGTTGAGCGCAAAGACTTCAAGAAGGAGATTTCGCCGTTGTGGGACACCGAGCGCACCATCTATAGCCATGCCCTTATGACGCGCGACTGCTGGCAGGCCACACCGGGCAAGGTCATCGACTATATCCGCGGCATAGGCACCAACCTTGGCGGACGGGTGTTCGAAGATTGCGAGCTGCTGCATGTGGAACGTTGCGGCGAGAAGTTCAAGGCACTCGTGCACGCACATAACGGCGACTATATCGAGTTCACCGCAGCCCACTTCGTCAACGCTATGGGTTGGGGTGCAGAAAAGTTCACCGACATGCTCGGCATCGACACCGGCCTCTATCCTGTGAAACATCAGGCTTTCATCACCCGCCGTCTGCCTATGATGGGAGTGAACGGCGACGCACTCGACATGATTATCGACCGCCGTCATTATAAGGGTTTCAGCGCCGTCTATGGACAGCAGTTTGCACATACAGGTCAGATTATCGGTTGCGCTTCGCCCGACTGCGACAGTTTCGAGGCACGCCAGAACCTGAAATACAACAGCAAGGAATTCCTGGAGATAGTCTCCGAGGTGTTCGCCGAGTGGATACCCAACCTGCGCGAGGTAGGCTTCCACGCTGTGTGGGCAGGTTGGTACACCGAGCCGCGCTATATTGTCGATCCTGAGGTGGGCCTCTTGGTCGGCTTGCGTGGACACGGCTTCATGCTGGGACAGTATCTGGCCAAACTGTATGTCGATAAGTATCTCGGCAAAGAGACCCCGTCATACATGAACGACCTGAGCATCAAAGGCAAGGGCTTGAGCGAGAACGCGTTCAAGTAGCAGAAGGCTGACGGTAGTCAGGGACAAGTAGTTGGTGGCGGACGGGTAACCTGTCCGCCACTTTTATAAAGCCAATCACATGGACCAGAAAACAGAAGCCCAACGACTGAAACTATACTATGAGGGGTTCAACCATGCAGGAACGCCGGAGCAGTTGCAGCAGCTGTATCCAGGACTTGGCGACGACCGCAACGATCCCGACTACCCGCAGGCGTTTAACGATGCCACAGCATTCCTTGTAGATATGATCTTTCCGATTTATCACAAGCTGGCCTACGTCTATAACAACAGGATCCTCCATGAGGTCCTGTCGAGCTATGAGCCATGTCTTGGCCGCATGCTTACAGCCAGGGAGATCTACGACACCCTGAGTGTATTGGCACCATACGCCAGCGAGGAGATACTACGCACCATCGGATGCCGCTCGTCGGTGATGAAGCGGCTACTGGAAGCTTTTAATAAGCACGATTACAAGGCATTCTCCGATGTTATTGACAATGCAAGCTGCGACTTATCAGCTCCATCGGAGAGGACATCTGGCCAAATATCAAATACACTAAAGACCCGGAAGAAGAACAGATAATAGGAGAACTGGACGCAGTGGCCAGCCTATTGCATGATGTAGGGCATCCAGTGTCAGACACAGCACGCGAGCTGAGCGAAGCCGTTGAACCGTTTTTCGAGGGAGGAGACGAGGGTGATTACCTGCAGCTGCTCACGAAGTATAACCGTGATATGTTCGACTGGCTATGCCAGGTTTATAGCGACGACCGCAAGTATTTCAAGCTCAAGGAGACCCGGCAGATTGACCCCATCATACTTGCCGGAGGCGGTAGCCTTGATTCAGACTTTCACTTGCCGGAGGATTATTTCAATATTCTGCGCCAATCCGCGCATAGCGACGAGTACTTCAGCCCCCATCCCGATGTGTTGAGTGCAGGGCCAGAGCCCTTAGAACGGCTTGTCAACCATCTCGCACAGCAGGGCTATATAGAAAACACCGTCAACGCAAAACGGCTTTTCGCCTATCGTTTTTCAGGTTGTATGCGTCCGACGTGTGTGGAGCCCCTTTTGTGGCATGGGTGCAACGGACGCAGCTACGAACTCATCTATCTGGTGCGCAATCTCACCGAGCGAGCCAGCTATGCCAAGATGCGGCGTTTCTTCACAGGAGTCGAATGGGTCAAGAGCAACGACAGCAGCTATGCCATAGGAGCCGAAAACCGCCTGAAAAGATACATCCAGAAGCTCTATCCAACCCTACCAAGTCAGCTGTAGGCAACCCCCGTAACCCTTAAACCTTTACCACATTTTTCTGGCCAATGGCTATGACATAACAAGTACCTATACCAGCCAGTCCAGATAGTTGTCGGGGGTTATGACAACTGTTTCTTTAACATCATAGCTGTCAAGAAATGACTGTGGAAATCTTGCATTTGCTTTTTTTGTGTTCCATTTTATTTCAAAGGCGGTCATTGTACCATCGCACTCTTCGATATAGTCAATCTCCTGCTGCGTTTGAGTTCGCCAAAAATAAATGTTGCAGTAATGTCTTGTGTAATGATTTCGTTTGATTCGCTCCGAGATAAAGAAATTCTCCCACAGCTGTCCCACGTCATTACGCACAGCCAGAGGCATAAACTGTTGGATTACGGCGTTTCGTACTCCGTTGTCGTAGAAATATATTTTCTTTGCTTTCTTAAGCTCGCTACGCAGGTTGCGACTCAATCCATTTAAACGGAACACAATGAAACATTTCTCCAGCAGATTGACATATTTCTCAACAGTTTTGTTGTCTGTGCCAATGGTTTGGGCAAGTTCGCTGTACGACACCTCGCTTCCCACCTGCAAAGCCAACGCGACAAGTAGTTTCTCTATCAACACAGGTTTTCGAACACCTTCCATCGAAAGTAAATCTTGATACATATAGCTTCCAGACAAATTCACAAGTGTCTCACGAGGATTGTCCATCCCCGCTACAACATCTGGGTAAGACCCATATATCAGCCTGTTTTCAAAAGTCTGGCGTACTAACAGCATATTACCCTCATTAAGCAACTCCTGAGTGGAAAACGGATAAAGATAAAACTCAAACTTCCTACCAGTCAGAGGTTCATTCAAGGCACCCTGCAGCATTAGTGATGACGATCCTGTAGCAAGAAGTTGGATATCCTTAAAGTGGTCGGTTATAAGTTTCAGTGTAAGTCCGATCCCCTTTATGCGTTGAGCCTCGTCGATCATTACTATGCGTTTGCCAGCCAGTTGCTGTCGAAGTTCAGCAAGGTTTGCATTTTCTATCATACTGCGATTGTCTGCATCGTCACAATAAATCCTTAGTATCTGCTCTTTACTCACCCCAACGTCGGGATCGTTCAATATCTGTTCAAAGAGGGTTGTTTTTCCCACCTGTCTTGCCCCGATAAGGATTATCGCCTTGCCACGAAAAAGGCGTTCTTTGATTATTTGCTGTAACTGTCGCTTAATTAATGCCATATATATAACATTTAGAACAAATATCCCAATGCAAAGTTACAAAAAACTAATTAATCCCCAAATTTATATAGAATTCTGGGATTATAAACCTAAAATTCGAATCGAATTTTAGGTTTAGTAGTTGTTTCTTAGATAAAAGTAAACTTTTTCCAAGGAAATAATTTGTCGATTTTGGGAAAAATCCAAGGTAATAATCTGGAGAAAGCGTAAATGAGGAGTGTGTTGGCAGTTCACTAACTGCTAACCGCTAACTGCTACCCACCAACCACCAAAATCTTCTATTTTCTTCTATAATCAGAAAACGCATTGGAAAAAATTGTTCCTTTGCACACAGAAACGATGGACTTCCTAATTTCAAGTTAGAAGTGCAACACAAGGTAAAAAGAAAATGCCGAAACTAATCGGCACAATCCGGGAAAAATGATTACCTTTGCGTTGAAATGAA
>CAJOMZ010000092.1 GCA_905236645.1 uncultured Bacteroidales bacterium
TTTTGGTGCCCGTTATATGGACCACGAGCTGATGACGATGTGGCTCAGCGTCGACCCAATGGCGGACAAGTATCCGAGTATTAGCCCCTACGCCTACTGTGCTTGGAATCCGGTGAAGCTGGTGGACCCGGATGGGAAAGATACTATTAACGGAACACAAAGCAAAATGCTGTCAAGAGCCTGCAAATCATCATATCCAGGAATGTTAATATTCAACGGACACGGAGTCCCTCCGAACGAGTCTTCTCCAAGTACTAGTATAAGATTTGAAAACGATCGATACTTCGCATATGATGGGATGATAAATATGAAAACTTCTTCCACAATAAAAATGTTTTCAGATTTTCTGTCAGAGTATAATGATGTATATAAAAAAAATACTGATCAAGGATTATTGACGATTGTTATTCTTATTACTTGTCGAGCAGGCACCGAACTGCCCATTCCTTATGCTATCCAAGAAAACATTGCCCAATCTATAGCAAAAGAGATGCCCAATGCAATTGTTATTGCCCCATCGTGGGATGTTACATTAAATAAAGATGGGGAAAATGGCAATATGTATGTCTATGAAGATCCGTATAGGCAAATATATGGTCATTGGAACGTATATAATAACGGGGAAAAAATAGATATAATTAATAATCTAAATAAACTAGATGCACTTGTCCAGGAAGCACAAAATAAAACCTTGTTGTATAGATATTTAATCCCCACAAAAGACGAATAAAAAACAAAATGAGATCTTATATTCTATTAATAATTACTGTGGCATTTCAATTATCATCCTGTGGCCATCGTCAGGATACATTCAAAGATGTTGCCATTCTGGACGAAGCAAATGATACTATTGCCTTAAATAATCAAAATCAAGACATCTCCAATGAATATAGTATGGAAGAAGGATGTTCTTTTAGCTCAAATCCGTATGCTAAGTATATAGAAAATGACCCAAGTTTTTTCAGAAAAATTGAAAATGGTGATACAGATGCTTTCGAACTTTACTATTGCTATACCGCATACACTTATAATCGCGAGGAAATAATCAATGTCATCAAATATTCACTTTTACTGGCGGAGAAATATCATTATATTTACGGCTATAATCGTGTTTACGAAAGTTATGTGAGATTGTATGAAATTGACGGTAGCTTATCCGATGCCGACCAAAAGAAACTTGTGTCATATTGTTGGAAATCATATAATATTTATAGAGACATAGCAGCGGTATATAGATTGCTAAGTATCTATCGTGGAGATCTTATTCCCACTTTGCAGGATATTGACCAATATAAATATTGTGATAGTATTATAAAATACTGGAAAGAGTATAAAAAGTGACCGTTTTTCGTCGTGATTAATGTTCCGTTTTAATCTGTTGTACCCGTCGCGGCGGATGTTCCTCGTCGCAACGTTGTGGAGAATCTGCACTCCGCCGCAGCGGGGAAATCATTGCTTCTCTTTTCCTTCCGACGCCATAAGTATCAGCCAGAAAAGGCCAAGGAACATTATGCCCATCTGACGGTTAAGCAGCGCCTCGAAGAGGCCGCTGAAAGCGAAGCTGAACAGGAGCGACATCGCTATGAAGTCGCGCCGCCGCCAGGCCGTAAACGCCGGCACCCCGAGCAGGGCCAAGAGCAGAACCAGACCGGGGACGCCCATAGTCAGCATCGAGTCGAGGTAGATATTGTGCGAATTGTACTGCGCCTCGACAGCGCCTTCGTCGCCCGTCTCCTCATACACCTCGTCGAGGACGTCGTTCTTGTCCCCAAGTCCTACGCCGAAGGCGCCGTTCTCGCCGATTGCCTTCATCGAGCTGCCGAATATCAGATAACGCGCGTCGCTGGTGTCTCCGTCACGCATCTCGCTTATGGTCTGCGTGAGGCGCCGCGCGCATTCGGGCAGGGCGAAGTGGACGCCCGTGCCGACAGCCAACACGACCGCCAGCAGCGCAAGGCCACGCTTCCACTGTTTCAGCCTGAACATCCAGTGCGCCACCACCGCCAGCGCAAGGGCTATGAGCCCTGCCGTGCCGGTGCGCGAGTTGACAAAGAGAGTATACGTCACCAGCAGCGCCGCCACCGAAGCAAGGACCCACTTGAACCACGCGGGCATCCCGCCGCGGTGGAAGACCAGTTCGGAATAGATGAAGCCCAGCGCAAACATCAGGTACATAGCCATATAGGTATGGTGCAACGGGTCGAAGAGACTGCAGACGGACACCTTGTGCTGTGTGGCAAGCAAAATGACGAAACGGACAAAGAACTTGACCGTAAGCGACGCTGTGAAGGCATACATCAGCAGTCGCAGGCGGCGCCGTTCAAGATAGGTCGAGTCGGCAGCGAGGGCGCACAGCGCGAAGACCAGCAGCGGAAGGCGACGCGTAATCATCTCCCAGCCATCGGCCTTGTTGTCGGTATAGAGCATCGACACAATCTGATAGGCAAAAAACGCCACCATCAGCCACAGCGCCCAGCGCGAGGCAGCGGACAGGCCCGGATTGCCCACCCGTCGGGCAGCGACAATGCGGCACAACGTGTTGACCGCCAGCAGGGGCATCAGCCACATCGCCAGCTGCCAGTCGTAGGGCAGCAGCACCGTCATCAGGGCCAGCAGCGAATATTCAACAATCTCCAAGGGGCGCATTCCGCCTGCCAGCGGCCTGAAGACATCGAAGAAAGTAGACTTCATAGCATAAGTGTTTATACGGCAATAACTGGCCCGAGGCATTTTTATTGCGTGCACCGGCGAATATGGGCAATATTATTGCCCGTTCCGCGTTCATTGACAAAAAGAGACCTGCAAAGTGGAACAAGTTAGAGCAAAGAAATCGCTGGGGCAGCACTTCCTCACCGACGAGAGCATCGCCGAACGCATAGCCCGCAGCTTGACCGGCCGCACGCAGTGCCTGCTCGAGATAGGCCCCGGTATGGGCGTGCTGACGAAATACCTTGTCGGCGACCCACGCTACGACTTCAAGGCCATCGAGCTCGACCGCGAATCGGTCGACTACCTGCACTGCAACTACCCGTCGCTCAACGTCATCGAGGGCGACTTCCTGCGCCTCGACCTCGAAGGCATCTTCGGCGACAGGCCCTTCGCCATCATAGGCAATTTTCCCTACAACATATCGTCGCAGATACTCTTCCGCGTCTTCGAACAGCGCAACCGCGTCCCCGAGGTGGTGGGTATGTTCCAGAAAGAAGTGGCCGAGCGCGTCGCCGCAGGCCCCGGCAGCAAGACCTACGGCATACTCAGCGTGCTGCTGACAGCCTTCTACGACATCGAATACCTCTTCACCGTCCACGAGCACGTCTTCAACCCGCCGCCCAAGGTCAAGAGCGCCGTCATCCGCCTGACGCGCAACGGCACGCAGCAGCTCGGATGCGACGAGCGGCTGTTCGTGCAAGTGGTGAAGACCGGCTTCAACCAGCGCCGCAAAACCCTGCGCAACGCCCTCAAGCCGCTCAACGCCGCCCTCGACGCCATACCCGAAGAGATGCTGGCCAAGCGCGCCGAGCAGCTCTCAGTGCAAGACTTCATATTCATAACCAACAACATCAAGCCCGAAAAATGTCAATAATAGAATTCATAATCCTTGCAATCGCCCTCTCGTTCGAGGCACTGATCGTTATGCACGGCTGCGCCCTCAAGACCCCCGTCCGCCTCACCCAGGGCCTGGCCGAATCGATAACCATAGCCGCCGTCAACGCACTGCTGCTGCTGCTCGGCATCTGGCTGGGCAACCTGCTGCGCTTCACCCCCGCCGAGCTCGACCCCAACGCCGCCGGCACCAACAGCCTGCTGACCGAAACCGACAACCTTGTCTATCTCGGACTGATGATACTCGTGGCACTGCGCCTGCTGTTCCGCAGCGGAAAGAAGAGACGCGCCGTCCAGCCCTACGACATAAGCCGCTACGGCACCGCCCTGCTGCTCGGCGTGGCCGTGGGCATCAACACCCTCTTCGTAGGCCTTGCCTTAGGCTTCCGCCTGCCGCTGGCCGAGAACCTCTGGCGCTCATCCGTCCCGCTGGCGGTCATAATGGCCCTCTTCGCCCTCTTCGGCGTGATGCTGGGCCGCCAGCAGAAAGAACTCCGCGCACGCCGCTACACGCTCATCGCCGTCCTCTTCCTGCTCGCCTTCGCCCTCAAAGGCGCCTTCTGGAGCTAAAAAAAGACCTTTTTAGCGGCAAAAACACACAACGCGCTAATTTCCAGCCAAATACACCACTGCACCAAGCAGCGGCACAAGTCGTTGCAAATCAGGCGTTTTGATATACCATCTTCGTTCGTTGTCCAGTCGTTGTCCAGTTGTTGTCCAGTTGTTGTCCAGTCAATGACTCAACAACTGGACAACAACTGGACAACGACTGGACAACGAACGGTGTTGGTACAAAGAAAAACCGGACAGAACACGGCATATTTACCGTCTTCTGTCCGGCAAGCAACGACTGCAGTTCAGCCTAATTGTTTTTGCGCTGGCACTGCTTGGGCGTCACGCAGGTGCCCGTGGCGCGGCACACGAGGATCTTCTCCTCCAGCACATCGGCGGCCGAGTCGCTGATGTCGGGGCGTGTCTTGATGACCTTGTAGGCCTCGAAGCTCATCTTGCGGCTGGTGTTGCCCACGTGGGTGATTTCGCCGTAGGCCTCGATATAGTCGCCTGCATAGACAGGAGCCTTGAATTCAACCATATCATAGGCGCAGAAGAGGCCTTCATCGCCGTCCTGGATGATGAGAAGTTCGGTGGCCACATCGCCGAAAAGGTGAAGCATATGTGCACCGTCGACAAGATTTCCGCCATAGTGGGCGTCCTTTGCGCTCATACGAACGCGGAGCATTGATTTTACTGCCATAATTGATTGTTTTTTAATGTTTATTTTAATACGTTCAAATATTTGTTCCTTTCCTTGCCGGCCGCCAGGCCTTTGCAAACGGCGCGACGAGGTTCGACCACACGTCGAACGCTGTTTTCCTGTCGCTTCCGTGGCTGACAGCCGTGTACTAATTTTTTGCAAAGATACACATTTACCTCCACCTGACAAAATAAATATTTTGTCGGGCTACATATCTTCGGGCGACAGCGCCCGGTATTCGACCGTGTAATGCTTGAAATGGGATTTGATTTTCGAGGCTTTCTCTTCCAAGAGTGGCAGAGAGATGCGGGATCTCTGAATAAGTTGTCGTTGCAATAAAAAAAGCGTTTCCATACAATTAAATTATTGTGCTGCAAAGGCACATAAATTGTTTAATATGTTAAACAGAAAAACAAAAAAAGTGTTTAGTACACTAAACACTTTTTTCTAAAAAGGATGCAAACTCCCTTACTTCTTGATGATGTAGTCGACAAAGATGCCGGGGGTCTTCACGTTCTCGGGAGCTATGCTGCCGGTGGGGACGATTTCCTGCGGCTCGACGATGACGACATCGGCTGCTGTGGCCATCATCGGGCTGAAGTTCTGCGAGGTGCCCTTGTAGACCAGGTTGCCGGTCTCGTCGGCTATGTTGGCACCGATGATAGCGACGTCGGCGTGTACCGGCTTCTCGAGGAGGTACTCCTTGCCGTCGACGGTGATTTTTTCCTTGCCGTTCTCAACGATGGTGCCAAGACCCGTCTGGGTAAGCACACCGCCCAGGCCTGCGCCTGCAGCGCGGATCTGCTCGGCCAGGGTGCCCTGCGGCTGGAGCGTCACGTGGAGCTCGCCGGCATTCATCTGGTCGATAGTGTTGTTGTTGGTGCCAATGTGTGTGGCAATGAGGTTCTTGACCTGATGGTTAGTGATGAGCTTGCCGACGCCGACCTCGGGGTAGGCGGTGTCGTTGCAGATAATAGTCAGGTCTTTAACGCCCTTCTCAACCAGTGCGTCAATCAAGGCAATCGGGTTGCCAACTCCAAGGAAGCCACCCACCATAACGGTCATACCGTCGTGGATTTTCTCGGCTGCCTGCTGTACAGAAACAAATTTGTTCATAAATATCTGTTTTAATTTAAATTAAACATAATCATAGAAAGTTTTGATTTTCAATTGTTTTATACACAAAACAAAATGTATCGCCACTTTCTGTAAGCGACTGCAAATATAAGATTTTTTTTGAAAATGAATTTTGTCGGATTGCGTTTTATGAGTACTTTTGCAATGCGAAACACAGGTTATTTTATGAAGAAAATCGCTATCATATCCTGCCTTATGCTGCTGGTCGTCAGTGCAGTACAGGCACAAGACTATATTGTTCCCGAGGAGGTCTGGTATCACACCGAAGTGCTTGGAAGCAACTATCACGGCTATGTTTTCAACAAAGAATGGGATGTCGACATCCTTGTAGAGAACCAGGACGGTCGTTTTACGCCGGAAGACATCGACATTGCCAAGGCCGAGAAGCTGATGCAGAAGAAGCTGGCGTTCCTGAACCGCAACCACGAGAACCAGGAGGGTATGTGCCCCATTATCGACGAGCATATTCGTAAATACATCCGCCAATATGTTGGTTTCACCGACATCAACGGTGCCAGGATTATCTGGATCAATGCCGTATGGGAGGGCACGTTCACCGACCTCGTTTCCAAAGACATTGTACGCACCAGCGGCGGCTGCGGCCACTACTGGTCGATAAAGGTCAATCTGGACACTGAAAAGGTGTATGGCCTTGAGGTCAACGAGTCGGGCGATACCAAGTATATACCTCGCAACAAGAAGCCGGGTCCGCGCATCAGCAAGCCCAAGAACCAGCATAAGCCGCAACGCATCCGCAAGACCGGCATTTTGCACAATCCCAGCGAGGTGACGTTCTAAATCCAATCTGTCAAGCCGAGATGCGGTTATTGTTAGCCCTTTCATCGTTTTTCGAAAAAGCTTTTCTACTCAGGTTCCTGCGTTTCTGTGTCGTGGGCGTGTCGGGTACAGCCATCGACTTCGGTCTGACGTGGCTTTGCAAGGAGATTTTCAAGATACCCAAATTCATCGCCAACACCATAGGATTTGTAGTTGCCGCCACAAGCAACTATATCCTCAACCGTGTGTGGACGTGGGGCAGCACCAACGAGCAGGTGGGAATCGAATACCTCAAATTCTTCTCCGTATCGCTTATCGGATTGGGGCTTAACACATTGATTCTATATATTTTCAACGAAAAGTTGAAATTCAATTTCTATCTGTCCAAAGTCATTGCCACGGGTGTGGTGATGCTGTGGAATTTCTTTGCCAACAACTTTTTCACTTTTGCAGCTTAGTCAATTATTATGAGAAAAATGTTTTTTCTTTTCCTGCTGTTGTGCGCAACCGTTGCCTACGCCCAGGAAAAGCCCTTGAAACCGCGTCCC
Organism: uncultured Bacteroidales bacterium; assembly: GCA_905236645.1. GTDB lineage: Bacteria > Bacteroidota > Bacteroidia > Bacteroidales > P3 > Colimorpha. Next base: position 7,321 of record CAJOMZ010000092.1, read on the forward strand.
GATGCTTTCCCGCCTGTGCCGGGAGCACTTGACTCCAAGGCCGTGACAATGGCGACAACAATAGAGGAAATGGCCGGCTGGGACCGCTATCCCACCTACGAGACCTACATTGCTATGATGCAGGACTGGGCAGAGCGCTTCCCCGGGCTTTGCAAACTCGACACCATAGGCACCTCAATCAAGGGGCGCTTGATACTATGTATGGTTATTCGCGGCGAGGGAACCCACAATGGGGCCAATCCGGAATTCTTTTATTCGTCGACGATGCACGGCGATGAGGTGACGGGCTATGTTATGATGCTGCGACTCATCGACACGCTGCTCAATGGCTATGGCATCAACCAGCAGTACACAGACCTTGTCAATACCGTCGACATATACATCAATCCGCTGAGCAACCCCGACGGCACCTACCGCAACGGCAACAGCAGTGTCAGCGGCGCAATGCGCTACAATTCGAACTATGTGGACCTCAACCGCAACTATCCCGACCCCTTCGGCACCGCGCCCATAAATGCCCAGCAGCAGGAAAATACCGCTATGATTGACTACATCGGCAACCATAGTTTCCGCCTCAGCGCCAACCTGCACGGCGGCAGCGAGGTGATGAACTACCCGTGGGACAGCTTTACGTCGAGCGAGAACCCTCACCCCGACCGCGACTGGTGGATTGAGGTATGCAAACGCTTTGTCGACACAAGCCGCACCTATAGCAACAGCCATTTCCGCGATGTCAACAGCCAAGGCTACATCGAAGGCGGCGACTGGTACGTGATACCCAACGGGCGACAAGACTATATCAACTACTACCACAACTGCCGCGAGATGACGATGGAGATATCGTCGGACAAGACTGTGAGCAGCAGCCAGTTGCCAGAATATTGGCGTTTCCTGCAGCACTCGCTGGTGAACTATATCGCTGAAATACACACCTTCGCAGGAAACATTGGCATCACCGATGCCGAGGGCTCACCATCGGCAATACGCCTCTACCCAAACCCGACACACGACAAGGTATTCCTGCAAGGCGAGACGGACAGCGACATAGTTGTTCTTGACATCAAAGGACGTGAGGTTATGCGACTGCCGGCAGGCACGCAAAGCATTGATGTCCAGCATCTGCCTCAGGGCATTTACTTGCTGCACACCGGCACACAAAGCGCCAAGATTGTCAAGCGCTGATGAAATATTCGCATCTATCAGTGGCAGTTCCTATGCTGGCAGAGCGCGAGAATCTGCCGCGGCTTCTGGATGCCCTTTACGGCCAGACAGTCAGAAACTTCACACTGTATTGCTGCGTCAACAACCGCGAAGGCTGGAACGACGACGGAGATGACGGGCACCGCAGCAGCTACCTCGACAACCAGGCCTCGTTAGAGTATCTGCATAGTTATCAAATGTTGCATCCCGATTTACAGTTGGTGATATTCGACCACAGCACTGTCGGCAAGGGTTGGCAAGGGAAACAGCACGGCGTAGGCTGGGCACGCAAGGTTATTTTCGACGCGATAGCAAGCAAGGCCAGCGATAACGAAGTGATTGTCAGCCTTGATGCCGACACCGCTTTTGGCAGCACCTATTTGGAATCAGTGCTTGAGGCTTTCAACGGCCATCCGGAGCACAGCGCCCTTTGCCTGCCGTACTATCACCCTTTGAGCGGCAACGACATCGACGACCGCGCGATGCTGCGATATGAGGTTTATATGCGTCATTACCTGATAAGTCTTTGGGGCTCAGGCAATCCATACGCCTTCACCGCCCTTGGCAGCGCAATGGCATTCCCGCTATGGGCATATAAGAAGGTGGGTGGAATAACACCGTTGCAGGGTGGCGAGGACTTCTACTTGATGCAGAAGTTCGCCAAGACAGGCAAAATACTATTGCATTGCCGCGAGACCGTCAGACCACAGGGGCGCGCATCGCTGCGGGTGCCCTTTGGGACGGGCCCTGCCATAGCCAAAGGCATTGATTCGATGGACGATACCTATCCTCTTTACCCCGCCGAAGGCTTCAGGGCAATTGCTGATACCTACGCGTTGTTTCCACGTCTATACAACGAGGATGTAGAGACGCCGATGAGCGACTTTCTGCGCCAGCAGCTGAAAACCGACGACCTCTGGCAGCCACTGCGCAAGAACTTTAAAACGAGAGAACTGTTTGTGCACGCCTGCACCGAGCGTGTAGACGGCCTGCGCATACTGCAATTCCTCAAGTCATTCCAATTGCGTCCAGCCGAGGAAGAACTATTGCTGTTGTGTAATAAGCATTATATCAGCACCCCCAGCGGTTTCAGCTTCCGCAAGTCAACGATAATGGAGATTAATTCCGTTCGTGACGCGATTTTCAAGCTGGAATGCGGCCTCCGAAAGCGTGTCCTTTACTGATTTCCAGCACAAGAGGAACGCTTTTTTGACTATCTTTTTAAACGGCTGTACAATAAAAAGGAGTTATTGCCGTTTGACTTTATTATTCAATTGTATATCAAACAAAATCAGATACAATATGGCACAAATGACACTCGACGCCACGACGCTGGCAAATGTGAAAACCTGGCTCGAAGGAGCATACGACGAAGACACCAAAGCCGCCATCCGCAAGATGCAGGCTGAAAACCCCGAGGAACTGAACGAGAGTTTCTACCGTAGTTTGGAGTTTGGCACCGGCGGTCTGCGCGGCATTATGGGCGTTGGCACCAACCGTATGAACCGCTACACGGTGGGTATGGCTACGCAAGGATTGGCAAATTATGTGAAAGGATGCTTCCCTGGCGAGGAACTGAAGGCTGCCATCTCGCACGACAGCCGCAACCACAGTCGTGAGTTTGCCGAAATCACAGCCAACGTGCTTGCAGCCAACGGATTCACCGTCTATCTGTTCGACGATATGCGCCCTACGCCGGAACTGAGTTTTGCAGTGCGCTACTTCAAATGCCAGACAGGTGTTATGCTTACTGCTTCGCATAACCCAAAGGAATACAACGGCTACAAGGCCTACTGGAACGACGGATGCCAGCTGGTGCCGCCGCACGACACCAGTGTTATCAACGAGGTAGAGAAGATCAAGTCGCTCGACGACGTGAAATGGAATGGCGGAGAGAGCCGCATCATAACTATCGGCGCCGAGGTAGACGAGGCCTTTATGAAGGAGATCGACAAGAATGTGCTGCATCCTGAATGCATCAAGCAAAACCACGATATAAAGATTGTCTACACGCCTCTGCACGGCACCGGCATCAAACTGATACCACAGATGCTTGAACGCTTGGGCTTCACCAACGTCAATGTCGTCAAGGCACAGGCTGTACCCGACGGCAACTTCCCCACCACCCCGTCGCCCAACCCCGAGGAGCACGCCGCTATGAAGATGGCTGTCGACCTGGCCAAGGATATTGACGCCGACATAGTATTTGCCAGCGACCCCGATGCCGACCGCGTTGGCGTGGCCGTAAAACGGCCCGACGGAGAATGGATGCTGCTCAACGGCAACCAGACGATGAGCGTAATCATCTACTACCTGCTGAAAGAATGGAAGGAGAAAGGCAAGCTGACAGGCAAGGAATTCATCATCAAGACCATTGTCACCAGCGAACTGCCTGCCGACATCGCCAAGAAAGTGGGTGTTAAGGTGTACGATGTGCTGACTGGTTTCAAATGGATCGGTGCCAAGATTCTTGAAATGGAAGGCAAAGAGACCTTCATCGGTGGCGGCGAAGAGAGCTATGGCTATATGATAGGCGACTTTGTACGCGACAAGGATGCCGTAGGAGCCTGTTCTATGATTGCCGAGATCGCAGCCTGGGCCAAGAGCCAGGGCAAGACTTTCTTCGACGTGCTGGTTGACCTCTACAAGGAGTACGGTTTCTATAAGGAAGGCTTGCTGAGCGTAGTGCGCAAGGGCAAGAGCGGCGCCGAGGAGATTCAGCAGATGATGAAGGACTACCGTACCAACCCGCCACAGGAAATCAACGGCAGCAAGGTGGTGCGCATCCGTGACATCAAGACCCTCGAAGACAAGGATATGCTGACCGGCGAGGTAAAGAAAATCGACCTCCCGTCAAGCAACGTGCTGCAGTTCTTCACCGCCGACGGCAACAAGGTCACCGTCCGCCCCAGCGGTACGGAGCCCAAAATCAAGTTCTACTTTGGCGTGAAGGACACCCTGAGCAAGAAGGAATACTTCGACCAGACCAACGCCGACCTCGATGCCAAGATCGAGGCCATCAAGCAGTCGATGGGGCTGGCGTAGGGATTGCTGTTAGGTATTTTAGGCAAGTTAGGCATTTTAGGCAGCCTAACTTGCCTAAAATGCCTAATTTGCCTAACTTGCCTAAAATACCTAACCCGCCTACAACACCACCACTTTCTTCGACACGGCAAAATTTATTCTCAAAAAAGACATTAAATTTTGTCAGTTTTGTAAAAGTTCGTATTTTTGCAAATCCAAACTTTGACTATGAATAGTACTCATATAAACGCCCGAATGCTTTTCTTAAACATCAAGAAAAGAGACGTTTATTGTACTATTTAGAGACGTGTATAACAGCGCCTCAACTGTGACATACGGGACCCTGCCGTGTGCCAATTTTTATTTTTAACAGTTTGGAAATCAGAAAATATTTTATTTATAATAAACCAAAAAACGTAATATTATGGAACTCCCATTTGCAGAAGCGTGGAAAATAAAGATGGTAGAACCCATCAAGAAATCCACCCGCGAACAGCGTGAAAAGTGGCTCAACGAAGCCCACCAGAATGTATTTATGTTGAAGTCGGACTATGTCTACATCGACCTGCTCACCGACAGCGGCACCGGCGCCCAGAGCGACCGCCAGTGGGCCGCAATGATGATGGGCGACGAGAGCTACGGCGGTGCCCGCTCCTTCTATCATATGAAGGACACCGTCACCGAGCTGACCGGCTTCGAGTACGTTATCCCCACCCACCAGGGCCGTGCAGCCGAGAACGTGCTGTTCAGCTACCTTGTGAAACCCGGCAGCGTCATCCCCGGCAACGCCCACTTCGACACAACCAAGGGCCACATCGAGAGCCGCAAGGCCTTCGCCATCGACGTCACCGTCCCCGAGGCCTACGACACCCAGCTTGAGGTGCCCTTCAAAGGCAATGTCGACCTTGCCAAACTGGAGAAAGTGCTGCAGGAAAACAAGGGCAATGTGCCCTTTATGGTCCTCACCGTCACCAACAACACCGTAGGCGGACAGCCCGTGTCGATGCAGAACATCCGCGAGACCTGCGAACTCTGCCATCGCTACGGCGTGCCCGTCAACATCGACAGCGCCCGCTTCATCGAGAACGCCTACTTCATCAAGACCCGCGAGAAAGGCTATGAGAACAAGACCCTGCGCGAGATAGCCCTCGAGATGTTCAGCTATGCCGACGGTATGACAATGAGCGCCAAGAAGGACGCCCTCGTCAATATGGGCGGCTTCATCGCCACCAGAAAGAAAGAATGGTACGAAGGTGCCAAGATGTTCTGCATCCCCTTCGAAGGCTTCCTCACCTACGGCGGTATGAACGGCCGCGATATGGACGCCCTCGCCGTCGGCTTGAAAGAGAACATCGAGTTCGAGATGGTCGAGACCCGCATCAAGCAGGTGCATTACCTCGCTGCCAAACTCGACGAGTACGGCATTCC
>CAJOMZ010000093.1 GCA_905236645.1 uncultured Bacteroidales bacterium
ATATATTATTGGTACTGTGGATCCAACTCTATCTTCTTACCGTATAACACAATTTTATTCAGTTTGGCTTAATGCAGATGCTGCTTTTGTTGTAATAGATTGGCATCCTTGGGGGCGTTCTCGTTGAGCGGCGTGTTGGTATTGGCGCGGATAACGAGGATGAAGAACGTCGAGTAGCCGACCACAAGCAGCAGCAGGCTCATCAGGGCGGCATTGGTCACCTCACGGTTCTTGCCCTTGACTATGAAGTAGGATGCAACACCAAGCAGCACAAGGACTACGAAGAAGCCGAACGAGAAGGTGCCAGCACCGACCTTGGCGGCAAACAGCAACACGAATATCACCGAGATAACAATGATGTTGACCGTCTTGCTCGGACGCTTGAGGCGGGAGTTGTTCCACACGCCCCACACTATGAAGAGCGCCACAAGCAGGAAGAATACAACCGTACCAGAGTTGAATCCGAGGTGCAGCTTGTTGACGAAGAAGACATCGAAGTCGCACGACAGGTTCACGATGCCAGGTATCACGCCCCACAGTACGGCGGCAAGTATGACCAGCGATATAATACCGCTGATGACAAAGCCTTTGAATGTCGTTTTGGGATACTTCTTGAAGTAAACAACATAGACTATGGCAGGGATTGTCAAGAGGTTCAACAGGTGCACTCCAATAGCTATACCGACGAGGAAGCTGATGAGAATCAGCCAGCGAAGCGAATGCGTGTCGTCGGCCTGCTCTTCCCATTTAAGGATAGCCCAGAACACCACAGCGGTGAAGAACGACGACATTGCGTATACCTCGCCTTCGACAGCCGAGAACCAGTAGGTGTCGGTGAATGTGTAGGCCAGGGCGCCGACGACGCCCGAACCGAACACAGCCCATACCTTGCTGTTCTTCAGCGTAAGCTCTTCGGGGTTAAGGAGTTTCTTGCCCAGCAGGGTAATAGTCCAGTAGAGGAACATTATACCAAGCCCGCTGACCATCGCCGACATAACGTTAACGGCAAAGGCAGCGTGATAGGGGTCGGTGAAGAGCGAGAAGAGTCGCCCGAAAATTTGGAAAGTCGGTGCTCCAGGGGGATGCCCCACCTGAACCTTAAAAGCTGTGGCGATGTACTCGCCGCAGTCCCACCACGAAGCCGTGGCCTCGGCGGTCATAATGTAAACAGCGCAGGCTATAATGCCGATAAGCCAGCCTATGGCGTTGTTCATCAAGCGATACTGTTTCAAGGATTTGTTCATTATGTTTTAAAATTTTAGATGTTGTCTCTGTTAATTGGCATCGTCATACAGCGGGCGCCGCCGCCTGCACGTGGCAACTCGCTGGCGGCGAAGGTCACCACGCAGCGGTTGTAGTCGTCGATGTTTGCGCGGCCTTCAGCCACATCCTCGGCGTTGAGGACGGCAAAGCCCGCCTTGTCGAGGGCGTCGACAGTGTGACTGTTGCGGCGGTAGCCGATAATCTTGCCGGGGGCAAGCGCAAAGAAGTTGGCGCCGCTGTGCCACTGTTCACGCTGCTGGACCCAAAGGTCGTCGCCGCCACAGAACACTGGCTCCATATCGAAGCCCACGTGTTTCAGGGCTTCAAGCATATTCTTGCAGTCGTGGTGCTTCACCCTGCCGCCGTCAATCTCGATCCACGTCGTTGCCTTGCCAGCAAACTCGGCGGTCTTGCGCAGCATCGGTTCATACATCATACAGCGGTCGCGGTCAAGGAAGGTAAAGACCATATCCAGATGGATAAACGAATCGGGCTGGTGCGGCAGCTGCTGGACAATGATATTGAACTTGGGGCGGTCGCTGAAGGTTTGGGCCAGAAACTCAATGCCTTTGGCATCGGTACGGATACCCTCGCCGATGCACAGCAGGTCGCTGCGGCCAATCTGCACGTCGCCTCCCTCGGTGTGCGCCTTGCTGTTCCAGTCCTGAGCGTTAATTACCTCACAGCCAAAATAATGCTTGAATATAGCCTTGTAAATCAAGTTCTCACGCTTGCGGACATCGAACGACATCGAGTTGATCAGCACACGGTCATAGACCGACGACGAGGCGTCGCGGGTGAAGAACAGATTGTAGAGCGGACGCAGCACGTAGCGCCTTTCGGCGAACCGCTCGGGGTCCTTGCCCTTGCGGTAGGCAAAGCCCTCTATCAGCTCCCTCGCTATCACCTTCGGGCTGTGTTGCATAAGCTCATCGACCAGATACTCGCACCCTTCGGCGGCGCAGCTCTGCGTAACCAGCGAGTTGCACAGGTCGTCGTCTTCCAGCAGCTCTTCAAGCAAGTCGCTGACATAGAAAACCTTTGTGACACGTTCAAAAACGCCGCAGAAATAGCGGTACTCGTTGTCAACGATATTTTTGTTCAGGATATCACTATACAGGGCTTCGTGAGCGTTGAGCGGCGTCATCCGTTCAATCTCGACCCCCGGGCGGTGCAGCAGCACGGCATTCAGGCGGCCTATCTCGGACGACACATTGACTTTGATGTTTGTTTTATTTTTTAAGATTAACATATATCTGTTTTATGCCACACCACGTACCTCACTGGCAAGCAACGAAATACCGCAGTGAGGCACAAATGCGCGAAAATGCAAATATACGCAAATATTTTAAACTACGAATAAAAAATGAAGCTTGCTGCTTTTTTAGTGATGGAAAGCGCAGTGCAAGGGCGAAGCGCAATGCAGGTCGGGACAGCCGTCCCCCACCCTCTTTCAGTTCCCCAAATGCCTTACCAGCAGGATGATATGGTCCTTGCGAAGGGTCTCGAGCGTAGAGGCGAACGTGGCGCGCGCCTTCGAGTCCATCCACGCCATAGGCTCGTCGAACAGCAGTATCGGGGCACGCGAGAAGAGCTGTCGCGCCAAGGCGATGCGCTGCCATTGCCCCATACTCAGCTCCTCGCCGTGGTCGAACTGGCGGCCCAACGGCGTGTCAAGGCCCTTGCTGAGACGCGCCACCACCCCCTCGGCGTCGGCCAGGCGAATGGCCTCGGCCAGGCGCTGCGCATCGTCGGCATTGTTTATCTCACCGAAGGTAATGTTCTCGCGCGCAGTGAAATAGAACTGCACATAATCCTGGAAAATGGCACTGATGTTGTGCCTGAGCTCGCCAAGGTCGAACTGCCTTATGTCGATGCCGTTGATGCGTACCGCCCCCTCCTGGGGGTCGTAGAGGCGCAGCAGCAGCTTGAGCAGCGTCGTTTTGCCAAAGCCGTTCTCACCTTCCAGATACGTCACCTCGCCCTTGCGCGCCCTCATCGAAAAGGCCTTGAGCGTAGGTGTCTTCATCTCTGGGTAATAGAACGTTATGTTGTCGAACAGCACCTCCTCCACACTCTCGGGGAACGGCACAGGGTTAGCAGGCGAAGTGATGGAAGGCTCCAGCTTCAGAAACTCGAACAAGTTGTTGATGAACAACTTATGCTCATAAAGCCCGCTGACGCCGCTCACCAAGGAATTGAGGTAGCCCTGTCCGCGACGGAAAGCCTCGAAAAGCATTACAAACGTACCTATTGTCAGCGCCCCCGACACGGCGGGCCGCACCAGGAACAGCAGCACCAAGGCGAGGGCAACGGCCTCGATGACAGCCGTCAGAGCGTCGAAGTAGGCCAGCCTGCGCGAAATGGCCAGAAGCTGCGACACCAGCTTGCGCCGTATCGACACATAGCACTGGCGGAAATAGTCGGCCAGCCCGAACGAGCGCACCTCCTTGGCATATGCGCGGTCCGACAGCAGCTGACCGTAATAGTTGCTGCGCCGCATAGTCTGCGTGGCCTCGCGGCGGAAACGGTAGATACGACGCGACTTGTAAAGCTTCACGCAGAACGTAGGCACCACTGCAACGACCATAACCACAATCACTTGCCACGAGGAAACAAGCAGCATCACCCCCACGCCGGCAAGCGAAATCAGCGAGCTCAGCGCCGAAACGAAATTCTCCAGAATACGTATCGGCCTGAATGCCGCCTCCTGCTGCGCGCGGTGGAACGTATCGTGATAGTCGGGGTTGTCGTAGTATGCCAAGTCAAGGCGCACCGACTGGTTCTGTATCAGGTTGTTGATATAGTCGATCAGCTTCTGCGTCAGGATGTCGTTGTTCACGGTGCTCAGCACGTTGATGAGGCGGGTGAGCAGCGTAATGCCGCAGAAAGCCAAGATACAATAAATCAGCATCCTCGGGAACTCTGCGAAGCCCGAGCCGGCATAGCTCGTCACCAAGTCGACAAGCACCTTGAGTATGTAAAGGTTCGCCAACGGCAAAAGGCTGGTGCAAACGGTATAGAACACCTTGAACACCAGGCTTTTCCTGTCGCATTGCCATATAAGTCTGAACGCCTGCAGCATTTACTTCTCCATTTCTTTGACCACAAGGCTGCCGTTCACATAGTCGACTATGCTGACCGCACTGCCTTTTTCAATATAACCTATCTGAGCAACAGCATCATACACCTTGCCGTCCACCGCAATTTTGCCTGCTGGCCGCAGAATGCTCGCAGCGGTGGCGGCAGTGCCTATCAGAGCCTGCATCTTGTCGACGGCCACGGTAAAGCCCTCGTCGGTCTTCTCCTCGGTGTTGAGCGCCAAGCCGCCGAACAAAGTGCTCTCAAACAGCTTCTTGCCCAACCAGATACTGATTGGCAGCGCCGCGACGATGGCCACAAGCACCACCATCAAGCGGTTGGCAATAACACCGGTGGGAACGTGCGAGAAATCGAAGCCCACATTGCCTACCATACTGAACACCAGGCCCGTAACAAGGCAGATGATGCCCAGCACCCCCGACACGCCGAAGCCGGGGATGACAAACAGCTCCAAGATAATCAGAACGATACCTATTATGAAAATAATTATCTCCCAATAAGTTGCAAGCCCCTCAAGGTAGAGCGGCGCGAAATAGAGAGCCGCCGCCGACAGCGCCAGAATGAGCGGGAAACCGATGCCAGGCTGCTGCAACTCGAAGTATATTCCACCTATAATCAGCATAATAAGTAAGCCCGAAACAATGGGCGACACGAGGAAGCCGATGAGTTTGTCGAGGAACGTGTAGCGTTGCTCGCGGATGGTGTACTCCTTCACCCCAGCGTGTTCGAGCAGTTGTGCCAGGCTTTCTGCCTCGGCCTCGCAAAAGCCATACTTGATAGCCTCGTTAGTGGTGAAAGTCAACACCTTGCCGCTGTCGCTGACGCCCTCTACATAGATATCGGGGTCCACCATAGCCTGCGCGATGTCGGGCCTGCGCCCCCGCGCCTCGGCGGTGGTGCGCATCAGCGAACGCATATAGCTCTGGTACTTGTCGGGCTGCACCTCGCCGGTCTGATTGACCACCGTGGCCGCCCCTATCGACGAGCCGCTGTGCATATAAATCGAATCGCAAGCTATTGAAATCAAGGCACCTGCCGATGCCGCGTTGTTATCGATATAGGCCCATACAGGCGTCTCCGACTGCAGGAAGGCGGTCCTTATCTTGTCCGCGTCATCGAGCGTGCCGCCAAAGGTATTGATATGCACCACGATAATGTCGGCCCCGACCGACTTGGCCTCCTCCAAAGCCTTCTCGACGCGCAGCGACGCCGGCGGAGCAATCTCCTCATCTATAGGGAAATAGTAGACCGTCTTCTTGTCGTTCTGAGCCAACGCCGCGAGTGACGCCAGCACAAGGCCTAAAAACAAAGCAAATATCCTCTTCATAATCCGAAACGTTGCAATTGTGTTATCAACTCATCGAAAACCAACCCATTGGCTGCCACCATCTCGCCGCCGAAGAGCCAGTTATGGCCTCCGGCAAAGTCGCCCACGCGCCCGCCGGCCTTCTCGACGATGAAGGCTCCGGCGGCCACATCGTAAGGCTTGAGGCCGTACTCGTAGAAGGCGTCGCAGCGGCCGCAGGCGGTATAGACAAGGTCGGCTGCAGCCGAACCCAAGCGTCTGACACCGTGACTGTTGCGCATCGTCCATTCAAGCAGCTTCATATATTGCTCCATACGCCCGAAGTCGCTGTAGGGGAAGCCCGTGGCAAGGAGTGAGTCGTTGACTGTCAGTGTCTTGGAGACGGCAATAGGCTTGCCGTCAAGGTACGCGCCCTCAACGCCCTTGCAGGCGTGGAAGCACTCGCGGGCCCAAATCTCGTAGACCACGCCCAATGCCATCACGGGGCGTCCGCATTCGGCCGACAACTGATTGTCCTGCAATCCGATAGAAACGCAGGTCGGAGCAAAGGCGTGAATGAAATTGGTGGTGCCGTCGAGCGGGTCGACAATCCAGGTGTAGCGGCATTTGCCGGTACGCGCAGCGGTCCCCTCTTCGGCAATGAAGTCGCTGTCGGGCAGCAACTTGCGTGCACGCTCGACGATGCGCCGCTCCGATTCGCGGTCAAAGCGCGTCACATAGTCGTGCACGCCCTTCGACTGCGTGTCGACCGAGCTGAGATTCTTCCGTTCCGAGGCGAGGAACTCGCCGACTTCGACAGCCAGCCAGCACACCTCGTCGCACAATTCTTTATAGTCTGTCATACCTTCAAAAGCATATTTGGACACATCCCGAACGCGCCCCTGCAAGCACATCGCACTGACTGACAGCACCATAGCAAGACAACGCATTCAAATGTTCAACGGCAAAGATAGAAAAAAAGTCGAAAACGGCAAAATTTTTCAACCGTCTCATCCTCAGCCCTTCAAGGTACCAACTCCGTCCGTTGTACAATATATGTACAATACTTGTACAATATTTGTACGTTTACCAATTGTACAAGTATTGTACAACTTTGTACAACGGACGGAGTTGGTAGGGGGATGCCGGCACCCTTGTCCGACCCGAAACCGTTTCGGCCGCGGACACGGGGACGGCCGTATTATATTTTTTTGCGGGCGGCAATAAACGGCGATGTTTGCCGTTAATGGGCAAAAAAGAATCAAGAAGTGGAAACGAGACAGCCCGACATAAGCCTGCGCGCGATGGAGCCTGCCGACATCGACGCCGTTTACAGATGGGAGAACGACCCCGAGGTGTGGGTCTATAGTGCTGCACACCAGCCTTTTTCGCGCCACGCGCTGCAGCAGTTCATCGACGAGTGCAGCGGCGTGGACATCTATGCCTCGCGCCAGCTGCGACTGATGGCCGAGGGCGCTGACGGCGAGGCCGTTGGGTGCGTGGACCTGTACGATTTCGATCCGCACCACCGTCGCGCCGCAGTGGGCATTTTGACCGACAGCCGTATGCGCAGAAGGGGCTACGGAGGCGCAATGCTTGCGGCGGTCGAGGCTTTCGGCCGCGAACATCTGTGCCTGCATCAGCTGTATGCTATTGTCGGCACAGGCAACGAGCAGAGTGTCAATCTCTTCGAGAGGGCCGGCTATGCGCCCTGCGGCCGCGTCAAGGACTGGCTGCTGACAGGCGGCGAATGGAGCGACGCTATTGTTTATCAAAAGATTATAGAGAAATAAGAGATGGCAACAAAAGGCAAGAAGAAGCAGGTGAAAAGGCAGAACGTAATCATCGGCACCATAGCGGTTGTGGTGTTAGTGGCTGTGGTTGTGGCACTTGGGGTGCTGCGCAGCCAGAAGATGGCCAACCGCGAGGCGGTGACGCTGTATATCGCCACAGGTTCGGACTACGCGACGGTAGTGGACTCGCTCGAGGCGCACGGCTGCATAGGCAACAGAATGGTTTTCAACACTATGGCACGCATCCGGAACTACAAGGACAATGTCAAGGGCGGCTGCTATGTGCTGAAGCCCGAGGACAAGGTGTGGAACGTGCTGACGAAGCTCTACTGCGGCAACCAGGACGCAATCCGTCTGACAATCAACAAGTACAGGACCAAGCGCCAGCTGTGCGACTACATAGGGCGCAAACTGGAAATGGAGAGCGACGCGCTGCTGCAACTGCTTGAAGACGAGGCCGTCTGTGCGGAATATGGCTTCAGCAAGGCCACGATTATAGGTATGTTTCCGCAGAACACCTACGAGATCTACTGGAACACGACGCCTGAGAAGCTGCTGAAGAGGATGAAGAAGGAGTGGGACCGTTTCTGGACCGATGCACGCAAGGAGAGATGCAATGCGCTGAAAATGACACCGGCAGAAGTTGTCACACTGGCATCGATAGTGGAGGAGGAGACCAACAAGGACGACGAGAAGGCGGACATCGCCAGTGTTTACCTGAACCGCCTGCGCAAGGGGATGCTGCTGCAGGCCGACCCGACGCTGAAGTATGCCGTGGGCGACTTCACGCTGAGGCGCCTGCTAAACAAGCACATAGAGGCCGAGAGCCCGTATAACACATACAAATACAGAGGGTTGCCTCCGGGACCGATATGTATTCCGAGCGTGGCGTCGATCGACGCGGTGCTGAAGGACAAGCCGACCGAATACCTGTATTTCTGCGCCCGTGCCGACTTCTGCGGCCGCCACGCCTTTGCCACCACGCTGGCGCAGCATAACGCGAACGCCGCCGCATTCCACGCCGAGATGAACAGGCGCAAAATCTATAAATAATTTGGAGTATTGAGGTTGAAGTCCGATGCCCAATGGGGGGCGGCGGAAAAATTATAGTGCTGAAACATTAACACTTACAGCCTGAAATGAAAAAATAATTTGCCAGTATCGGGAAAAGTAGTACTTTTGCATTCGGGTAAGTCTTATACGGTCAGCTCCCATTGAATCCCCCAGGGCAGGAATGCAGCAAGGGTGTTTGGTTGTAGCGACGCGATATAAACAGCTTACCCTTTTTTAATGTGAACAGGTCAACGATGAAGCTTTCGGTCGTCATAGTGAACTACAATGTGAAGTATTTTCTGGAGCAGTGCCTCCGGTCGGTGTATGCTGCCGCCGAGGGCATCGACACCGATGTGTGGGTGGTGGACAACAATTCGACCGACGGCTCGGTGCAGATGATTCGCGAGAAGTTCCCCGAACTGCACCTGATAACCAACAGCGACAACCCGGGCTTTGCCACAGCCAACAACCAGGCGCTGAGGGAGATTTTGAACGGAGAGAGAAAAGCGGAAAGCGGAGAGCAGGGAGCGGAAAGCGGAGAGTGGGGAGCGGAGAGCGGAAAGCGGGAAGCGGAGAGCGGAAAGCGGAAAGCGGAAAGCGGAGAGCAGGGAACGGATAGCGGAGAGCAGGGGCACTATATATTACTTCTGAATCCCGACACGCTGGTGCAGAAGGACACATTCCGAGTGTGCATCGACTTCTTCGAGAGCCATAAGGACTGCGGAGGCCTGAGTGTGAAGATGATAGACGGCGAAGGGCGCTTCCTGAAAGAGAGCAAGCGCGGTTTCCCGTCGCCGGCCACATCGTTCTACAAGATAAGCGGTCTCATCAAGCTGTTCCCTCACAACAGGAAGGTCGGCGCCTACTATATGGGCCACTTGGACGACGACACCGTGAACGAGGTGGATGTGCTGCCGGGCGCGTTCCTTATGATTAGCCGCAAGGCGCTGGAAAAGACCGGCCTGCTGGACGAAAGCTACTTTATGTACGGCGAGGACATCGACTTCTCGTGGCGCATCAAGCTGGCTGGCTACAAGAACTACTACCTGCCGGCGACGCGCATACTGCACTACAAGGGCGAAAGCACGCGCAAGTCGTCGATGAACTATGTCTATACCTTCTACAACGCTATGGCCATCTTTGCCCGCAAATACTTCAGTGGCAACGGCGCCAAGATGTATACCCTGCTGATTCAATGTGCAATATGGCTACGGGCATCGCTCGACTTCGGCAAACGCTTCGTGGGGCGCTTAGCCGTTCCCGCATTGGACTTTGCCGCATCGTTTGCCGGTTTCCTGGCCATCAAGCAGATATGGGCCACCTATTGGGCTGAGAATGTGAACTATTACCCTGCCTTCTACACGTGGACAATACTGCCGCTGTATGTTCTTGTCCTGCTGCTTGCATCTTGGCTCAGAGGCGGTTACGACAAGCCTATACGCATAGGCCGCATAGTGCAGGGTATGGGCATTGGCGCGCTGTGCCTGCTGGTCTTCTACTCGCTGTTGAGCGAAGAACTAAGGTTCTCGCGGGCCATCGTGCTGCTCGGCTCGCTGTGGGGCATCATATCGACCATCGCCATACGTCTGCTCCTGAGCCTGCTGAACGCGGAGGGCTACAAACTGCGTCCCGACAGAGGCAAGAGCCGTCTGATTGTCGGCTGCAAGAGCGAGTATGACCGAGTCTATAACGAGCTGTTCGACACCTTGGGCATAGAATCAAAGCACGTCAAACACTTGTCGCCCCAGAGGGTAGCAGACCTGTCGGATGCGACAAAGGGCATCGAAGACATTCTGGACGCAAGGAGCAACATAGACGAAATCATCTTCTGCACCAAAGATGTATCAGTCAGCGCCATACTCAGCGCCACGGAGCGGCTGCAAGGCAAAGGCATCGGCTTCCGCATAGCACCGGAAGGGATGAACGTGCTGATAGGCAGCAACTACACCAACAGCCCTGAGAAGCTATACACGCCCGACTTCGGCAACATCAGCAACACCACCAACCGCCGCAGCAAACGGCTGTTCGATATCGCCAGTGCACTGCTGCTCCTCCTCCTCTCCCCTGTCCTGTTCTGGCCCCAGAAACGCAAGCGCCGCTACTTTGCCGACTGCCTGTCGGTGCTGTTCGGCAAGAAGAGCTGGGTGGGATACAGCAGGGAGCGGAAAGCGGAAAGCGGAGAGCGGAAAGCGGGAAGCGGAGAGCGGAAAGCGGAAAGCGGAGAGCGGA
>CAJOMZ010000094.1 GCA_905236645.1 uncultured Bacteroidales bacterium
GGGATTATATTGACCATGTCTTCTTCCTGGCCGACGACAGCTGGCAGGTGCTGAAGCTCAAACTGCTGAAGTTCGACCACCTGCTTGCCGACGAGGATACACGTCCCGGTCAGCGTCCCAGGCGCACCTATCAGGGACCCCGCTACGAGGGCGGTCTGAGCGACCATCTGCCGCTGCTGCTTAAACTCAAACACAATCATTAATGTACAACATTGAGCAATGATAAAATGTTATAGACTGCTTTTATTGACCGGAATGGTAACCCTGCTGTTCTCGTGTGGCAGAAAAGACAAAATGCCTTCGGACTGGACCGACTCGATATTGGTCGAGACCTTGGTGGTGGGCGACGGGAATATGCCCACAGAACGCAACTACGTGGGTGACATCGGGTCGGAACGTGAGGTGAGCCTGTCGTTTCCGCTGGGCGGAACACTGACAAAAGTGGGGGTCAAAAACGGTGACCACGTTGCCAAGGGGCAGCTCCTGGCCGAGGTGGATGCTACCTCGGCATCCAGCCTTCATGCCACCGCGCTGGCCAACCTGCGGCAGGCCGAAGATGCCCATAGGCGGCTGGAGAACGTGCACCGCGAGGGTGGCATGAGCGAGGTGAAGTGGGTGGAAATGGAGACCAACCTTGAAAAAGCACGCCAGACAGAGGTTAGCGCACGCAAACATTTGGATGACTGCTCCCTTCGAGCCCCGTTCAACGGAGTGGTGTCGTGCGGCACCCCTTTGGTGGGACAGGAAATGCGCCCTGGCGAGTCTTTCGGACGACTCCTTGACATGCAACGCCTTCGTGTACAGTTCTCTGTGCCAGAGCAGGAAATATCGCTCATAGACATTGGCGATGAAGCCATCGCCGAGGTTCCATCGATGGGAAACGGAACATTTACCTTGCGCGTCAGCGACAAGAGCCTTAACGCCAACCCACTGGGTCATACCTACAAGGTGTATGCCACTATTGTGTCGGGCAACACGAAGGACCTGCTGCCCGATATGGTGGCAAAAGTGCACATGAAACTGAAAGAACTGGGCGGCATAGTGGTGCCCAGCAGCTGTGTGCAGACAATGCCCGAGGGCACCGTGGTGTGGGTGTTAAAAAACGGCAAGGCGGAGCATCGCCTGATAGAGGTGGGAGACTTCGTGCGGAACGGTGTGATGGTGAATGACGGGCTGGCGGCTGGCGACACGGTGGTGGTGGCTGGGCAGCAAAAACTATACACTGGAGCAAAGGTGAAAACAAGATAGCACATGGCCCGCAGAAGAAATATGATAGAGGGGACAATGCGGAGTTTCCCCATACTCGCATTCACGGTGTTGCTCGCCGTCGGCCTGGGTATCTTCGCGTTGCCGCACCTCAATAAAAACGAATTCCCCGATGTGAAAATCATGCAGGGGGTGGTGGCCGTGGCATATCCCGGAGCTACGGCCGAAGAGATCGAGGAGCAGGTTGCCGGGAAGGTGGAGGAGTATCTGTTCACCTTCAGCGATGTTGACAAAAACAAAACCTACTCGTACAGCCAGGACGGCATGTTGTATGTCTTCGTGACACTGGTGCATTCTAATGACGACCCGAAAATCACATGGTCGCGTATCAGGGAGGGATTGTCGTTATACCGCACGACAAGCCTTCCGCAAGGAGTGGTGGCGACGGCAGTCATAGATGATTTCGGCAACGCTTCGTCGCTGCTGCTGGCCATCGAAAGTGGCGAGCGTTCGCCGCGCGAACTGGAAGCTGTTGCCAAGCAGTTGTCGGCCCGCCTGCGCAGCATTCCGGAGATGGGGCGTATCAGTGTGGTAGGCGACCAGAAAGAGGAGATTGCGGTGCACATGGACCCCATGAAGCTAACACAATATGCCATCTCGCCCTCGATGGTGTCGGCCGAACTGGCTGCACAAGGCTTCAGAACCATATCGGGAAAAGTGAGCAACAATGAAGGAAGTGCGCTGGTGCACGTCACCATCCCATTTGGCGACAAATATGACCTCAGCGAGATGGTCATCTTCTCCGACCCCGAGACCGGACAGACACTGCGGCTTCGCGATGTGGCCACCATCGAGTCGCGATACGAGGAGTCGAAACCACATATCAAATACAGCGATGACTCGGTGAAGGACAATCGCTGCATCATGCTTTCGATAGAGATGCGTCCAGGCAACAATGTGGTGGACTTCGGCAACGAGGTGGAAGAAATTATCAAAGATTACGAAGCATGCGTCACCCCCGACATACATATCCACCGCATCACCGACCAACCCAGAGTGGTGGACAAATCGGTACGCTCGTTCCTGAAAGACCTGCTCGAAGCCATACTTATCGTCATCTTTGTGATGCTCATGCTCTTCCCGTTGCGCACTGCATTGATCAGCTCCACTTCTGTGCCTATTTGCATTGCAGCCACACTGGGTATTATGTATTTTTTAGGCCTCGAGCTGAACACAGTAACCTTGGCGGCTCTCATTGCCGTACTGGGCATGATAGTGGACGACTCGGTGGTGGTTATTGACGGATACACAGACCTGCTACAGGCGGGGCATTCGCGCTGGTACTCGGCTGTAGTATCAACCACCAAGCTGGCCAACTCGATGCTTTTCGCCACATTGTCAATCGCCCTAATGTTCTTCCCCGCACTGATACTTCTCAAGCCAACCATCATGGGCGATTTCGTGGCACTCTTTCCCTGGACTATCCTTATAGCGTTGGCTTGCAGTTTCTTCTATGCTATACAGGTCATTCCGTTTCTTTCCTCGCGTTACATCAAACGCAATGCAATGCAACAGCCGGGTCGGCTTGACCGGATACAAAACCGTTTCTTCGATTGGATGCAACGAGGCTACCAAAAACTACTTGCATTCTGTTTCCGTCACAAGGCCCTCACCCTTGCAACGGGAGGCATGTTGACTCTGCTGGGAGCGTTCTTGTTCTCTCAAATAAATATTCAAATACTGCCAAAGGCCGAGCGCGACAGTTTTGCTGTGGAGATACACATGGCAGCGAACTCGTCGATTGAGGAAACCGATATTGTGGCCGACTCGCTGTCAGCACTGCTGCAACAAGACCCACGGGTGAAGAGTGTCACCTCGTTTGTAGGCATGTCGTCGCCACGGTTCCACCTGACCTATGCTCCACAACTGGCATCAGACCATTATGCCCAGTTTATTGTCAATACAACAAGCGACAAGGCCACCAAGGAATTGATTGCCGAATATGCTCAAAAATACGAAAACATCTTCCCTCAAGCGCAGATACGGTTTAAACAGATGGACTATCAGTCAGTATTGGCGCCAGTCGAGTTTTATATACAGGGAGACAATTATGGTGATATCGCCATCGTACGCGATTCGTTGTTGCGGCTGATGAAGCAGAATCCCCATCTGTTCTACGTCCATTCCGACTATGACGAGACCGAGGAGATGGTTGACGTAGTGCTGAATACCGATGCTGCCAACCGGCTGGGTATTACACAGTCAACACTGTCTGTCTACCTCAACGGAGCCCTTTCGGGAACAGCCCTCTCTACCCTATGGGAGGGAGACTACAACATTCCCATCGCTATCTATTCGGAGGACAAGAAAAGTATTGACTATGGCTCGTTGGGTGACCTGCTGGTTCCTTGTGCACAGCCAGGAACATGGGTGCCTCTGCGCCAGGTGGCCGATATTGTCCCCCGATTCCACCACAGCAATATGCCGCACCGCAACGGGGTGCGATGTGTCACCGTATCGTCTGACGTGATGCCCGGGGCAGGACAGATACGGGAATACCATAAAATACAACGTGAATTGGACAAGATAGAACTTCCAAGCGGAGTCACCGTGAAACCCGGTGGCACTTATGCCATGACGACCAGCCTAATGCCTCGTTTAATCCTATCCATTATTGCCGCCATGTGTATCATGTTCCTTGTACTCATCATTCATTATGGCAAGCTCAACATCTCGCTGTTATCCATATCGATGGCGGTGCTCTGCATATTTGGTGCCAACTTTGGACTTTGGCTGTTTGGACTTGACTTCTCTATCTCGGCAGTGCTGGGTCTGATTTCATTGGTTGGTATCATTGTGCGCAATGCCATCATTATGTACGACTATGTGACCGAATTGAGGAACAGGGAGTTGATGTCGGTGTCCGATGCTGCCTATAACGCCGGCCTGCGTCGCATGCGACCTATCTTCCTCACCTCGGCAACGACCGCCATAGGTGTGGTGCCAATGATTCTTGCTGGCACAATGCTGTGGATGCCAATGGGTGTGGTGATCTGTTTTGGTACACTATTCACCCTGCCGCTTATCATCACCATCCTTCCGGTGGCCTACTGCGTCGCCTTTGAGAACAAGCGTCGCCAGAATGTGCGTCCGGCACATACCTGGCTTGGAAACAAGCATAAGAGCGGGCTCGTGACACCTGTCGTGTTCATCGGTTTCCTCCTGCTTCCTTCGTTCCATTCGTCGCTCTCCGCCCAATCTCTCACGATCGACAGTTGCATAAACCTTGCCAAGCGCAACAACATGGAGATACGCACCGCCCAGCTGGAGGTGGAGTACGCCCGCGCCGTGAAGCAGCAGGTATTCACCAAATACTTCCCACAGGTCAATCTAACAGGATTGGGCTACTATTCGGCCAGTCCTATTATCCGTTTTGGGCTGGAAGACATACAGTCGGAGGATATGCGCGCGTTGCTGCAATCTGTATTTGATATAGCAGCCCCCTATATGGGGGAGACGCAGCAGGAGGTATCGCTGATGAAAAAAGGCGCGAATGGCTCGATGGTCGTGGCGCAGCCGCTTTACGCCGGAGGGCGCATTGTCACGGGTAACAAACTGGCTGCCCTTGGCGTGGAGGCCGCCGAGTTGCAATGCGAGATAAAAGAACGCGACATCGTCGAGGATGTCGAGTCGACATACTTCCTTGTGACGGGGCTACAGCAGAAAGAGGCCACAGTGGCTGCCGCGCTGGCCCTGATTGACTCGCTCGACCGCACGATGCAAGTGGCTCTGGCAGGCGGCCTCGTCACACGTGCCGATGCATTGCAGCTGCAACTGAAGCGCAACGAGATGCTTGCCAACCGGCAGCAGCTCGCCAGCGGCATTCGTCTGGCAAAACAAATGTTGTGCCTGCAGATAGGAATTGATTACAGCGACACGCTGCTCTTTGCCGACCCACAGTACGACATCCCGCAAACCACGCTTCGTGCTCCGCACAGCGTGCCGGCGACTTCTCGACCCGAAGTGCAGCTGCTACAGCTGAACGTCGAAGCCGAACAGCTGCAACGGAGGCTCACCTTGGGCGAGGCGTTGCCCCAACTCACCTTGCTGGGCACCGCTTACTACGGCAACATTATAAAGAACAACCCTACGGCCAACGCGGTGGCGCTGCTCTCGCTATCCGTACCGTTGACCAGCTGGTGGGAGACCTCGCACAAACTGAAGCAGCACGACCTACGCATCGCCGAGACCCGTCTGCAGCAGGAGCATCTGCACCGCATGATGACGCTTGAGGAGGAGAAAGCGTGGAGCGACATGCTCGACGCGGCGGCCCTGCTCACGTCCGACTCGGCGGCAATGGAGATTGCACAGGAGAACTACCGCCTTGCCGTCCTCAACTATGAGGCGGGGGTCGTCACCCTCAACGACGTGTTGCAGGCACACACCCTACTGCTGCAGGCACAGAACGCTGTCACCGACCGCCTCACTACGTATGCCATGGCCCGGCGTCGGTTATCGGATTTAAGAGGAGAGTATGAGCGAAAACATTAACTATAAATAAACAAAAAAATGAAAAGACTGACCATTGTATTGCTGGCACTTCTCTGTGCCGTCCCTACGATTGCCCAGAACGTCCTCAACGACAAGGCCGACAACATCGTCGGCACCTATTCTGGAAAGCAGGGCGCCGAACGATTCCGCGCAAAGATTGTGAAACTCGCCGACGGCACCTATCAGGGTCAAGTGATATGGCTCGAACACGACAAGGATGCCAATGGCAACAAAATCCTCGACACGAAAAATCCCGACAAGAGCCTCCGTTCCCGACCAGCCGACCGGATAGTGCTCTTTTCGGGCTTGAAGTACGACGCCAAGAAGCACCAATGGCACGGCACCAAAATCTACGACCCACAGCGCGGCTTGAGGGCACAGATGACGGCCGTGTTCACCGCCGACGGGCGTCTGCGCATCAGGGGTACGCTGCTGGGCATCAGCGAGGATGTATATTGGCAGCCCGAGGGGTGAAATGTCGTCGAGAGGTGATGGACTGGCGGAGCCAACTATCTTTTTTTCAAGCTGAAATAGTTTTTTTCTTTATATTTGCATATCTTTTTTTGCACGACAATAACAGATAAACTATGTATAGGACAAACACTTGCGGCGAGCTCCGCCTCGCCAATGAGGGTCAGACAGTGACCCTGGCCGGATGGGTGCAGCGCTCGCGCGACCTCGGCGGCATGACCTTTATCGACCTGCGCGACCGCTACGGCATCACGCAGCTGGCGTTCAACATGGAAACCAACGCACCGCTGTGCGAGCAGGCCAGGAAGCTGGGGAGAGAGTATGTCATCCAGGTGACCGGCAAGGTCATCGAGCGCAGCTCCAAGAACACCAAGATTCCCACGGGAGAGATAGAGATAGAGGTAGCCGAACTGACCATTCTCAACGAGGCCAAGGTACCCCCGTTCACCATCGAGGACCAGAGCGACGGCGGCGACGACCTGCGCATGAA
>CAJOMZ010000095.1:0-551 GCA_905236645.1 uncultured Bacteroidales bacterium
TCCGCTTTCCGCTCTTCGCTTTCCGCTTTCCGCTTTCCGCTTTCCGCTTTCCGCTCTCCGCTTTCCGCTTCCTGCTCTCCGCTTTCCGCTTTCCGCTTTCCGTTTTCCGCTTCCGACAGGTGGTATACGGCGTCGTACATTTCGCGCAGAGCCGACAATAGCATATCGACCTCGATTCGGGGCGCTGGCCCCTCGTTGTTTTCGAGCCGCGCAGCCAGTTCTTTTATGGCTTCGACGTGGCTTGAAAGGGTTTTGCTTGCTTTTTCCATATAGTGTATTCTTCGTTATAATCTGACAATTAGCCAGTTGCAGGGGTTCCTGCAACGGAAAACATTTTGTAAAAATACTATTTAAAAAGCAATTGGCGAAAAAAAATGCAAACATTTTTTCAACCTTCGTTGATAACCGTCTTTCCGACTGCCGCGCCACTCCCGCCCAAGCCGCCGCTCCAACCCTGCGGCAACCCTCGGCCAACGCCGCTTTCGCTCCCTACTAACACCGTTCGTTGTCCAGTCGTTGTCCAGTTGTTGTCCAGTTGTTGTCCAGTCATT
>CAJOMZ010000095.1:562-8041 GCA_905236645.1 uncultured Bacteroidales bacterium
CTGGACAACAACTGGACAACGACTGGACAACGAACGGTGAGAGTCTGTTGAAGGCATTGACAATCAGCGATTTCTGTATTGCGGCTTTGCGGTTGGTCCTCGGATTGGGGTAATGCGCTGTGCAACAGGTGGTTGGTTTGGAATGGGGCTCGGTCGGCAGGCGGAAGGGGTTTTTTTCGCCGGCGCTGTAATGTTCGGGCTGGCCGAAACGATTGCTGTATGCCTGTTTTTGCCGAGCTGCGCTTTTCGCGGCGCGGATTTTTGCCGCCGCGCAAACGGAACAGGTCGCGTTATGATAAAAATTATTTGTATATTTGCAGTTGCATATTAATGTAATCAATTCGGTTAATATATTTACAAACAATAAATTAAACCAATGAAAAGAGTCAAATTGTTCTTAAGTTTCGTGGCCGTGACGCTCGTTGTGGGCTCGTCGGCATTCGCACAAAAGAAGTATGAGTACAAAACCTATCCCAACGACCCCTTCGGCGTGCGTGAGTATACGCTCGACAACGGTCTGAAGGTGTTTCTGAGCGTTTACAAGGACGCTCCGCGCATACAGACTTACATCGCCGTGCGCGCCGGTTCGAAGAACGACCCCAAGGAGACCACCGGTCTGGCCCACTATCTGGAGCATATGCTCTTCAAGGGCAGCCAGCAGCTGGGCACCACCGACTGGGAGCGCGAGAAGGTCTATCTGCAGCAGATCGAGGATCTCTATGAGGTGTATCGCCGCACCACCGACGAGAAGCGCCGCGCCGCGATCTACCACCAGATCGACTCGATCAGCTACATTGCTTCGACCATTGCCATCGCCAACGAGTACGACAAGTCGATGACTCGATGACCGCCATTGGCAGCGAGGGCACCAACGCTTTCACCTCGAACGACTACACGATGTATGTCGAGAACATCCCCGCCAACCAGGTGGAGCAGTGGGCCAAGGTGCAGGGCGACCGCTTCCCCAACCTCGTGCTGCGTCTGTTCCACACCGAGCTCGAGGCCGTCTATGAGGAGAAGAACATCGGTATGGCTCAGGACAGCCGTCGCGTCAACGAGGTGATGTTCTCAGCCCTCTTCCCCAACCACCCCTATGGCCAGCAGACCACCATCGGCACCATAGAGCACCTCAAGAACCCTTCGATGAAGAACATCCGCGAGTACCACGCCGCCTACTATGTACCTAACAATATGTGCGTTGCTATGGCCGGCGACTTCAACCCCGACGAGGTGATCAAGATCATCGACAAATACTTCGGCAGCTGGAAGCCGGGCACGGTGCCTGGATTCACCAAGGTTAAGGAACAGCCTATCACCAGCCCCGTCATCCGCCTTGTCAACGGCCAGGACCCCGCCAGCCTCACCATCGCTTTCCGCATCGATGAGGGCCACGGCAGCCGCGACGCTTTGCTGGCCGATGCTTTGGAGCAGGTGCTGAACAACGGCAGCTGCGGCCTTATCGACCTCAACCTCAATCAGAAACAGCTCTGCCTCGGCGCCTATGCCGGCGCCTACACGCTGAACGACTATACCGCCTTTGTGCTCGGTGGCCGCCCCACCCAGGGCCAGAGCCTCGGCCAGCTGCGCGACCTGCTGCTTGAGCAGATAGAGCTGGTGAAGAAAGGCGAGTTCGACTACAGCCTGCTCGAGGCTTCCATCAACCAGATGAAGCTCCAGATTATGAAGCGCGCCGAGAGCAACAACAGCCGCGCCAGCCAGATGGCCTACGCCTTTGTGGAGCATCGCAACTGGGGCGACGTGTGCAACGTGATCGACGAGCTGGCCAAGATTACCAAGCAGGACATCGTCGACTTCGCCAACCGCATTTTCAAGGACAACAACTACGTTATCGTATACAAGCACCAGGACACCCCCGACCCGGTGACCAAGGTGCAGAAACCCGCCATCACTCCCATCTATGTGAGCCGCGACACCGAGAGCCCCTTCCTGGCTTCCATTAAGGACGCCGCCAACAAAGCCAAGCCTATCCAGCCGCAGTTCGTCAACTTCAAGAAGGACCTGCAAAAGGGCAAGACCGCCAACGGCAGCGAGGTGCTCTACGTGCAGAACAAGGAGAACGGCACCTTCAACCTGCAGTATCGCTTTGAGTTCGGCAGCAGTGCCGACAAGACCATCGACCTGGCCTCGGACCTGGTGGAGTACCTGAACACCGATAAGCACACGGCCGAGCAACTGCAGGAGGAGTTCTACAAGCTGGCCTGCTCGTGGAACGTCAGCGTGGGCTCCGAAAACATCAGCGTGAGCGTCAGCGGCCTTGCCGAGAATATGGAGAAGGCTATGGCACTGGTCGAGGAGGTGATGGCCACCTGCCAGCCCAACGACGAGGCTTTGCAGATGCTTGTTGAACGCCTCATCAAGAGCCGTACCGACAACAAGACCAACCAGCGCGCCGCCTTCAGTGCCCTTAACCGCTACGGCATCTTCGGTGAGCAGTATGTCAAGGCAAACAACCTGAGCGACGCCCAGCTGCGCAGCTATACTGCCAAGCAGCTGACCGACGCCCTGCACGGCCTGTTCAGCTACAAGCACCGCGTGCTCTACTACGGCCCGCTGAGCCTTAAGGAGGCCACGGCAGCCGTCGACCGCATCCACAAGGTGAAGCCCTCCAAGGATGTTCCGGCCAACAAGGTTTTCCAGCCGCAGGCTGTCAACGAGAACCAGGTGCTCTTTGTAAACTACGACGCCAAGAACACCTATGTCACCGAGTATTTCCGCGGCGAGCATTTTGCCACCGCCCAGGTGCCGGGAATGAACCTCTTCAACGAATACTTCGGCGGCTCGATGAACGCTATCGTGTTCCAGGAGATGCGTGAGAAGCGCAGCCTGGCCTACAGTGCCAGCAGCCGCTACACCTATGGCAGCGACAAGGACGGCTATTTCTACAACAGCGCCAACGTCATCACCCAGAACGACAAGCTGCTCGACGCTCTCAACGCCTATGAGGAACTCTTCGACGATATGCCGCAGGCCGAGGCCAACTTCAAGCTGGCCAAGGATGCTTTGCTGGCCGGCAGCCGCACGGCCCGCACCACCAAGATGGGCATCATCAGCGCCTACCTCAACTGTGAGAAGATGGGCTGGAAAGAGCCCTTGCGCAAGCAGAACTTCCAGGCCTACCAGAAGATGACGATGCAGGACCTCGTCAACTTCCAGCAGAAGCACGTCAAAGGCCAGAAAAAGACCTATCTCATCCTCGGCAAGGAGAGCGAGATGGACTTCAACGCCCTCGGCAAGTTCGGCAAGGTGAAGAAACTCACACTTGATGAGATTTTCGGATACTAATCAAGAAACCAGAATGCAGGAGCAAGCAAGGCCGTAAAGGTCTTGCTTGCTCTTTTAAAACAGCAATCATAACGATGAAATGCCGAGCCCCATGGTTATTAAAGTTCAAACTGGAGAGCAGCGATAAGTGGCTGTTGTTTGGTTTTGTCGTAACTGTTATCCTCAGTCTGATACCCTTCTTCAAGGTGGGATTCACTACCAGCGACGACTTGCAGTATTTTGTCACAGCCCAGCAATCGTGGCAATACTGGCTTATGGACCATAGGGCCTATGCCGAAGGACAGGGACGTTTCTATTTTCTCATCACCAAGTTCTTCTATTATGTGCCATATCTTGCAGACAACTTTGTGGTGACTAAACTGATACAGTATACGACTTTGCTTGGATGCTATCTGTTGTTCGCTCATATAGTCTATCGGATATTCCGTTCGCGTACCATTGGACTGATGACCTTGTTGCTGTTGGTATTCAACACTTGTGTTACCCAATATAAATATTTCATTGCAGTTACTGCTTATCCTTTTTATTTCACTTTCAGTTTCTTGATATTCCTGTGCGGCGTTTTGCTGATGGTGAACCACTACCAGCGGGGCGGCAGATGGAAACCACTATGGGCAGGTCTGCTTTTCTTTGTTGCGTCGCTGTTCTATGAGAACTATCTGGTCCTCACTTTGTTGGTAGTGCTCTATGTCTTCTTGAGGCATCTGCGGCGCGATGGCATTGGCCGGATGTGGAGCAATACCGCATTTTGGCGCGAAATAGTTCCTATGGCGCTATCGGTGGTTGTCTATACCGCCATCTATGTGGGTTATAGGCATTGGCTGGCGGTGGCAATGCCGGAAATGAACACATACAATGGTGCACAACTGGCCGACGGAGACAACTTCAGTCTGAACAAGTTCTTCAGGATTGTGACGCGCCTTACCTTGGTGGCCTTGCCTGGACACAACTACTTTCATAGCAAATCGATTATTGCAGAGAATTCGTTGCTGCTGAGAGGCCTTTACAACAACCCCGGCTATATGCTGACCCATTCGTCGGCAATCGTGATTGTCAATGCACTACTGCAAAGCATCCTTTTTGTGTTGCTGTGTCGCCGGATGGATATGCGACAATACTCGTGGCGCAAACTGTTGGCAGTGTTGGCAGGAGCGTTGTTTTTCGCTTTCAGCGCCAATGCGTTGGTTGCAGTAACGCCCAAATACCAGGAATGGTCCCCTTGGATTAGAGGTTACGTTACGTCGTTCTATTCCTACTTTGGCGTGGCGCTTGCAATGGCTGTCCTTGTGGCACTTACCCTGAAAATGGTCTCAAGGCCAAAGTGGAACAGACTGATTCGCGGCTCTTGGACGATACTTATATTCTTTTTTGCAGTCCTCATAGGTTCAAGCAACGAGCACCTGTCGCGTGAGTGGCAGCGGAGCCAGAACCGTTTTGTCGTTGTTGACGAGATGGCAAGAAGTGGCTACTTCGACACTTTGCCCGACGACGCACTGATCTATACCTCGGCGCTTCACTCCACCTCGAATACAGCAAGTTACATCTGCGAAAGTTCGCGCGATGTCGAGAACTATATAGACCTCCGTGCCAGGCGCAAGTTCCACTATGCTTCCGACTCGGCTTCGCTAAGCCAGAAGAAGGCCGAACTGCCGTCATCGCCTTGCTACATTTTTGGCGCGCGGGAGTCGAAGAAGGCCAACGAATTGCTTGTGGCGGTTGCCGACAGCACCGGCGCCACCTGCTTCTACCTGTCGCCAGCCAAGAGTTTCAACCTGTTCTATAAGGATGGTGATGAGTGGCGCAGAGATTCGGTGGTGGCGGACAACAAACATCGCAAGGTGATTCGCGTACGTGTCGATGGCGAAGCGGTGGACCCGGAGTCCTTTTATGTAAGTAATATGATTGACTAAATTATGGTAAGACGCACGCTATTTATCGCATTACTTGCAATCCTGACCGTCGGATGCAACCGCCCTGACAATGGTATTATGTACAACGACACCCTGCCGCCAATCACCGACGGCTACGTGGGTTTGGAGGATGGCCATTTTGTCCTTGACGGCGACTATTGGTTCCCTGTAATGCTCAACTACAAGGCCTTTTTTGACGGCGACCGTGTCGTACCGGCGCCGTACTATACGGGCACCGACCTCCGCGAGCACTTCGACACCATCGCCAGTTGGGGCTTCAATGCCGTGAGGGTCTGCCTGGACGTGATGGGCGAGGGCGACAGCACTGCCATGTTTGAGGCCACACGCCGTATGGTGCAAACGGCCGACAGCGCCGGCCTCCACGTGATGCTGCTCATCAAGACGCCCTTCGAACCCTACTGGCAGAGCTACACCAAGGGCCTGCTGCGCCATCTGGCCGACCTGCCGGCGCTGTGGGCCTACGACTTCTTCAACGAACCGCTCTACTTCGACCCTGTGGCTGACCGCGACAAGATGGATGCTGTGCGTATCGTGGCCGAATGGCGCCACTGGGTGCGCACCTATGCGCCCCGTCAGCTTTTCACCGTCGCCACGGCCGAACCTATCGAAGTCTTCGAATGGGACCCCGCCCTGCTGCCGGTCGACTTCATCGAGATGCACACCTACCACCCACTGCGCGTCTTCTCCGAGATGTGGTGGTACAGCCACTACTGCGGCAAGCCGTGGATGGTGGGCGAGACAGGGCTGCCCGCCGACAACGACTCGGTGCCTTACGAGTGGCAGGAGCAGTTTATGTGGAACGCCTACCGCTTTGCCAAGATAAACAATGCCATAGGCTTTGGTTGGTGGGAGTTTCAGGACAACCCGCAAGGCGTTAACTTCGAGGCGCAGTACACAGGCCTGAGCGACCGCAACGGCAAGCGCAAGCCTGCTGTGGACCTGGTGCGGCACCTGGGCAAGATGTGCTTGGGTGCCGGCGTAGACAGTGACGGCATTCCGCCCACAAACTACTACAATATGCTTGCCTACAGCAATATCCGTCTCACGGGAATGGTGGTTGACGAGGCGACTGGCAAGCCTGTCGAGGGCGCCGTCGTCCGAGGCTGGAACGATGACTGGTCGGTGGGAATGAACACCTACACCGACAGCAACGGCCGCTATACGCTCTACAGCAACGACTATAACGTCCATTTCGAAGTCTCCGCCCCACGAATGAGCCGCAAGAAGTTCGACCGCCGCAACCTGAAGTACAAGAACATAGGCTCGCTCGACCCGAACAACCTGCCCGACCGCCAACGCGAATACCAGCAGATCGACTACAGGCCATACCTGAACAACAGCATCCCTGAAATACCGTTCAATGTGGATTACGACTCGACGCACTTCTTCCGCTACAGCCTTGAGGCCGATATGGGGACTGTCAAGCTTAAGAAGCTGTAGAGAAGTCAAGGGACATTACAACACCGCCGGGTCTATTGTCCATTAACGTCCCTTCAATCCGAATCGGTCATTAGACCGACAGGTGGTATACTGACATAAAGTCTAACGACCGATTCGGGATTATGTGGCAAATGCCACAATAAAACCCGCGCCGCTCCGTTCTAAGCGTATGACTATAATGTACATCCACGGCTACGGCTCGAACGGCAACGCCACCAAAGGCCAGCTGCTGCGCACGATGCTGCCACAGCACCGAGTCGTGTCGCCTACCTTCGACTATGACCACTGCACCCCGTGGCAGATACAGACGCAGATACGCGAAACCATTGAAAAAGAGGACGTCCGTATGATTGTCGGCAGCAGTTTCGGCGGCTACCACGCATTGTGCGCCACGGCCTGTTTCCACGGACCCGTGTGGGCCGTCAATCCCGCCCGCGACGTCGTTGCCACCATCGGCCGCGTAATCCTGGCCAGCGGCCCGGCATCGCCCGAGGCGGCAGAATATCTCAACGCTTATAAAGAATTCGACAGCAAGGTCTTCCGTCGTCAGGTGCAGCTCAACCAGAGCGGCCGGTGGCCGGCCGACACGCCGCTCAACTTCGCCCTCAGCACCGACGACGAGCTGCTGGGCGACCACCGGCCGCTGCTCGACCTCTTCCCCTGCCACGACCGTGTGGTGTGGAAAGACGGTTGCGGCCACCGTTTCCTGCGCTTCGAGGAAATCGACCTGCTGTAGTCGCTGCCTGCGGCAACGGTCAGAACTTGACGATGTCTATCAGTCGCACGCCGTCAAGCCATACTGCTA
>CAJOMZ010000096.1 GCA_905236645.1 uncultured Bacteroidales bacterium
GCCACCACCGCCCTCGGCACACTCCATCCCAAGGGGCGCGAACTGGGCATCCAGTTCGGTGCCAATGTGGTGATGCCTAACCTGTCGCCGCGTGACCACCGCAAGGATTACTCCATCTATGACAACAAAATATGCACAGGCGAGGAGGCGGCTGAATGCCGTGCCTGCACGGAGGGACGCATCCGCAGGATTGGCTACGAGACGGTAGTGGACCGAGGCGACTTCAATCCAAACACGGAATACTAAAAAAGAGGCGTCCTGTTGAGGACGCCTCTTTTTGTTTTCATTGATGAATCGTTATTCTCCTACCTGTTGCTGGTAGCTGTTTACTTTGTCCTCTGTCGAGCGAACGGCCTCGTCAGCGGCATTGGCTTTATCCTGGGCGTCGCCCATCTTGCCTTTGTTTTTGTCGATGTTGGCGTTGAGCTTCTCGATGTCTTTCTTGCAAGCATCGATCTTGCTCTGATACTTGGCAATTTCAGCCTCTTTCTTGGCTATCTTCTCCTGGTCGGAGGCGATGCTTTTCTCAATCTTTGCTACGGCAGCAGCGGCTTTGGCCTGGTCTTTCTGGGCCTTCTGAAGGTTCTTCTGCTCGGCGCTCATATTCTGCTGTGCCTCGAATTTGCTCACATAGCGGGGCAGATTCTCGGCGAAGGTGCGCACATTGTTGTTAAGTTCATTCTGGCTTATGGTAAGGTTGGGCGACTTGGCGAAGAGGGTGACAACGGTGACGCGGTCTTTCTTCTTGCCTTGCTCTTCGACCTTTGCATAGAAGTCTACCGGCTGGGCATAGATGGCATCGAATGTCTGGTTGAGGACAGCCATATAGCCGTTGGTCTTGGTGGCTTTGACCGACGATTCTTTAAACCTCTGGGTAAGGGCATCGGCAACGGTGACTTTGTCTTGCTGCAGTGTGACGGTGAATGCCGGGACTGTAAAGTCGCCATACTGAACGGTGGTTTCCTGCACGCTCTGTGCTTTGAGGCCTGCCATCATTGTGAGGGCAAGCACGAACAATGATATTCTTTTCATATTGTGCTGTTTTATAAATTACTTAATGAATACACGTTTTCAAACATCTGCTTTGTTTCGTTGCTCATATCCGATTTGCGTACCTCCTCGAGGAACATAGCGGAGAATGCCTTTGATGATTTCTCGTCGGAATACTTCTTTTCGTATTCGTTCATCAGCTCTTCAAGGTCGGTGTAGCAACTGTTGAATTTGTCAAGTATTTCGGCATCCACCTCCTTGCCTTCGACGATTGAATAGCATTGTTCTGTTTTATGTGTCAGGCGTTTTACGTCACGCCTCATATTGGTTTTGCAAGCACTTAGCGTCATTATGACGGCCACAATGCCTATAACTGATAATGTCTTTTTCATTCTGTTGGAAACTAATGTGTTGTAATTGATATTGCTCGCTCAAATAATTTGCAAATATACAAAAAAAAAGTAACTATGCAATATATTCTCCATTAAAACAACAAAAAAACGGGTTGCAGATATGCAGCCCGCTTTTATGCTTATATGGAATTCTGTGCAAATCAGAGCTCTATCTCGTCGATGTATTTGCCGTCGATTTCGAAGTTCATCAGGCGCATATTCTTCCATTTCTTTACGAATAAACCTTTACGCTGGCCGACAAGAACCTGATAGGTCATTTTGTTCTTGATAAGCAGTGCGTAGAACTCTTTGACTTTGTAGCCAGGGTGGGTCTCGTGGATCTTGTCAAGTATGTTGTGCGGATAGACTTTCTCTTCGATATACCAGCGAGTCTCGGTGCCTTTGGGCGAGAATCGATAGGCTGTTTCGGTGCCGTTTTCGTTAACGAATAGAGCATCGTAAACCAGAGTGTCAATCATTCTCCACTCTACTTTGTTGATGTTGCCTGCCTGACGATGGAAGTCTTTTACATAGCGTTCGGGTACGTCATTTTCGGATACGCTTTTGCCACTTTGGGCGAAAAGGAGTGTTTGGCAGAGCAATAATGCCGTTGCAAATATTAATATCTTTTTCATTTTTAGTATGTTGTTGTGATTATTATCTGTTGCTTACGGAGTACAAATATACTAATAATTGTTTAACGCGCAAAAGTTTTTTACAAATTAAGTTTTTCTATCACGTTTTTAAGCACGTTTTCTCCGTCGCGTATCACCTGCAGGCTCCAGTACAGCTTCAGTTCAAGCTGCTGCTCGGTGCTGAGCTGCCAATTGATGCCTGTCTCTTTACGCATACGCTCTGTGGTGCTGAAAAGGCTCAGGGCCGCGCATACCGATATGTTGAACGACTCGGTAAAGCCGTACATCGGTATCTTGACATAGGCGTCGGCCAGGTCGATAGCTTCCTGTGTCAGGCCGGTCAGTTCGGTGCCGAACAGCAGTGCTGTGGGCTGGCTCAGGTCGAGATCGCCTATCATAGTGTCGTTCTCGTGCGGCAGTGTGGCTACAATGCGGTAGCCCTTGGCGTGGAGCGTGTCGCAGGCCTCCTTGATGGTGCCGTATTTGTAGAAGTCGACCCATTTCGAGCTGCCTACGGCCACGTCGCCGGCCGGGTTGAAGCGGTTGTGGTTCTCCACTATGTGCACATCCTGCACGCCGAAGCAGTCGCAGCTGCGAAGCACAGCGCTGGCGTTGTGAGGCTGATATATATCCTCTAAAAGCACTGTGATGTGGCGTGTGCGGTGCTGTACAAGACGGTCGAACAGCCCGCGTTTGTTGTCGGAAATGAGCTCGGCAAGCGCCTCATACAGCCGTAGCTTCTGCTCGTATGTGTATTGGTCGAAAAGACCTTTGTCTGTTGTTCTTTCTGGCATTGGAATTGATTAGGGTTTGTGAATACATTGTTTAGTTTACCAGACGTTGTCGAAGTCTTCTGCCTCCCGCACTTCGGGGTCGCGCTGCCATTCCAGCACCTTGGCGTACTTAAGGTAGCTGTTCTGGGCAATGGAAAGCGTAAGGCTCAAGCCGTCTATGCCGCCCAATATGCCGCCGCGAACGAAATAGTTGACCAGAAAAGCCCCTAATCCGTGTGCTGCCGGCGACCAGCGATGCACCTTCTTGCCGCTAAGGTACAATATCTTGGCTCCGCGGCTGCTGTAGTTGCGCCCGGGTTTGGCAAACAGCTCGCCGGTGTTGCGATAGCGGTAGTGAATCAGGTCGGCCTTCACGCGCAGCGTGTTGTCTGTAGGCACGTGCGAATGCTGCTTGACGGGACAGAACTGCAGCTTGTCGTGACGGTAAAGCCTTACAAGCCAGTCGGGATACCACCGGCAGCATTTCACCCAGCGGCTGCCCACATAGTTGCGGCGCCGCAGTGCAAAGCCGTCGTAGGGTGTCTGCTCAAAGTCGGTCTTCTCTATGAAGTCAACCAGCTCCGGTGTCAGCCTCTCGTCGGCGTCGATGCTCAGCACCCACTTGTTTTTCACATACTTGAGGGCCACATTCTTCTGTATGCCGTCGCCCAGATAGGGCTGCAGCACAACTCGTGCGCCGGCTTGCCCGGCCAGGGCAGCGGTCTTGTCGCTACTCATCGAATCGACCACAACCACCTCGTCGCACACCTGTTGCAGCGAGCGGATAGCCTCCACAATGTTGCCCTCCTCGTTGAGGGTCGTGATAATGCCTGATATTGGTTTCATTGTCCGAATAACGCGATGTAGTTCTGTTTTATTGTGTCTGAAAGCCGCTCGATGTCCACATCCAGCGTTTCCGAGGCCGCCCTGTAGACGGCTTCGATGCCGGCCTCGCTCTCGTCGGTCTCAAGCAGGAAAGGGTAGGGGTTGTCTCTCAGACTGTTGCGCACCTTCTGACGCTTGGGGTCAAGCAACGCTGCGCCATACGAAACCCAGATGCCCGCCCTGTAAAGCTGCGCGGCAAGCTGCGCGTTGCCCACAAATCCGTGCACCGCCCAGATGCGCTCCGTGTGCCCTTTGCGCAGCTCCAACAGCTCGTTGAAGGCGTGCACGCAGTGTATCACCATAGGCTTCTTAAGCTCGTCGGCGATGCGTATCTGCCATTCAAACAGCCGCTTCTGCGTCTGCCAGTCGCTCGCGCACACTTTGTCCAGCCCGCATTCGCCTATAATCTCGGCATCATCAAACTGCTTGGCGTAAGCGGCTTTGAACGCTTCGAACGTCGCCGCGTCCTCCTCGCCGGCGCGCCAGGGGTGGATACCAAAACTGCGGGGGGTGACGACACCCTCCGCAGTCTTACGGTGTGTATGGAAATCAATCAATAGCATTACTTGACAACCAGGCGGCGAATGACGCGCTCGTTCTTGTTCTGGAACACGACATTGTAGATGCCGCTGCCAAGCTTGCCTGTGTTGACGGTATAAACGATGTCGCCCTGGGCGTCGAGCGTCGAGCGGTGGGCTATGCGGCCCGTCAGGTCGACAATCAGCACCTCATACTGCCCGTTGCCTTTCAGACTGATCTCGATGCTGCTGTGGCCGGCGGCGGGGTTGGGGTAGAACTGGCCGAAAGCCTCGTCCTCGGCGGCGTCGATGCCGACGGCGGGGTTGTGGCCCAGATAGAAGGTGTAGTATCCGCCCTGCAAGGCAGGCATAGGCTTGGTGATGGTCTTGCCGTTGTTGCTGGTGGCGCTGATGTAGTATTCAACGGTGGTGAAATCCTCGTTGTTCGAAGTGAGTGTCGAAGTCGGAATCTCGCCGCTGAAGGTGTTGTCGCTGCCTGCGGTCAAGGCAGCCTCGTTCCACTGGCCGCCGTTGGCGCGATACACCACCTTGGCGCTCTCAATGCCGCTACGGTTGGTGATGGTGGCAGTGATAGGCGCATTGGCGCTTCTGTAAGCGTCGTCGGTGTTGCCGGTGATGGAGGGGTGCAGTATGCGCACGGGGTTGTCGGCCGGAATCTGCTTGGTGATGCAGTGTATGGCGCCGCCCGAGCCGTCGAATTCACGTACGTCGACGCAGTAGAGGGTGTAGCCTGCATAGATTTTTTTCAGCTGCTCGATGTTGGCACGGTCCCATGCGGCGGTGGGCATGCCGTCGCTGCCCACCGCCGAGAAGCAGGGCTGGATGATGACGTTGTTGACGAAAGTGTGGTTCGAGTAGGTGCGGGTGTAGGTGCTGTGGTATTGCATCTGGCTAGTGAAGTTAGAGCCGTCGTTGCGCGACGGGAAGGGGATGTCCTTGCAGCGGTACCTCTCGCCGAAGTAGCTCTCGAAGCTGCAGAGCGAGTCCATGTTGGCCCGGCCGATGCGGTAGTCGTACCAGTTGGCATAGTCGTCGGGCATGATGCTGAACACGAAGAGGTTCTCGTCGAGCATGTCGGCATAGAGATCCACATGGCCGGTTCCGCCGTCGTAGTGGAACGATGGCAGTACGTAGGTGGCGCGGGTGCCGATGAGGGTGGCGAGGCTGTCCTTGACCTGTGCGCTGTTGAGGCGCGGCTTGGTGGAGTAGTTGATGGTCGAGGGGTCGCTGCCGTCCCATGTGAGCTGGCCGTATTCGTCGTTGTTGTTGTTGTAGATGGCGTCGCTCGAGAACACCATGCCTGCACCGTCGACCAAGCAGTTGCCGCCTTCCCATTCGATCATGGTGGTGTAGTTGGGCAGGCCGAACTGGCGCTCGATGTATACGGGCAGCGAGTCGTCGAGTGCACGTCCAGGGTAGTACTCGAAGTCGAGCATACCCACCGTGTCGCCCTCGCCGTAGTAGAAGCAGATGGGGCCGCAGTCGCGGTACCAGAACGAGTTGCCCGGAGCCACTAGGAAGCGCACGTTGTCGTGGCGCAGGTGCAGGCTCTGTAGGCGTGTCAGCACCGCCGCGGTGTCGTCGGCGTTCTCGACGCGCACCCATGCCTCGGCGCCGCCCAGCTGTATGGCGTCCATCAGATAGAAGCTGACACGGCTGAAGCTGCTCGAGGTGTCCATCTCGGCACGGTAGGGGCCTACGCCCTGCTCCAGCCAGCTGCCGCTGGTGTATTTATAGTATTGAGCATAGCCTTCGACGAGGGGGTCGGCCATCCAGTAGCCCGACCCTTGGCTTGTGGCGGGTTCGTAGGTGTAGTAGGGCGTCACCACCACGGCCTGCAGCTCCTCCCATTCGCCCGGGAACCAGAATCTGTCGTTGGGCATGCCTTTGGTGCCTTTGGTGGCACCTTTGACTTCGGGCGCCAAGGCAATGCCGCTGGTGGTGTGACGTTGCGAGATGTCGCGTTTCTGCACCGTCTGGCGGAAGCTGCGTTGCAGCTCCTCGCGTGTCATCTGCTCGGTCTGTGCCGTCGCCCCGAGTGCCACAAGTGCTGTGGCCACTATGACTATCGCTTTTTTCATTGGTATTGTGTACTTTGACAGGTTTTACAACGTTGCTATCTCTTGAGCGAGAGTATCTCGCGGGCCTCGTCGCTGGTGGCCACCTCGCGGCCGAGGAGCTTGGCCATGCGCACCACCTTGTCGACCAGTTCGCCGTTGCTCTTGGCCAGCACACCGCGTTCGAGGTACAGGTTGTCCTCGAAGCCGACGCGCACGTTGCCGCCCATGACGATGGCCGGCGCGGCCAGGGTGAAGGCGTTTCGTCCTATGCCGGT
>CAJOMZ010000097.1:0-6456 GCA_905236645.1 uncultured Bacteroidales bacterium
GTGGCGGGCCACGTCGGGACGGCGAGGTGGACAAGACAACGTAAGAAATACAGAGATGGCATAATGAGACATTGTTCGGGTCTTGTTACACCACCTGTCGGTCCGATATCCGATTGGGGTTTAAGATTCACGCAGAGAGTACGCTACGGTTCACGCTCTGCCTAAGGTCTTTCGTCACGGAGGGGTTTCAATCCAGGCCGAGGGCTTTGCGGACGAAGTCGACAAGGCTTTCGGGCATCGGCTTGAGGGTGTCGAAATGGATTATCTTGAGGGCGGCGAAGGGCTCGATGGTTTTCTCTATGGCCGACTGCTCTTCGTCGCTGTCGATGCCGTAATAGTCGCGGATAAACACGTTCCAGACGCGTTGCAACATTGGATGGTCAAGATGGAATATCTGTTGCGTGATTTCGGCCTCTTGGCCTGAGCAGGTGAAGTAGAACATTCCGAGGTCGAAGAGGGGGTTGCCCCAACGGAAGTCGCCAAGGTCGATCCAGAAGTCGTGCACCGTCGAGGGGTCGTCCTTGCCGAGGGCGGTGGTTATGACGTTGCCGATGTGCATATCGCCGTGCAGACAGGTCTGGCTGTCGGGCACCTGGTTGATAAAGGCTACGACTTTCTGTTTTTCAGCCTCGTTGAAGCGCGGGCTCTGCATCACTTCGCGGATTGCGTTCTCCTTTTCGGAGGGGAAGGCCGCTGTGTTGCAGGGGGTGCTGTGCAGCTGGCGGCACATACGTGCAAAGCGGCGGGCAATCTGTTCGTAGCTGTCCGGGCGGTTGCAGATGTAGCGAGAGAAGGACTCCTTGGGGTTGATGCGGCGGAACTCGGCGCCGAAGCGGGTGCCGTCGGTGATGAAGCGCCCCGGCGTGGGCGTCGGGAGGCCCATCCGCATCACGGCGTAGGCCCTCTGCAGCTCGGTTTGCGGTACCGACTTGTCGACGTCGGCGTTATAGAATTTCACCATTGTCAGGCCGTCGCGATGGTTGTAGCTTGTGGCGAAATAGCCTCCGCCGCTTTCTTCGTAGTCGCTGATGTCGACGCGCACAGCCGTCTCGTAGTCCATTGGTCCGAATGTGTTGTCGAGCAGGCGCAGGTACTCCTGGTAGGGCAGCGTTTCGGAGAGTTCGAAGAGTGCGCCGGCCAATCCGCGGTAGTACCATTCGATGTCCTTCTTGCCGCCGGGCGCGTGGAAACGGCTCCATAGTTTGTCGCCAATCAGAGCGTAGTCGTTGGCCACGCCGCGCATATTCGACAGTTTGTCGCCTATGGCCACAATCTTGCTGTCGCGTCCGGCAGAGGCAAGCTGGTCGAGCTGTATCTGCTTCTTTTGCTTCCAGCTGAGGCTTTTGTCGCTGGGGGCCGTTTCGTGCTGTACCAGTTGCGCCACGCGGTCGCCGAAGGTGTCGCGTATCTGTTCAATGGTCACGTCGGTGTCTTCGACCACGTCGTGCAGCACTGTCGCTGCCAGCATTTCAGGGTCGTTGGTGATGGATGCCACTATCGAGGCTGCCTCCATCGGGTGAATGATGTAAGGGTAGCCTTTGCCCCGCCGTTCAGTGCCGCTGTGGGCATCGATGGCAAAGCGTGCGGCCTTGTCGAACAAGGAGGTTTCTAATGGGTTGTTCATACTGATTCACAATCGACTAAGTTAATCTTCTGTGCTTGTTCAAAAATGCGGTGGGCGCGCTGTGCGTTGTAGGGCGTCTCGCCGTAGAGCCCGGCAAAGAGGCGCACCAGTCCGGCCTCGCCGAAGCCTTGCTTGAGTATCTGCACGATGCAGATGTTCTGCAGCGCCACCGAGTAGGCCACGATGTCGAGACCCGTGCCCGCCAGCTGTATCAGTGCAAGCTGGTAGGCTCCGTCGCTGCATTCGACGCGCATACGTTCAATGTCGCCTACAGTCTTCATTCCCATACGCATAAAGACGTTATAGTATGGCATCAGGCTGTCTTCGTACATCTCGGCCTGGTTGATGGTGGCAATCTTGTCGGCCAGACGCTGGAAGGGCTTGAGCTCGCAGTAGCTGCGGAAGGTATCGCCATTGAGCGGCACCTCGTCGAAGTTGCCGCTGGCCACGAGCGACTGCACGTTGCGGCGGTAGTCGATGATCTCTTTGCGGATGCGGCTGAACTGTTCGTCGGCAAGTTCGAGCATTCCCGCCAGGCGGCTCATATTGCGCTGGTATTCGACGGGGATTTCCACGTCGGTCTTGTAGCCCATATCGTGCTGCATATTGGCCCACACGTGCTGCAAGGTGCTGCGCATCTGTATCTCGAAACGGAGCTGGTTGAGCTCGAGCACCGCCGGGTCGCTGCACATCGACGGCGGAATGCGGCAGATGTAGTGGAGCGACATATAGCCGAAGCGGTCTATTTCCAGCATCTTGCGTTTGTCGACAGAGTTGTTCCAGTCGATGTCGAACATTTTCTCAACGAGTGCTGATATTATGTCAACCTCGTCGCTGAAGAAGGTGATGATGCGGACACCGAGGATGTCGGTTATGTCGTCGATGGTGTGATACTTGTAGCCCTTCAGTTCAAGTTTACCCGTCAGGCTTTTCTCTGTCTTGATGCGTGCTTCAAGTCCAGCCACGACAATGTGGTTCTCGTCGAGACAGGCGCGAAGCCGCTCAAGGATGATGTCCTTGATTCGCTCAAAGAGCGGCAGGCGCTCGCGATACTCGTCGAGGATCATCTCGCAGTGCATATCGAGCTTCATAAGGCGCTTTATATGATGGTTATAATGTTTGAGAAACCAGTGATGTCGAAGACTTCCTTGACCTGCGGGTTCATATTGCGCATCACCATCTTGCCTCCGCGTGCCATAACGCTCTTCTGCAGCATCAGAAACAGACGCAGACCCTGCGACGAGGTGTAGCTCATAGCAGCGCAATCGATGTCGATATCGGGTTTGTCGCCTTCCATCAGTGGCGCTATGTCCTGCTGGAACTGGTCGGCATTGCTTGTGTCGAGCCTGCCGTCGAGGACCACAAGAGTCTTGTTGTCTTGGTTGGTTATTGTTACGTTCATTGTCAAACTTTTTTTGTCATTGTAAGAATATTGTTGCCGTCCTCATAGCGGTATTGGATGCTGTCCATCATCTTCTTGCAGAGGAAAATGCCGAGGCCGCCGAT
The DNA here is from genome assembly GCA_905236645.1 of uncultured Bacteroidales bacterium. Taxonomy (GTDB): domain Bacteria; phylum Bacteroidota; class Bacteroidia; order Bacteroidales; family P3; genus Colimorpha. The sequence continues at coordinate 3,131 of CAJOMZ010000097.1, forward strand.
TTCGCGTTCCTCGGCCGGGAGGGTAATGTCGGGATCGCCCTTCTCGAGCGGATTGAACGGCACGCCGGCGTCGCGCAACTCGATGGTGAGAATTAGCGAGTCGTGGTCGAGACTGGTGCCGACCTCAAGCCAGCCTATACCGCCGTCGTAAGCATAGCGCACCACGTTCTCAACGGCCTCTTCGATGGAAAGACGCAACTTGAAACGCAGTGCCTCGTCGTCCGGCATATCGGGCGATGCCATCAGGAACTCGATAATCTCGCTGCTCTTGTCTTTGATAGGATTGAATCGTTTTTTCATTGGTTAACTTATGGTTAATGTATTACTCGGAGTTAGAGTTGATGTTGACGTCAGAGTTTGACACTCATAATCGTTATGTCGTCGTTCTGCGGATTGCCGGCGGCAAAGACCTTCACCGCGTCGTAAAGGCTTTCGACCACGGCCTTTTCGCTGTCGCTGGCGTCCACTCCCTCGGCCCACCGCAGCAATCTGTCGTTGCCGAACAGCGCTTTGTCGGCGTTCTCTGCCTCATTGACACCGTCGGTATAAGCCACAATGCGGGTTCCAGGCACTATGTCAATGCTTTCCGACTGGTAAGGGAAGTCCTCGAAGAGGCCTATGGCCAGATTGGGCTTGGCCTTGAGGTAATAGGGCTTGCCGCCCGGGGGCAGAATCAATATCGGGTTGTGACCGGCGTTGCAGTATTCCATACGCCCCGTTGTCAGGTCGATGCGTCCCACGAAGAGAGTGACGAACATATTGTTGCTGTTGATGTCGCACACGCTGCCGTTGATACGGCCCATCGTCTCGTTCATAGGCAGGTTGAGGCCTGACACAAAGCGTAGCGCAGCCCTGGTGATGGCCATCATCAGCGATGCCGGTACACCCTTGCCGCTGACATCACCCACGGCAAAGTAGAGGGTTTTGTCCTTAATGATATAGTCGTACAGGTCGCCGCCCACCTCCTTGGCGGGGTTGAGCAGAGCGTGGAGCCGGGGCGGAAAGTCGGTGCGCAGCATACCCATCTGTATGTTGCGGGCCACGCCCAGTTCCGACTCCATTCTTTCGTTGGCGGCGGTGGTGGTCTTCAGTTCCTCTATGTAGTCGGCAATGGAGTTCTGCATAAAGACAAAGCTGTCCCTCAGGTTCTTCATCTCATCCTGGCTCTTGATTTCGGGCAGTTCGGCATTGAAGTCGCCCTTGGCCATATTCAGTGCCGACTCCGACAGCTGCGTGATAGGCTTCGACAGGCGGCGTATGACCAGGCGGCACACGACGAACAGGACCAGCAGTCCGAACAGACCTATTACAAGAAGGTTTACCTGCATCTTCGCCACCCTTGCCAGCACGTCCCGGTACCGGCACGTCAGGCTAAGCGTCCAGCCGTTGTGCAACGGGCCGAAGACCACGAACGAGAGATTCTTGCCTTTGCCTATCCTGCGCCGCAGACTGTCCTTGCCCGACAGCAGGTCCTCGCCCAGCGAGGCCAACTCCTTGTCTTCGGCAAACGACTTGCGTATCTGCGCCAGCTGCGCGGTGTCCCTTATTCCTATCACCCCTCCCCCGCTGCACAGGATAGATGTCAGCGAGTTCTTGTATGGGCGCAGTGTTTCAACCTTGTGCTCCATCCATTCCGTCGACAGGTCGGCGGTGACTATAGTCATAAGCCGGCCGTCGATATAGACCGGATAGCAGAATGTTATGGCCTGCTCGTCAGGATGCCCCAGCTGGCGGTGCGGGTCGCTCCACACGGCGTCGCCCTTCTTGACGATGTCGGCAATCATAGCGTCTATCCATCGGGCCTCGGGCCTGGCGTTGTCGAGCACGCCGCTGTGCAGCGAGTCCTCGCCGTCCATATAGCTGTAGTAGGTCGTGTTGCCTTCCTTGCCTGGAATAATGACCGAGCAGGCATAAATCAGCGAGTCCTGCTCTATGGTGCGCTGCATCAGGAGCTGGATGGCCGCCTCCGACGGCTTGTCGCTTGTGGTGTACTGGATGGCGTGTGCCGCCACGGTTTGGGTCACTATCTCCACCTCGCCCAGCGGACGCTCAATCTCGCTGATAGTGCCGTGCAGTATATGCTGGGCCGCGCGCGTGGCCTCGTCAGCAATAATCTGGTTCGACACAATGCCCACTACAAGCAGCATCGCGACAATAATCAAAGACGCTATTCCAATAATGCGCCAACTCAACCGACGCGAAAATGACCTTTTCCCCATTTATCAAACAATATTTATATCCCTGTTATCTATACACTTAAAAGCAAATTTGGTTCACTGCCGCATAGCATACGGCTTTGCAAATTTACGAAAAAATATCATTTGCAGGCGCTTTTTGGGAAAAAGCGAACCCGAAGCCTACTGTCGTGCAGCCTTATACGCATTGTGTAACAACATCTTAATGTACAGAAATATTATTTATGCCCCTGAAATATTTTTTTTGCGTACCTTTGCAGTTTCAAATCATAAAACATCTGTCATTATGAGTTTAGTAGATTTCATCTCCACAAACGCCCCCGTCACCAATCTGCACGAGCTGCCCGGCCTGATGGGGCTGCAACACAACAATCCGCTTGGCCTTCCCCTGTGGCTGCAATTAGTCATCATACTTGTGCTGACCGAAGTGATGGGCTTTGTCAACTGGCGTGTCCGTTACAAAGGCGAGTCGCAGCACTACCCGCTGCTCTACACCCTGCTTGGCCTGACGCTGCTGGCCTGCGGCTACTATTGCTTCCAGTGCACCTTCCCCGAATACAAGGTGTGGCCCGACCTCGACCCGCGTCCCTTCATCGGCTGGTTCTGTATGCCCAGCATCGTGGGCTGGCCGCTGGCAATAGTTATGCTCGTACTGCTCTCGCTCGTCATCTATAGCATAATGTCGGCCATTATGCAGGTCATCGCGCAGCTCAACGTCAAAACCGGTTTTGCCGAGGGCAAGCCCTGGAAAGAGTGGAAGATTGGAATCTTCACTATGATTATCGCCGCCCTGCTGACCATCGTGGCCCTCTTTATCGACTACACCGCCTCGTCGTGGATGCTCATTGTCGGCGAAGTTGCGATAGTGCTCTTTGCAGTCTACAAAATCATTGCCGACACCGTCCGCAGCCGCAAATTCGGATGGTCGCTGCTGACAGGCGTCATATTCCTTGCCGGCATCGAAGCGTGCTATATGCTAACCCTCGAGTGCCTGCGCGGATGCGTCTTCTTCATCGTCCTCCTTGCCGCCTTCCTCACACAGGCCAAGGCCCGCAAGAAGAAGGCCTACAAGGAAGACCAGCCCACTGCCGCCGAATAATATCAGTCCATACACAAAGCACAAGGGGCGCC
>CAJOMZ010000097.1:6464-7774 GCA_905236645.1 uncultured Bacteroidales bacterium
CCCCCTTGACATTTTCAGGGCTGCGCACAGGCTATTTCACCATCTCTGTCAGCACGCTCTCCAGCTCCGACACATTGATGTCGCGGGCGGCAATCTTGCCGTCGGGCGAGAAAAGAATCATAGCCGGAATAGCACTTATGCCATAAGTGCGGGCCAGCGCGCCGTCGGTGTCAAGCACCACGGGCCACTTTATCTTCAAATCGTCGATGGCCCTCTTGGTATCGGCCACAGCGTCGTTCACGGCAACGCCTACAATCTTCATCGCCTTGAACTTCGGGGCCAGAGCCTGCAGCCTCGGCATAGCCTGGCGGCACGGGCCGCACCACGACGCCCAGAAGTCGACCAGCACATAGTCGCCCTTGCCTACATAGTCCGACAGCTTCGCGCTGCCGCCGTCGAGGGTGGCCAAATCGCCGTCCGTGAAGTCACGGCCCGGCTGCATCCTGCTCACGGCCTCCAGCTGCTCCTTGAACATACGGAACGAGGCATACTGCTGAATCAGCCCGTCAGGAATCTGACGGGCCAAGGCATCGACCGTGGCAAAATCCAAGAACGCCGACATCATTTCAAGGACGTAGGCACCCACAAAGTCCGACGAATGCTCGGCCCAATGCTCGTTCAGAAAGCCGACAACCTCTTCGGGCGTAGAGGCAGTCATCAGCTGCGACATCCAGTCGTTTATGCCGTCGTTCGTCGGCGTGCCCGTGGCAAAAAAGCTACCCGAATCTATAACAATGTCGCCACCCTCCACAAACAGGCTCCAATAAGGGGCAATCTCCCTGAGGTCACGCACATTCCCGTCGCGCATCAGGAAGGCCTGCATTATCGTGTCGGGCGCAACGCCGCTAATCTTGAACTGCCCGTTCGCCACCTTTGCCGAGTCGAGCAGCACCGGACGGTCGTTCGTAACAGTGTAAAGATAAACACACTCCATCTCGCTCAGCTGCGAAGGGAGAGTACACGTAATCGTGTATGCATTGTCGGGCTTCCTGCCTCCGCACGAAGCCATCACAGCCACGGCAGCGACAGCACAAACCACGCCGCCAAACTTTGAAAAAAGATTTCTCATAATATCCTTATTTATTAAATCACAAGCAATTATACACACAACCCCTCATTCAATCGCACTGCAAAGATAAACAAATAAATAAAAACAGCCGCCATCATACGCAAATTAACACCGGCACCCGTTTTGGGCCCGAAAAACGAGCGTTCATTACCAGTAAGTTACAAGACCAACTCCGTTCGTTGTCCAGTTGTTGTCCAGTTGTTGTCCAGTTGTTGTCCAGTCAATGACTGGACAACAACTG
>CAJOMZ010000098.1 GCA_905236645.1 uncultured Bacteroidales bacterium
ATGGGCACGCCGTGCTCGTCGCTGCCGCCGATGAACATCACGTCTTCGCCTTGTGCACGCAGGTAGCGCACGTATACATCGGCCGGCACGTAGACACCGGCTAGGTGGCCGATGTGCACCGGTCCGTTGGCGTAGGGCAGAGCCGAGGTGACGGTGTAGCGTTTGTATTTGTGGTCTTTCTCTGTGTAGGTCATCAGTTGTTGGTGATTGGTGGTTGGTGTCTGGCGGACGGTCACCAGCGGTTGTTGTCTTGTGATTGGAGGATGGTGCCAGATGGCGTGCGGACATCTGGCGTGTGCCAGAATCGGCGTGCAGGGCTATTCCTGATATGTGTATGTCGTCATGTTGCCTTCGTCATCGTTGACGGTCAGCGGGAATCCGGAGGCGTTGTAGGTGTAGAAATAGTCCATCACCCTTGTTATGGGAACACTCTGTTCAATCGGGTAGGCTCCCATGATAGGTATGTTGATGGTGAGGTTCACGTCAGCGATGCCGTGGTTGTTCATCAGTGTGTAGTTGTTGGCCGAGAGCACCTGCGGGTCGAGCATACCAAGGAAGCCCTGTAGCGGGTTGTGGTTGTCGTCGTAGGTGAAGTCGATGGTGTCGTGCAGCGACACGACAAGGGGATGCTCGCCGGGAAGCGACATGATGAGCGATGCCATGTCGCCCAGCATCTCGGTGAGGTCGACAACCTGCGAGATGTCGTCCATGGTGACTCCGGCATTGATTTCGGCGTTGACAATCATGCGGCTCACATTGTCGCCCTGCCATTCGAGGGTGGCATAGACATCGGTGCTGTTGAGCGTGAATTTCTCGCCGCTTTTGGCAGCCGCGAAATTAAACCCGCCGTCGCCCATCAGCATGCCAAGAATGGTGTTGATGTAGGCGGCGTCGACATCGAGGTCCAGACGGTTGATCTTCTTTGCTGCGTTGTGGCTCACCGCCACGTTGGCCGACTCCACGCCGGCGGTGTAGATGCCGATAGACGAGATCAGGTTGCCGTCGTATGTGATGCGTGTCTCTGTCTCGATGCCTTCGATGGTTTGCGATACCGATGCCAGACGGTCGCCGTTGTAGGTGAATTGTTGCACGCCCGTGGTGAGGCCATCGAGGTCGAAACTCTCAATGCGGTCGAGCTTTGTGCCGTTCCACACCCATTGCTCCGTACCGCCGTCGGTGCTGCGCGTGGCTATGCGTGCTCCGGGGTTGTAGATGCCTTCGCTCTCCTGCTGTTCCTGATTGTTGTGATTGTCTGTCGGGTCGTCCTTCTTGCAGCCCGTCAGGGCCAGTACCGAAATGGCACATACTGCCATGAGAATTTTTTTCATAATGTGTTGTGTTTTAATGGTATTTTTTGTTTTGTTTATGTTGTTGGCTATTCATTGCTTACGTTTTCGGCTTCCAGTCTACCTTCTTCGGCCTCGGGTTCCAGTTTGTCGGCGGCCAGCAGTATGTTGTACCACAGGAAGAGTTTCTTCACGTCCGAGGTGTGCACGCGCTCGCGGTCGTAGTCGGGCATCACGGCTTCGAGCAGGGCGAACATCTCTTTGCTCTCGGCTTTCTTCGGGTCGAAGGCTGTGGGCTTGGCCTCGAGGTGCTTGTATATGGCGGCATACACCTCGTCCAGCGGCCGCTCGTCGCTCTCGCTGAAGATGCGTATCTCGCCCAGCGAGCTGATGCGGTCGTTCTTGAACACAGGGTATTTCTGCCCCGTGACCAGGTTCTTTACTATGGCGCCGCCTTTGGTTTGCGACACGAGTTCACTCAAGTCCGGCTTGCCGGAAATAACTAGAATGTTTGTCAGATCCATTGTTAGTTTTTTGTTTGTGGTGTTTTGTACATTTTGTCATAACGACGTTGGTTTTATTTTATTGTATGTGGCACAAAAAAATTCTCTCTGCCGTGTTGTCACGGCTGTCACCGCCACCCGTCATGTTGCCCCTCGGGTCGCCATTGCCGCATGCCGTCACCCGACATGCTACCGTATAGACAGGGCGTTATTCACTAGTGGATTGGATAGGCTAGATGGCCATAAGAGTGTTGAAATCAGTTGCTTGGTGTGCGGCGCAAAGGCCTGGTATGCCGATGGCGGATTTTTTTTCGTATTCGGCCGTTTTTTTTAGTATTTTTGCAAGACCTACAACTATCTTTATGAACTGGATAATACTCTTACTTGCAGGCTGTTGCGAAGTTGGTTTCTCCTTTTGTCTCGGCAAGGCGAAGGGGCTCGTGGGATTTCCTTGGTGGGAATGGATTGCCGGATTCGCCTTCTTCTATGTGTTGAGTGCCATATTGTTGGCCAAAGCTACCGAGACGATCCCTATCGGCACCGCCTATCCGGTGTGGACTGGTATCGGCGCCCTCGGCGCCGTGCTGCTCGGCATCTTCGTATTCCACGAGCCCGCCACATTCTGGCGACTCTTCTTCATCACTACCCTCGTCGGCTCCATCATCGGATTGAAACTTGTTTCATAGTAAAAATATTCCGTTATGAAAATCAAGTGTCTGAAGCTGAAAAACTGGCTGCTGGTCTCGCTGGGCGGACTGCTGGGTGTCAGCCTGTCGGGGTGCGACACAGCGGTAGAGGTAGAGTACGGATGCCCCGAGGCCGACTATCGTGTCAAGGGAACCGTCGTCGACAAGGATGGCCATTCCATCGAGGGTATCGGCGTGGGCCGAGAGTATTTTCCTCATAATGACACTGGGGAAGATGAAGGCTGGCGCTACCTTGACACAACGGGGGCCGACGGGCGCTTCGACGTGACGTTTCGCCATTTCCCTACTGGCAAGGACACCATATATGTGAATTTCGACGACATAGCGTGGAATCAACACGGCAATTACCAAAGCACTGTCGTCCCGGTCTCGTTCGTCGGTGCCTCGTTTACAGGCAGCAGCGACCGGTACGAAGGATGTGCCACACGCGAAATCAGCGTCACTCTACAGTCGACTGAATAGTTTTTTCTTCGACGATACAATAAATCCGGTATATCCACGTTGTCCTATAATGTGTTGCAAACAATTAAAAACAATATACAAAATGGAAAAGAAAGACCTCCTTAAAGAAACCGTCAAGCACATTGACATCAAGAAGTACGACAGCACCGAACTCATCGACGCCATGCGTCACATGAGCTTCACCAGCCGCGACACCGCCCGCGCCGCCGACATCCTCTGCCAGATGCTGGCCGAGAAGGACTGCACCAACATCCTCACCATCGCCGGCTCCACCTCCGCTGCCGGCTGCATGCAGGTGTACGTCGACATGGTGCGCAACAAGATGATCGATGCCGTGGTCTCCACCGGTGCCTCCATCATCGACATGGACCTCTTCGAGGCCCTCGGCTACAAGCACTACATCGGCACCAAGGAGAACGTCATCCCCGACACCAAGCTCCGCGAGCTCTACATCGACCGTATCTACGACACCTTCATCGACGAGGAAGAGCTGCAGGCCTGCGACCAGGCCACCTGCGACGTGGCCGACCTCCTCGAGCCGCGTCCCTACAGCAGCCGCGAGTTCCTCTACAACGTGGGCAAATGGCTCGCCGAGGGTCACGGTGTGAAGAAGGACAGCCTCATCCAGACCTGCTACGAGTGCGGCGTGCCCATCTTCTGCCCCGCCTTCAGCGACAGCAGCGCCGGCTTCGGCATCGGCAAGCACCAGTGGATCCGCCGTCACGAGGGCAAGCCCTATGTCAGCATCGACAGCGTGGCCGACTTCCTCGAGCTCACCGAAATCAAGATGAACTGCCCCGAGAGCGGCCTCTTCATGGTCGGCGGCGGCACCCCCAAGAATTTTGCACAGGACACTGTCGTCTGCGCCGAGATTCTTGGTAAGGAGGTTCCCATGCACAAGTATGCCATCCAGATCACCGTTGCCGACGTCCGCGACGGCGCCTGCTCCTCCAGCACCCTCCTCGAGGCCGGCAGCTGGGGCAAGGTGAGCGAGGAGCTGCAGCAGATGGTCTATGCCGAGGGCACCACCGTCATCCCCGCCATCGTCTCCTACGCCTACCACAACGGCGCTTGGCGCGACCGCGAGTACAAGAACTGGCAGCGTCTCTTCCAGAAATAAATCGCCTATCCAATAAGATAAAAGCCGGGGGCCTAAGCCTCCGGCTTTTTTGAATGCGCGATAGGAGCGCCCCTCTCCCTTCTTCCTCCCTTCTACGATCCTTCTATGATCCTTCGGTGATCCCTCGATGGTGATGGCTGATGGCGTGGAATGGATTTGTGTATGGGGTGGGTGTTGATAACCCCAATGCCACGGCGCTTCGGGATATTTTTTATCTAATGATTATCATTGTACATCAATATGTTGCAAAATATCACACAAAATAGTTATCTGGTATGCCTGCGAACACCTCTGTTAAAAAATCATAAAAGTGAGCAACACGTGCAACGAAACGCCCCCTTTTTGCGTCTATATGGTAAGAGAAAGCACAAATTATGTCTAATCAAAAACGAAACACCATGCGAAAGACCCTCACCTTTACGCTCCTCGCGCTGATGGCAATCGCCGCCCACGCCCAGCACTTCGACTGGGTGAAATCCTACTCCGGACAGGAACCGACGGGCAAATTCTGGAACTACATCGTCAGTTCCGTCACCGATTCCCACGGCAACCTCTATGTCGCCGGGCAGTTCGCCAACGGTGCCAGCATCGACGGCCAAAGTCTGTTGCCCTTCTCTCCGCATGGCGGAGATATAAATAATCCCAACGCGTGTATAATGAAGATTTCTCCTGATGGCAATATTTTGTGGAAGAAAATTCTGCACAGCAATTATGGGGCTCCGTCTTCAATCCATAGCATCCAGCTTGTTGGCGATACCTCGTTATTTGCCTACGCCTCTGTTTGTATCCCTATGTGTGATGGTGAATACCTTTATTATTACGATACGCTGATTACCCGGAACAATCTCCAGTATTTGTTGACAACCGATAGTATGGCGGCAGACATGACGACCTCTGCCATTGCTGTATTCGATGTCGATGGACATTTGAGGGAGAACACAATCTTGTGTATGGCATACAAAGATAGTCGTGGAAACATTATCACACTCGACAAGCAGACAAACAATGCGTTTGATTCCGTTTATATTGCGGTACAACCTTTCAAAGCCGGTGCTTTTTGTGTGGACATTCACGGGAACATTTTCATCGGCCACCGTTCAACCGATGCAATGTGGCTCTTCTGCGACACTTGCGATAACCAGTCGCAATACTATGATTTAAGCAACGGACGTATAAGTGAAGTCGTCATAATGGTAAACGGACGGCAGGCGTTTAGCGACACTCCGTCAAGCCATCCAACCACAAGCAACTACAGAATAATGAAATTCGCCCCCCATTTTGAAGGTATGTCCGAATGCAGATATGTTTTCTCGGGAGAAACATCTGCGTGGGAATATGCTGCAAACTGGCAACTCTGTTCCGATTCCGACAACAATATTTATTTGCTTTGCAACGCAAGTGTCAGGGACAACCCGTCGATAGTGTCTTTAAATGGCAGCAATGGCATGGCCGCCCGAATATCCCATACGGAAGACGGAATGGTTATCAAGTTTGACAACAACCTGACACCTATTGGAATAACACAATTGAATATGAATGATGACAACTATAGTTATCCCATGAGCAGTTCCATATTCAACCATGTACTTTTTGACAGCGATTCCAACTCTATGATTATTATGGGTTCCATCTATCGCCCCGAAGACGAGTACGCCTTGGGTACGGACATCAACGGCGCCGCCGTGGAAACCGGAGCAGCCAACGCCTATTTCATAAGAGTAGACAGAGCGACGAACACGCCCCAGTCGTGCGGCACGGCGCAATCCCCTTACTACACAACACTCGTCACCTCGAAAGACAACATGAACGCTTGTGCGAAAAACGGACGTATAATAACCTATGTAGGGTTCAGGGGGGGGATACAAGCCGGGGACAACACAATAAACATCGGCAGCAACAAACTCGGAGCCGGAATCTACCAATGGGACTATTCCGGCAATTGCATCGGCTTCATCGACTTGAATTATGAAGCGGACAACCTTCTGATGTCATCGAGCCTTGCGCTAATCGACAGCGTATTGTATATTTCTGGCGGCATGACCAAACCCATTCAGTTCTCAGACACCGTCATATACCCATCTGGCAACAGTATGGCATACATAGCCAAGTATGTCGACACCTCCTTCATGACCCCATACGTACCGCGCGACACCACGAAGACCGACCCCATCGACACGGGCGACGTGCGCATCACCGTGGTGGGCGACGAGGGGGCTTTCGTGGCCTACCCCAACCCTTTCCGGCAGAAGGTGACCAT
>CAJOMZ010000099.1 GCA_905236645.1 uncultured Bacteroidales bacterium
ATATCGATTGCCCTGGTTGTCGCCACACAGGCCAAAGGCAGCGTGCTGATACACCAGAAGATGTTCGAGAGCCGCCTGTTCTTCGTCGACAAGCTGATCGACATGGGGGCGCAGATAATACTGTGCGACCCGCACCGCGCCACCGTCATCGGCCTCGACCACGAGCACCGCCTGCGCGGCGTGCGCATGGCCTCGCCCGACATACGCGCCGGTGTGGCCTTGCTCATCGCCGCCTTGAGCGCCGACGGCAAGAGCTGCATCGACAACATAGAACAGATCGACCGTGGCTACCAGCACATCGACGAACGCCTTCGACGCCTGGGGGCCGACATCCGCAGGGTGTGACCGTCGGCCGCCAGCAAACAACCGTCGCAACAGAAACCGAAACACCAGACATACAACAACTAAAGCAAACAACATGGCTTCATTCTTATCGAAGATATTCAAAAAACACTACGAGCCGCGGCCTATATTTGCCGCACTGGGCACGGACATGCATTGCCACCTGGTGCCCAAAGTGGACGACGGCTCGAAATGCGTCGAAGAGAGCATCGAATGCCTCAACACCCTCAAGGCCGTCGGCTACAACAAGGTCATCATCACCCCGCATTTCCAGTACCCCCGCTTCCCGAACGACGAGGACGATATCTGCCGGCGCTACGACGAACTGAAGCGTCAGGCCACCGAGGCCGGCGTGGAGATAGAAATGGCTGGCGTGGGCGGAGAGTACCGCATCGACAGTGGCTTCGCCAAGCGTCTGGAGAACCCCCGCTTCCTGCAGGTCGGCGGGAAATATGTGCTTGTCGAGTTCTCGCTGCACCAGCAGATGATGGGTTGCGACGAGATGATATTCGACATGCAGATGAAAGGCTACGAGGTGATACTGGCCCACCCCGAACGCTACCCCTACCTCAACGTGGCCGGTAGCCGCATGGAACAACTGAAAAACCAAGGCGTCTACTTCCAAATCAACGCCTTGTCGCTGGGCGGCTTCTACGGCGAAGAGGCCAAACACAAGGCCTACGAGATGCTCGAGGCCGGGTGGGTCGAGTTTATGGGCACCGACACCCACAACACCATGTATGCCCAGGCCCTGATAGAGCTCAGCAACGACCGCAAGGTGGAGAAAGTGCTTGAAAAATACAAATTCATGAACAATACATTGTAAAAACATAATTATGAAAAAGTTATTATTTGCCCTTGTGGCAGTCTCAACCCTCATGTTCATGTCGTGCACCAAAGACGACGAAACATCACTCATAGGCCGGTGGGAAGCCCCACGCTTCTCCGACACACCTGATGATATAGCCTTTGTCGCCATCTTCGGTGAAAGAGACCTCGACATGTATATCATCGCCTGGGGGCAGCATCTGAAAGGAACATACACATGGTCCAACGATGTTGTGAAATACAATATTACCGAAGCCTATCAGGCCTTTACCGACGTGACCTACGACGAGTCGGGCAACATGACCAGCTGGTCGTGGATGGCCGGAAACCTTGATGCCGCCACCCTTACGCTTTCCAGCCCCTATGAATGGTACCCGATGACGGGAGAAGATTTGGCACAGGCAAAAGAGGATTTTGGAGAGTTTGAATTCAAAGTCAACGGAAATACCGCGACAAGCACTTTGGTCGGTATTGAGAACCTGACGTTCAACAAAAAAAACTAATCAGCAATGAATAGCCTGAATGCCGTCTCGCCCATCGACGGGCGCTATCGCAGCAAATGCGAACCCTTGGCCAAATATTTCTCCGAAGGGTCGCTGATAAAGTACCGTGTGCGTGTAGAGGTGGAATACTTCATTGCCCTCGCCGCGCGCCTGGCGGTCGAGCGGCCGCAGCTGGCTGCCGTGGCCGCCAAGGCCGAAGCGCTGCGCGACATCTACCGCCACTTCACCGACGACGATGCGCAGGCGATAAAAGAGATCGAGAAGACCACCAACCACGATGTCAAGGCTGTGGAATACTTCCTAAAAGGAAAGTTCGACGAGATGGGCCTGCACGACCTCAAGGAGTTTATCCATTTCGGTCTCACCTCGCAGGACATCAACAACACGTCGGTGCCCCTCTCGATGAAGGAGTGTGCCGAAGAGGTGTTGCTGCCGGCCTACCGCAACATCCACGACCTGTTGCAGCAGAAAGCCGAGGAATGGAAAGACATACCGATGCTCGCCCACACACACGGGCAGCCGGCCTCGCCCACCACGCTGGGCAAGGAATGGGGCGTTTTCGCCTATCGCCTGCAACGACAAATCGAGGAGCTGGAACGCCTGCCCTTCACGGCCAAGTTCGGTGGCGCCACAGGCAACTTCAACGCTCACCTGGCCGCCTTCCCCGACATCGATTGGCGTGCCTTCGGCAACGACTTCGTCAAGAACCATCTCGGCCTCGAACGCCAGCAGCTCACCACGCAGATTGAGAACTACGACATGATGGCGGCATGGTTCGATGCCTGCAAGCGCATCAATGTCATACTCATCGACCTCTGCCGCGACGTGTGGACATACGTCTCGATGGAATACTTCAAACAGCGCATCAAGGCCGGCGAGGTGGGCTCGAGCGCCATGCCCCACAAAGTCAACCCCATCGACTTCGAGAACGCCGAGGGCAACCTGGGCCTGGCCAACGCCATCTTCGAGCACTTGAGCCACAAGCTACCCGTGAGCCGCATGCAGCGCGACCTGACCGACTCGACCGTCAGCCGCAACATCGGCGTGCCTATAGCCCATACGATGATTGCACTGGCCTCGCTGGAGAAAGGCTTGGGCAAACTGCTGCTCAACGAGCAGGCCATTTACCGCGACCTGGACAACAACTGGGCCGTGGTGGCCGAAGCCATACAGACTATCCTGCGCTCCGTGGGCTACCCCAACCCGTACGAGGCTCTGAAACAGCTGACCCGCACCAACGAAAAGGTCACAGCCGAAACCATCAGCACCTTTGTCGACACCCTCGACGTCGCTCCCGACATCAAACAACGCCTCAAGAACATCACACCCCACAACTACATTGGATACAGCCTTTAACAGACATCGATGTCGCTCACTCTCCGATATGCCAGACCATACAGCACACGTGTTGTGCTGTATGTGCTTTTGACGGTATTGAGTGTGGTATTCACCATGGCCACGGCATTGAGCGTGGCCGACTTTCTGAAGATACTGTTCGGCGAGGGCGACACGTCGGTGGTGCCCGCGACGCTTGTCTCGCAATGGCTGGACGGGCTCTACCGATGGCTCATATCCTTCGGGCGGCTCAACGCACTGATACTCTTCTCGGGCATCATCTTCGTCCTCTACAGCCTCAAGAATATCTTCGGCTATCTTTCGGCTGTCGAGATAGCCACGTTGCGCACCGCTGTGGTACGCGACATGCGGGCCGACATGTTCCGCAAGGCCATGCACCTGCCGTTGGCCTACTACGACAGCCACCGCAAGGGCGACGTGCTCTCGCGCTTCGGCAACGACATGGTGGAATACGACGAGACATCGCTGGGCTCCATACAACAGTTGCTGACAGCCGTTATCAGCATGGTGCTCTACCTGGCCATGCTGCTCTACCTCAACCTGAAACTGACGGGTTTCGTGCTCTGCATGTTGCCGTTGGTGGCTTTCGTCATCTCGAGTATCTCGCGCAAGCTCAAACGGCAGTCGAAAGAGGTGCAGGAGATGAATGCCCGCCTCGTCTCGCTGACCGACGAGACCATCGGTGGCCTCAAGGTCATCAAGGCCTACACCGCCATCGACTTCAGCAACAGCCGGTTCCAAGAATACAACCGCGACTACACACGCAGACGCAACGCCATGTACCGCCGCATAGACGCCGCTTCGCCGGTGAGCGAGTTCCTCGGCACCGTGATGATCTGCATAGTGCTCTGCTTCGGCGGCGCCCTCATCATCCTGGACAAGTCCTTCATCGACGCCCCCACCTTCATCTTCTACATGGTGATACTCTACAGCGTCATCCAGCCCATCAAGGACCTCTCGAAGGCGGCCTACAACATCCCCAAGGGCCTCGCCAGCATGGAGCGCATCGACCGCATCCTCAAAGCCCCCAACAACATCACCGAAGCTCCCGATGCTAAGGAACTGGAGTCCTTCGGAGACGAGATAGTCTACGACCACGTGAGCTTCAGCTACGAGCCCGGCCGCGAAGTCCTTCACGACATCAGCTTCCGCATAGGCAAGGGCCGGAAGATAGCCCTCGTGGGCGCTTCTGGCGGCGGCAAGTCCACCCTGGTGGACCTACTCCCCCGCTTCTACGACGTCAGCTCCGGAAGCATCACCATAGACGGGCACGACATCCGCGGCCTCAAACTCCGTTCGCTCCGCAGCCTCATGGGCAACGTCAACCAGGACCCGATCCTCTTCAACGACACCATATTCAACAACATAGCCTTCGGGCTGTTCGGTAACTGTATCAGCCCAATAACCATATTCAATTTCTCTTTTAGTCTCATTTGGCTCCCCTGTAAGTGATGACAATAATTTGACAAACTGTTCTGTGCAATAATCCCACGATTCAGGCTTATACTGAGTCAGTTTACCCATTGCCCTGGCTCCCTTTTCCTCTATTTCTAAATACAAGTTACCAAGGTCAATAATAGCCGTGGCAATTTCAGCATCAGAAGATATTGGATTGGTGATCACGTTTTCATACCATGCAATAGCAACGTCATAATTACCCAACGCTTCATCGCAACGGTTGGCAAGATAAAGCCCTACTTTGGCAAGCGTTTCATCTCCTACAATGGATTCGTCAGTCAAATAATACTGTTTCAATGTCACATAATCTTCTCCGACAAGAGATTCCAATGGCAGAAGTGCTTTGAGCGCAACAACTGCACAAGCAGTGCTAGAATAGTCTTCGATAATTTGCATATATGTTTCTTTTGCCAACGTGTATTCTTCAGCTTCACATAATGAATCAGCTAAAGCCACGAGCTCTTCAGCAAGATTGGTTTCATTGCTACAATCACCAAAAACCCAATAAGGCAAGTACCTGTAAACCGCACCTGAATTGCTTTGTAAGTGCAAATAGGGAACAAAATTACTACCCCATTCATTCAAAATAACAGTGATTGTATCTGGAATAGGTGTCGAAAACAGATTATCATAGTACAAGTATGGTGTCGTGCTAAAGCTCGTTTTGCGAATGGAATTGTATCGCATGGTTTTTGGATTACAACCTTGCATCATATATATTTCATACTCATCATTATCGTGTATATATTGTGTCATAGTAGGGGAAAGAGCAGAGCACTGGCCCTTAAAATTGAGCACATTACAATTGCCAACAAGTCTTACACCATAACGGTTAGTATGGATATCATTCATAAGCACATTACAAGTGGTGGCATGAATAACCAATCCCGCATCGGCACAACCGTAAATCTCATTGTTGCGGACTTTTCGAGTTACTTTATTGGATACTGCGTTTCCACTATATTTTAAGCAGATGCCATCTCCTCCTGACGCAGTGATAGTGTTTCCGTAAATGTCACACGAATGGCTTTTCTCTACAAGAATGGCAATAAGCTTGTCTGGATTGTAAAAATTACAGTTGTGAACCGTAAGATTACCAACAGTGGTCGCAGCCGACAGTCCTGAGGAATTATAGGGTTTGTATTTCAACTCTGTATTTACAAAAGAAGCTCCATTTAAAGTAAAAACTGGAGCATAACTAATCACTTCCATGTCTTCAAAAGTCAAAGTTGAGCCAGTATTCTGAACGAGATTACCATAAATAATCAACGCGTTGTTATGTGTACCATTAAATGTTACATTTCCATCAACAACCAAAGTACCACCCTCGTCCACAATAAGGCTTGCGTTATTCCAAAGCTCAACAGCACTTGCCCCGGTTAAGGTGAGAGTTTGTCCATTATACACATGTACTTCCTTGGTCACCCCAATGATTCCGCGGTGAGTTTCACTTGAATAAAGGTTGTCGCAAATCAAAGTGGGATATCGCAAACTCATGAAAGCTCCAATGTTCCCAATATCATCATAAAGTGGAGTTTCCCATCCAATCGGAATATATGAATTCTTATTCACATTCCAAAGGTTTGCCTCTAACATGGAAATAATATTGTCCCCATTGAGGTCTCCTGTAGAATAAGGTGTATTATCATACTGGTTATATCCCGCTGGAGACTCTTGGTTGGTTACAGAAAACATATGAAAATTAAACTCTCCATGAGGGCAAACGGCCCCTTCGCAGTTTTCATTTTCTATAGC
>CAJOMZ010000100.1 GCA_905236645.1 uncultured Bacteroidales bacterium
GGAAATCATCGGCAAAGGCCCGGGGCGGAAAGGTGCCGTTTGGGTGGCCTTGCGCATCCCCGACGACTGCATCTGCGCTCATGCCAACATCAGCCGTATCAGACACTTCCCCTTGGAGAAGAAGGGCAAATACACCAGCATCAGCAGCAAGAGCCTCAAGCACATCAACCGTCCCGAGGTGGAGTGTGTCTATGCTGCCGATGTCATCAGCTTCGCAAAGGAATGGGGTTTCTATTCGGGCAAGGACGAGGACTTTTCGTTCCGCGACGCCTACTGCCCCATCGACTTCGAGAACGTGCGCTACGCCGACGCCCGCGTGTGGAGTTTCTTCCGCCACCACAGCGACGATATGGACCAATACCTGCCCTACATCAACGGCGAGTTCGACCGCTGCGACCACCTGCCGCTGTGGATCAAGCCCAAAGAGAAAGTCAGTCTGCGCGACCTCCAGCAGGATATGCGCGACCATTTCGAAGGCACGCCGCTCGATATGACCGCCGATATGACCGCCGGCCCTTGGGGAATGCCCATCCGACCGCTGCCGATGCACCTCAAGGACGGCGACGGCAACGACTACTTCCGCGAACGCCCCATCGCCACACAGCAGAGCGGCTTCACGATGACCTGCCAGATGCGCAGCTGGCTGCCCGACGATGTCGGCGGCATCACCTGGTTCAACTGCGACGACGCCGATATGGTGGCCTACGTACCCCTTTATTGCTGCATCACGCAGGTGCCCGACCCCTTCCGTCCCGAAAACAACCCTCGCAACACGTTCAGCTTCCAATCGGCCTTCTGGATGAACAACTGGGTGGCCAATATGGTCTATCCGCGCTATTCGATGATGATAGGCGACCTGCGGCAGGCACAGCGCGAACTGGAGGACTACTACTTCGCCGACCAGGACAGCGTGCTCGATGCCGTCAAGACAATGACTCCTGCCGACCGGCGCGACTACCTCAACAAGAAATCCATAGCCTACGCCGAACGGATGATGCAACGTTGGGACAAGCTCGCCAAACACCTTATCGTCAAATACAACGACCAAGTGGTCAAAAAGGTGGACGAGAGCGGCAACTTCCAGCGTTGGGGCTACGACACCCCTGGCTACGACCAGCAGTTTATAGATGCCATTGGCCCTGCTACCGGCGACCGCTATCGCCTGAAAACAGTAATAGAACGAAGGGAAAGATAAGACAACGACAACTATCAAAATGAAAAAACACATCTTCATCATTGCCGCCTGCCTGCTGGCAATCGGCTGCAACAGAACTAACGGTGGCGACAACGACACTATAGCGTCGGACAGCATCAAGACATTCACAACCAAAACGCTTACAGGCGAACAGAACTTCCTCGTCTACTCTGACGAAGAATTCCCATTCGCCGGAAACACCATTGGACTACGCAACACCTATAACATAGTGTGGCCCACCGAGGGTATGATGACGCCTGAAGCCGAACGCGAACTGGTTCACATCTACTTCTGCAACGACAAAATCAACGATTTGGAAACCGCTGCACGCCGTTGGCTTAACGATGCATCGTTCTACACCGAAGACGGTGCCACAGTGACACCGGTGGACAAAATCGACGACTCGTCGTGGTACAGTTACTTCAAAATCGAAAGCGAATGTGAGCAACACGACGACATTGCCACTATCTACATCTGGCGCGAGAACTATGCTGTCGCTGCCGCCCACGGTCTCTATTCGAGCGAATATGTGAATATTGACGTCAACAGCGGCAACATCATACATCTCAACGACATCGTCGACACCAACCTGCTGGGTCCCGTCATTGTCCGCGCCGTTGAAGACCTGGCCGTCAACAGCGATGTTCTCAAAGCCTTATACCTTGATAATATAGAGCGGCTGCCCGTCCCTGCCGACTTCACTATCGACAGTACGCGCAGCACCATCACACTGATATATCAGGTCTATGAAATAGCCTCCTACGCCGACGGCATTCAAGAGATTGTGCTGCCCATCTTCTGGCTGTCGAAGCACATCCCGCTGACCCCTTACGCCAAAGAACTCTTCGGCCCCGGCTGCTCGATTGATTGACAACTTTATCAGGCACAACCGACAATGTTCTTTGGTGAAACTCTCTCTCTCTTTGTAGCCTGCGCGCAACCCAGCGCGAAATCATCGGAGCCATAATCAGCGTAGCCAGGGTATGCCTGTTTTTTATTTAACGTAATCTGTAAAAAAATATCCCGATTTGCTACTAATATAAGAAAAGGGAGAAACAATGAAGATGAAAACGCACAATGACACAATCAATACAGCCACAGGGAAATGGCTGTTAAAAACGCTCTGCTTTGCCGTATTGACTGCCGGGTTGGGCACTTCTGTATCGGCTCAGTTTGTTGGCAGCAATAGCAAGATTGTCACCGTCTGCTCTTCCAACGGGCTATATTCAGCCACCGCCACCCCTGCACGGCAATTGGACATAACCTCTTTGGGCAAAACAGATGTGTTCAGTACCACAGACTCCACGTTGCTCTACACCATCCCCGAAAACCTTGCCTGCGGAGAGCTCTTCATCAGCAACGACGGACGGACGCTGTTGCACCTGCTCAATTACGACCACTCGCCACAAGGAGAACCTTCACACACCCACAGTTTCTCACTCTATGTCGACGGAGCCGTCAAAGAGCAGCAGAACCTTAAAGAGTTGATTGGATGCAACAACGACAGCGTAAATTGCAGACTATATTTTACTCTCAAGAATTTCTTTATTCCCGACGCCACCTCACGCGACACGCTGATTTCCGACAGACCTGTCTTCGCAATCAACGACACCGTCTTCGTCTACACCGCCTCACGCACATTGCTCAGAATCCACCTATCCACAGGCAAAATCGAAACCCTGCCGTTCTCCTATCACTCCGAGTCTCAACTGAGACAACTACCTCCTCGACAACGTATCGAAACGACCTTCAATTGTCCAAGCGACTATGTCAGCGAAGGTGAGGAACTGCTTGCCTCAAAGCTGCGGATGACTCCACAGGGTGATGTGATTCACGGTGCATATAAATACTATCATATCAATATGCTGCTGCGCATCGACCGCGACGGCCACGCCACCATTGTGAAAATGAACAACCGCGACAGCCTGCCCGAAGCCAAGATACGCAAAGCCGTCAAGAACACACGCTTCGATGTCAGCGACTTCCCCGATGGGATTGACTTCTGGTACAAAGAGCTATTTGGCGCGATGCACAAACGCAACAAGCTAATAGCCAAACGCGAAGGCACAATAGAGCGACAAAAGGAACGCGCAGAATACGAGCGCTGCATTGTCGCCGACACCATCGACGGCATATACATCCCTCGCAACATTGAGGACTGCTTCAGCCAGCTTGATTCTATATTGTCATTCAAAGACCGCAGGGCTATAAAAGCCGCGCCCAACCGCGAAAGTATGTCCCAATACCATTTCGGACTCGGTATGTGGCTGCGCAACAACTGGGGATTGTGGACAGGCTCGCGACTATCGAGATACTTCTACGCTCGCGGCGTCTACCATCCCGACAATATGTCCGGCGCAATACTCAATTACTATTACGACTACCTTAACGGAGTGGACAGCGCCTGGCGCGCCTTCGACACCACCCTCGTCCCACCGCCGCCGCCCGACACCGCAACCGTCTCGATACCCGAATACAAAATCACCGACCGCCATCTGCGCCGCATATTGAAAAGAGTGGTGAGAGGCAAGACACTCGACCCCGACGACGAAGAGACACCAATGGAGAAAAACCTCGCCTACTTCCTAACCCTATACGATTCTGACGACACTTCCGACACGACAATGATGGAAAAGATTGACGATAAGGAGGAACTTGCCGACATCTGCACCATCCTACCCTCCTACAGCAAAAAGAAAGCGCTTTCCAAATTCAACATCGACAATCCTTTCACCCTTCTGCATTTTGCGTTAATAATATTCGAAGACGACTACCGCAGTCAACCGTTCTACGGATATATAAAGTACAAGGGACGGTACTTCTATTTGACACAAAAAGAAATCGACGGCCGCTTTATCAAAGCCAAAAACAAAAGCCGACGGTTTTGGAAACCTGCAAAACACGACAACCTTGTCACATCATCTTACTCTGAAAGGGCTTACGCCTTCTCCAACGGATTATGGTACATTCTTTGGGAAGACTAAAACACAAAAAATATGTACAACATAAAGATAACAGCAATACGCAAAGCCGACTACAAAGACCTGCAGGCACTCTACGAGAATCCCATCGAGCACGCCTGCACCATCAACGAGGGCGACAGCTGGACGAGCGTCGGCGCCACCAAACCCGAGACCCTATGCGACAGCGCCTGGGAGTCGATGCGCTGGTTCGTCGAAGAACTCGCCGCCGGACGCGGCAACTTCTACGACGGCTGGATGAAGAACCCCAACAGTGCCCTCATCTCCTGCAACGACGGCTTCCGCCCCGTCAGTTTCCTCCTCGAAAGAGAATAGTACCGCTGGCTACCCGCAGGCTGGAAGCCGGTGCAACCCGTCAAAAAATAAACGAAAACCGGCTCTCGCCGGTTTTCGTTTTCGTTTTCGTTATCGTTAAGGAATAATTACACCTCCCAAGTGTCGCCGCTGTTCAGCAGGTCGTCGACGCATTTGTATTTGCCGTTCTGCATCTGCTCGTCCATCTGGTCCTCATACAGCTGGGTGTAGGAGGTCTTCTTGACGTTGCGGATTACGCCGAGAGCCACAGGAAGGTCGCCGCCCATATGGGCCAGCATCATATGGATGCCGGTATCCTCGGTGGTCTCGTCGTGGACCATAATATCGTCGATGGTGACACCGTTCTCGCCGATGGTGACAGCCTCCAGCTGGCGGCCGTTGAAGCGCAGACCCTTGTTCTTCTCCTTGCCGAAAATCATCGGCTTGCCGTGCTCAAGGACGATGGTACGGTCGTCGCGGACAGCGCGGTCGGTGATGGCTGCGTGGGTCTTGTCGTTAAAAATCATACAGTTCTGCAGAACCTCTACAACCGAGGCGCCGTCGTGCTTAGCGGCCTGCTCCATCACGTCGGTGGTCAGAGCGGGAACGCAGTCCAGCGTGCGGGCAAAGAAAGTACCCTGTGCGCCCATCACAAGCTCGCCCGGGTTGAACGGGTAGTCGATGGTGCCATAGGGCGAAGTCTTCGTCACCTGGCCGAACTTGGTCGTCGGGCTATACTGACCCTTCGTCAAGCCGTAAATCTCATTGTTGAAAATGGTTATGTTCAAGTCCTGGTTGCGGCGTATGGCGTGGATCAAGTGGTTGCCACCGATAGCCATCGAGTCGCCGTCGCCCATATTGACCCACACGCTCAGCGCGGGATTGGCCAGCTTGACACCCGTGGCGATAGCGCAGGCGCGACCGTGGATGCTGTGGAAACCGTAGGTGTCCACATAATAAGGAATACGCGACGAGCAACCGATACCGGAGACCATCACGATGTTCTCTTTCTTGGTGTGCGTCTTGGGGAACGTATTGAGAAGTGATGACAGGATAGCGTGGTCGCCACAGCCCGGGCACCATTTCACCATCTGGTCGCTGGTAAAGTCAGCCTTTGTGTATTCTACGTCCGTTTTCGGAACAAAATGTCTTTCACTCATTGTTTTAAAATGTTTAATCGTTTAATTGTTTTTTCAATTGTCGTTGTGTCTGTTTCAAATCAACATTTCATTTCAACAATCAACAACTCAACAGTCTATTAAACTCTTCTTTTAACTCGCCGACCTCGAAAGGCAGACCCATAATCTTGTTGTACTGGGTCATCGGGCACTCGGGGAACTGCGTGCGCAGATAGCCGGCGAACTGACCGTTGTTCAGCTCGCAAACGACAATCTTCTTGTACCTACGCAGTATGTCACCGGTGTTCTTCGGCAGCGGGCAGATATAGTTGAAGTGCGTGTAAGCCACCTTTTTGCCCTCTCTGTTCATCTCTTCGACAGCAAGTGTCAAAGCGCCGCTGGTGCCGCCCCAGCCCACAACGAGCAGGTCGGCATCGGGGTTGCCCGTAACCTCCTGGTCAGGGATGTAGTTGGCCACGCGGTTCACCTTCTCCTGACGGTTCTTGGTCATCAGGGCGTGGTTCTCGGGATCGGTGCTCAGCGGGCCGTCGGGACACTTCTCAAGGCCGCC
>CAJOMZ010000101.1 GCA_905236645.1 uncultured Bacteroidales bacterium
ACTGGTCACGCCCTGAAGGGCACTGGCTCCGGCACTCACATCGCCGCTTTGGGCAAACATGGTTGCTGTTTTTATGGCCTGCTTACGGTCGAGCACGGTGATGACATTCGGCAGATATTGCGGTTCAACGCCATCGAGCATCTGTTGAGCAATGTCGGCAGGTTCTTCATTACGAGGATTGTCAGATGTGAATATCACCTGATTACTCAAACGGGCACAAATTTTACCCATCAGCGGACGTTTTGTCTTGTCGCGGTTTCCGCCTGCACCAACCACGGTTATTATCTTATTTGTCTTTGGACACAAAGCCTTCAATGTCGACAAAATGTTTTCCAACGCATCGGGCGTGTGGGCGTAGTCCACAATGGCGGTTATGCCCTTGCCGTGAAGGTACTGGAACCGCCCCGGCGCTGCGTGAAGCCCGCTGGCAATGCGCAGTGTCTCGTCGGTGTCGAATCCGCAAAGCAGCGCTGTGGCAACTATCGCTGTGATATTGTAGGCGTTGAATCTTCCTACCAAAGGAGTCCACAGCTGCCTGCCGTTCAGCTCCAACTGCTGGCCGTGGATGCTGCTCTCTATTATCTTGCAGCGGAAGTCGGCGACGGTCTGCAGGCTGTAGGTCTTCACTCTTGCCTTGCAGTTCTGCACCATCACGCGACCGTTCTTGTCGTCGATATTGGTCAGCGCAAAAGCGTCCTCGCCCAGGTTGTCGAACAGTTGCTTCTTGGCGGCTATGTAGTTGGCCATCGTTTTGTGGAAATCCAGATGGTCGTGTGTGATGTTGCTGAATATGGCTCCTGCAAAGCGCAGTCCGGCAATGCGGTTCTGCACTATGGCGTGCGAGCTGACCTCCATAAAGCAGTATTCGCAGCCTTTCTCAACCATCATTGCCAACAGCCGGTTCAGCTCCACGGCGTCGGGAGTGGTATGCGTTGCGGCAATCTCCTCGTCGTCAATGCGGTTGACTATGGTTGAAATCAGGCCGGCGTGGATGCCCATATCGCGCATCATCCGGTGCAGCAGGGTCACGGTAGTGGTCTTGCCGTTGGTGCCGGTGATGCCTACCAGCTGCAGTTTGTGCGACGGATTGCCGTAGAAGTTGCTTGCTGCAAGGCCCAATGCGATGTCCGAATTCTCTACTTGGATGAAGAGAACGCCCTTGGGCTGCTCTGCAGGCAGGTCCTGACAGATAACCACATCGGCGCCGCCTTCGATGGCCATACCTATATAGTTGTGGCCGTCGACGTGCACGCCTTTCTGGGCTACAAACACGGTCCCTTTGCCGACACTCCTCGAGTCGAACGTGATGCGCCCGATCTCGCGGCTGTCTGCCGCACACTCGCCACCGTTGCAGTAGGCTTTGTATTCTATTCCTTTTAATATGTCTGTCAGTTTCATAAACTACCTTTCTATCTCTTTGTCAATTGGTTCTCAGGGCTTCAGTTTTAGATGCACCTTCATATTCTTTGTTATCGGGGTGCGTGCCTTCGGCGACTGCTCCACCACTTTTCCGTAGCCCTCGAATGTCACGTCGATGCCGACACTCCTGCACAGCAGCAGGGCGTCCTTTATCGTCATACCATAGCAGTTCGGCACCTGCCGCTGCGGTATGTCGTACTTCACATATTCGGCTTTCAGCCCAATGCTGTCGACCGGCTCGCGGAAGCTGCACCACACCGACTTGTCGGTTACATTGCTGTAGTCCAACCCCAAGCGTTTCTGCACCCGTCTCACCTCGGCTTGCGGTGCCTTCTCCACCGTGGGCAGCGTGTAGCGCATACCCTTGCTGCTCTTCTGGCTGTTCTTTATCTCTGCCAGCTTCATCATCGTCGGACGGCAGTCGAGTTCCTTGTCGAGCGATACCACACAGTCGGCTATGTCTTGGAACACCGGCGCGGCGTTGCGGCCGAAGTAGCTTATCTTCTCCATCATCACCAGGCAGGTATATTTAGGCTTGTCGGCAGGGAAGAAGCCCACGAAAGTGGCGTTGCTCGTCGGGGCGTTGGGCGAAGTGACGGCGGTGCCGGTCTTGCCGGCAATGCTGTAGGTCTCGTTCTTGATGTTGTCGCCTGTACCGCCCTCAACCACGCCGATGAGCAGGTCGCGCATTGTCAGCGCGGTCTCTTCCGAGCAGATGCGCTCGTTGATTACCTGTACCGGCAGTTCCTCAAGCTTGCCGTCCACTATCACTCCCTTGCAGAAGCGCGGCTTCACCATCCTGCCCTTGTTGGCAAGGGCGTTGTAGAACGTGGCCATCCTCAGGGGCGACACGGCGCTTGTGTAGCCGTAGCAGAAACGCAGAAAGTCGTTGTCGTAGGTCAGCGGGTGGGTGCGGCTCTTATACTCGCGGACTACCAGGTCCACATTGAGCTTGTTGAACGGGAATATGCGGCTCACCTGTGCAAAAAGGGTGTCGCGACGGTGGTTGTTGTAGTAGCGCCAGGCCAGCTCGCAGAACGCCACGTTCGACGAAACGGCCACTGCCTTCCACAGGGGGAACATAGCGTTGGGCAGCCCGTGGTCGGTAACAACCTTGCTGTTCATACTGAACCGCTTCTGGCCTACGGGCAGCAGCATCGATGTGTCGAGCGTGAAGCTGGGGTCGTTGTACATTGCCGTCAGCAGCACGGGCTTGAAGATGGAGCCGGGCTCGTAGAGGTCGGTCACGGCCACGTTGCGGTAAGGCAACTCTTTGTATCTGCCTGTGGCGGTGTCCAGTATCAGGCTCGAGCTGACCAGCACGTTGCCCGTCTCGGCCTCGATAAGTATGGCGCAGCCTGCCGTGCTGCCATAGCGCCGCAGGGCGTTCTCCAACGAGTAGTGTGCAATGTCCTGCAGCCTTGTGTCTATCGTGGCCACAATGCTCTGTCCGTCAATGACCGGGAAGCCGGGAATGGAGTCTGTCCTTATGCTGTCGCTCTCTGCCACGACGATGTTGCCACCGCCTCTCACCGGTATCCACGAGCCTCGCGTCAGGCGGCGGCACAGCACCTTGCCGTCCTGCCCCTTCAGTATCGAGTCGTAATAGCCTTCCAGACCTGTGTATTCCCTCGTCTCGGGGATGTAGAAGCCTATGGTGCTCTCGGCAAGGTTGTCGTAGGTGTGCGAGCGTGTGTCGTTGATGACCGACTTGCGGACCTTCCTGTCCACGCCGCCCACTCTCTCTATCACCTCGCGTTCCTTGACGATGCCGCGTCTCCAGCCGGGCATCTTGCAAATCTTGTCCCAGTCCGAGTAAGGCACGTGCAGCTTTATCTTCGCGCAGCCTCTGTATCTCTTCATCCGCTTGCCGTAGCGTGCGCTGTCCAGTATGCTGCGGAACGTGGCCACCGACGAATCGGGGAACGCATTGTGCAGTATTATACATACTGAATCAACATACTTGAAGTAGTTGGAGTCTGCTATCGCCGTACCGAACAGCGTGTCTCTCGTGCCCTCTATGTACTTGACCCTGCCCTGCTTGTCGCGCTCGGGCCGGCGGCTGAAGTCGAGGTAAAGGTCGCAGTCGGGCACCGTGGTGGCAAGCACTTTGCCGTCCGACGAGTAGATGTCGCCTCGGCGGGCCTTCATAGGCTTGTAGTCCTTGCTCATCTCCTCGGCACGGGCACGCCATTTGTCGCCGTCGACCCACATAACTTTCACCATCGACCACAGTATGGCAATCCCGAATCCTCCTGCGAGAATCAGGAAAAGCACGCCTGCTTTCATCCTTGTTGTTATGCGGTCCTTGTTCGACATATTGTATGTTTCTTCAAAAAGGTTATAAAGGTTTGCGTCTTCATTTGTCGGTTCTCAACTCGAACGGCGGTCCGGCAACCAGTCCCACTCCGATGGTGTCGAGCTCGCGATCGATCCTCGATATGCGTATCGATTCCTGATACTGCTTCTGCATCTGCACCCTGTGCTCGTGCAGGTAGCTCACCTCCTTCTTCATACGGTCCTTCTGCTTGTTCAGGCTCTCCACGCGATAGCGGACGGCCACCATCAGCAGGCAGAATGCAAGTATGAGCAACAGCAGGGGTATCTGCTTCAGCATAAAATGCGACCCCAGCATATCGCCTCCCAGCACCTGCGCCAGACTGCTCCGTTTCCTCTTTCCGCCATCTTTTGCCATTCTTATATTCAATTTGTTTATTGATTCACTATTCCAAAATCTTTAACCTCCAACTCTTGACCGTTAGCCGTTACACCTTCTCGGCCACTCTCAGCTTTGCGCTTCGCGAGCGGTTGTTCTGCATCAGCTCTTCCTCCGACGCCGTGATGGGCTTGCGGCTCACCGGCTTCAGCTCCACCTGCGGATTGCCGTAGAAATCCTTCTCTATCTTGCCCTCGAAATTGCCCGACTTGAAGAAGTTCTTTACTATTCGGTCCTCGAGCGAGTGGTAGGACATCACGCACAGCCTGCCGCCCGGGTTGAGCACCTCCACGGCCTGCGTCAGCATTTGGCGCAGTGCCTCGAGCTCGCCGTTCACCTCTATGCGCAGAGCCTGGAAAATCATTGCCAGCGTCTTGTTCTCGCGGCCTCGGGGCAGGTGCTTCTCCACGGCCTCCTTCAGGTCGTTGGTCGTCACGATGCCCGCACTCTCCGCTCTCCGTTCTCCGCTTTCCGTCCTCTGTCCTCCGTTCTCCGTTCTCCGTTTCACGATGCTTTGCGCTATCTGCCTGGCGTTGGGCAGCTCGCCGTACAGCCTCATTATGCGCTCCAGCTCCTCTACGTCGGCGGTGTTGACCAGGTCGGCCGCCGTTGTACCCTCGCGGCGGTCCATACGCAGGTCGAGCGGACCGTCCATCCTTGTCGAGAAGCCTCGCTCGGCCTCGTCTATCTGGTGGCTCGACACGCCCAGGTCGGCCAGCAGGCCGTCGATGTGGCGCACGCCATAGAGCCGCAGGAAGTTCTTGAGGTGCGCAAAGTTCTCGTGTATCAGGCAGAAGCGCGGGTCGTCGATGCTGTTGCGGGCTGCGTCGCCGTCGCGGTCGAAGGCGTAGAGGCGTCCGCCCTCGCCCAGGCGCGACAAGATGGCGCGCGAGTGACCGCCGCCGCCGAAGGTGACGTCGACATATATCCCGTCGGGGCGCAGGTTGAGCCCCTCCAGGCACTCGGCCAGCATCACAGGCCGATGGTATCCGTATGTATCATTCGCTGTCAACACTGGTGGTCCTCCCTAATCGTTCGTCAACCTTGGCTGCATAGTCGGTGGCTGCTTCGTTTGCGCGGCTGTAGGTGTCGTGGTCCCAGATCTCCATATATCGGCCTGTGGATACCAGCACTAAGTCCTTCGAAGTCTTGATGCGTTGCCGTTGCTCGCCGGGAATGACCAGCCTGTCGCTGGTGTCCATCTCGACAATGTTGCCTGCGCTCAGTATGCGCAGCATCTTGCGGTCTTCGATCGAGTAGGGGTTGAGTTCTTTCTGTAAGTGTGCAATTTCCGCTTCAAAACTGGCGTAAGTCCATAGCTCTAAGCATTCGGCATAGATACTCGGCCTGATGACAAAACGGCAGTCCTCGCCCTCCAACTGCTTTTTTATTGCAATTGGAAGCTTGAACCGACCGTTGCTATCAAGCTTACAATACTCTATACCAATGATTAACGACATTTTTGCCTAATTTGTTTCAAAGTGTAAAAATACAACATTTTTTCCAAAAAAAACCATTGACTCCCAAAAAATGTTTTAAATTCCCAATTATTTACTTCTACCTCCACTTTTACGCAACTCTGTTCCAAAGGTTTCATTATGCTGTAAAAATAATACAACACTCACGAATACAACAATATACAGAAGTGTTAAAATCGCCCTTCGGCCCTGTTCCGACCCGTTTCGGGGTTGGTGGAAACTTGTTGATAACTTTTTCAAATTTCCATTTTCACCCTCTTCGCACCCTCAGCTCCCTCCCCGTTCCCCTCCAACGCCCCGTTCCCTCCCCGTACCTTCCCCCTGAAAACACCCTACCAACTCCGTCCGTTGTACAATATATGTACAATACTTGTACAATACTTGTACAATTGGTAAACGTACAAATATTGTACAAGTATTGTACATATATTG
>CAJOMZ010000102.1 GCA_905236645.1 uncultured Bacteroidales bacterium
ATGGGTATAAGGGTAGACGAAAACAGTCTGCCGAAGCAATTAAAGCAAAAAGGAGAATTATATAAACTCGACAATCCGTATTGTCAAGCGGGTCAAAGAATACGAGAATGTCGATGTATATGATGTCGACGTCGACTACAATCCTTTTAAATAAATTGTATGACCGATAATTGTTTGTAATAAAACCTGTTAGTGTATAAATCCCCGACTGATATGAACAGAAAAGACGAAAACCTCAAATCGCTTGGCAACAAGACCGAGTATAGAACCGACTATATGCCCGAAGTGCTGGAGGCATTTGAAAACCAGCACCCTGACAATGATTACTGGGTGGAGTTCCTGTGCCCTGAGTTCACCTCGCTGTGCCCCATTACCGGCCAGCCCGACTTCGCTGAGATACGCATACGCTATATCCCCGACCGCAAAATGGTTGAGAGCAAGAGCCTTAAGCTGTATCTCGTCTCGTTTCGCAACCACGGCGACTTCCACGAGGACTGTGTCAACATCATTATGAAAGACCTTGTCCGCCTGATGGAACCGCGATATATAGAGGTCGTCGGGCTCTTTGCCCCGCGTGGAGGCATTGCCATCCATCCCTACGTCAATTACGGTGCCCCGGGCACCAAATACGAGGAACTGGCGCGGCACAGGATGATGAACTATAAGCTGAGCTAAACAAACAGTTCGCGGACTACGAAGAAAGCGGCGACAAGCGCAAATGCCAGCTTAAGGCCTGTGCCTGTGAGGAATCCCAGAAAGGCGCCCCAGGCGGCACGCAACGCCTCGCGGCTCTTTTTTCCGTTGAGCAGCTCGCCGGCAAGCGCCCCGGCAAAAGGCCAGAAAATCACTCCTATCAGCCCTTGAGGGCCCAAGGGCAGTCCTACTATTGAAATCACCAGTCCGATGTTGCAGCCCCACACGCCGGCCTTGCTGCCGCCGTGACGCTTGGTGCTCCACGAGGGGACTATGTAGTCGAGAATGGTGATGACTATTGCCACTCCCAATGTGACAAGCAGGAAGGCGGTGCTGAATTGCGCCGCGTCGCTGAGATGGATGAACAGCAACCCCAGCCAGCTGAAAGGAGGGCCCGCCAACCCCGGCACTATGGAGCCCACAATGCCTACAAGTACCATTAGAAAGGCCAGTGCGATGAAAAGTATGTTCATAGTGTGTTGTCCTCCACTGTTAGTTTGTCGTCAAGCATTCGTTGCATATATTGTTGTATTATTGCCTTCAGCCGTTCGGTGTGGCCCGCAGGGGTGGCCGGCAGAGGGTCGGTCATCATCGGGTCGCTCGACAGGCAGTAGGCGCCGGTCACCTCTTTCCCGTTGAATTGAATCAGTGTGTCGTTGGCCAGATACTGGTATATGCCGCCGGTGCAGTTCACCGTCCAGCCGCTGCCGCCATCCATCAAGTTGCGTCCAAAGGCTACAAACGGATTGGGGTAGCCAAGCATCCCAAGCACGGTGGGCATAATGTCAATCTGCTGGGCCACACCTTTTTGAACGCCTGTGGGCAGTTGCCCTGATGGGTCGTATATGATGATAGGGCCGCGGAACACGCCGATTGGGGTGCGGTAAATGTCGTGATTGCTCATATTTGTATGGTCGCTGGTGATGACAAAGATGGTGTTCTCAAACCACGGTTGCTTGCTTGCAGTGGCAAAGAACTTGCGCAGCGACTGGTCTGCATAGCGTATGCATTTGTGCATAACCAGTTGCTCCTCAGGGAATATGTCGCGGTATTGCTCCGGTATCACGAACGGGTGGTGCGAAGAGGCGGTGAACACGGCAGTGACGAACGGCTCCTGCATCTCGCTCATCTTGGTGGCGAAGTATTGCAGGAACGGCTCGTCCCAGATGGCCCAGGTGCCGTCGAAATCCTTCTCTCCGCCAAAGCGCGGGTCGTCGTCGTATTCGTTGCGCCCATAGTAGGCGTCAAAGCCCATAGCGCGTGCCGCGGCCTGGAAGCCCATCGAACCGTTCTCGGCTCCGTGGAAGAAGGCCGACGAGTAGCCCACCTTGCCCAACTCGCCCGGGAGACCGCTGACACGGTTGAGCGAGTAGCTGGTGAAGAAAAACGGCTCGACAAAGGTCGGTATCGAAGCCAGCACCGCCGGCATACCGTCTATGCTCGTTCTGCCGTTGGCGTAGGTCTGCTCCCACGTCAGCGAATGCTCAAGCAGCGAGTCTATGAAAGGGGTATAGCCCTTGTAGGTGCCACCTTCAAGGTCGCGGTTGTAGAAGCCTATATACTCTCTGCCAAAGCTTTCGACAATAAGAATCACCACGTTTCTCTTGTTCATCACCGCATTGCTGTCGGCGGTATGAATGGGAGAGTACAGTCCTGTCAGCGTGTCGTCGTCGAAGTACTTAGGGTTTTCATAGGTGGTCTTTCCGACAGTGCGTATGATCGAGAACGGCGTGTTGAGCACAATCGCCGCCTCGTTGGGCTGGTTGACATACTGGTTGGCATCGGTCAGAGATACAGGCCGGTAGGTGTTGATAAGTCCTCCGCGCATACCGATGAAAGCCAGCGGTATCATCAAGGCAAAGGCAACCCCTTGCGTGATGCGGTATTGCCTCCGGTCGCCTACCATATCGCCCTGTGGCTTGGTATACAGCACCCACAGCATAGCTATCATAGCAGCCCCGGCAAGGACCAGATACCAGTGGTTCAGCAGCTCAATGAAGAAGATATCGCCCAGGTTGCTCTCGTTGCTGAACTCGTGAAAGAAGGTGCTTGTGGTGCGGCGGCCGGTATACTGCGAATAGACAGCGTCGCAAAGGTTTATAACCACAGCCAGCGAGTTGACTGCCACATATATCCACTTTGTCATTGTCTGCCACCATTTGCGCTCTTTGGCGAATATGGGTATCAGCATCAGTGCCGCGTAGACGCTGTTGGTATAGGCGATGGCGCAGCCGTCGTAGCGCACGCTGCCCTTTAGCAGCGACCAGAACGAAAGCGACTGCCAGCCCGGTGCAAACAGCGACCAGTTCTCCCATACGTAGGCTATGCGGCACAGCATATACACCACGTAGGCAAGCACTATGTTGAGCACCGTGGCTGTTATGTTAGAATATGTGGAATATCTGGTTTTCATTTCGGTAGGGTAGGGGTGTCAGCAGCCTTTGTCCGTCATCTCGAGCAGCCAGGGTATATGCTCGGCAATCTGCAGGTCGTACTCTTTCACGTCGTCGAGTTTGTCGTAGGGCCTTATGTCGTGGTGTATATACACCCTGCGGTTCTCTTTCAGTTTGTCTTTGAATTCCGGGTGTTCGTATTTGTCCTCGCTCTTGTCGGGCTTGCCGAAGCCCATCAGCAGCTTCTCTACATTCCAGCGGTTGTGTTCCATTACGGCCAGAACGCCCTTCTCTTCCTCGGTCAGTGTCTGGGTGTCGCTGCTTGTGTCGTCGCTGTCCAAATGCCTCATTTTGCGCAGGGCTTCCAGTTTGATTCTCAGCGAATAGGCGCAGTACAGGTTCGACCATTTCAGCGCAACGGTCAGCTCGTCCCACTTTTCCTCGGCTTCTTTCTTTATTGTCCTGTCGGTAAGGGCCTTCAGCAGGCTTACCTCCTTCATCTTGTTGCCATCTATCGTGCAGTAGAGATAGTTGATCAGCTTGGCTCGTTCCAGCGACAGGTCGTCGGTGCTGAAGCCGGTGTTGATCATACCGAAGGGGTAGATGTTGGCGTATCGGCCGTGGCGCCGTCCCTCCACCAGCGCGCCGCCCTCAACGGTATAGTAGGGCTTGCAGAAGGCGCTGTCGCGGCTGCGCAGGTTGGTCACAAAGTTGTCCGAGCGGTCCTGGCGTATGAATATCGGCACATCGCTGAAGTAAATGTCGTCGTGCAGATTCATACCGATGGCGAAGTTGTCCTTCGGGTTGCGCATTGCAAGGAATATGGAGAGCGACTGGCTCTTGTCCTTCGCATAGCTGCACAGCTCGTCCTGCACGCGCTTCGAGAATACGTCGCCCTTGATGAAGTCGAACTCCACGTCGAGGAAGCCGCCCTCGCCGCCTGTCTCTTCGGCCTCGGCTGCGCTGCCTGAAGTCAAATCCTTGTACCCTGCCGGCTCCACGTTGAAGAAATGGTGGTAGCGTGTGACGAACTGGTCCATTTCCGTGTCGGCGTTTTTCTCGACGAATGTTATGCGCGTCTTGCGCATCGAGCCGTCTCTCCTTGCCGGGAAGTGCAACACCTGGGCGGCCTCCATAGCCATTGCCACCGAACAGTTGGTGATGCCCACAAACACTAAGTGGGCATAGCGTTCCTCGTCGCCCTGTTCGCGCAGCATCGAGGGGTACTCTGTCGCCGCGTGTCCGCCGCTGCTGTCCTTGTGGCATCGCTTCACGAACACCTGTTTGGCCCAGCCTGTGTAGAAGTTGTACGGCACAAATTCAATGCCAAGCTCCCTCACCTTGGCGAAAATCTCAGTGCTCTTGAACGCCGTGTAGGTGTCGAGGTCCTCGAACACGCACGTTATCCTCTTCGGCACCGGCATTGCATCGCCCTTCTTCATCTTCAGCCCGTTCAGGTAGCGGCAGATGCTGTCCACGTTCTCCACGTTCATAGCGTCGTGGGTCTCCTTTATCCTCCATCCTACAATGAATATCTCTTTTGCCGCCTCAAGGTGAATCTTGCTGTAGCACTCCGTCATAGTGCGGTGCCCGTAGTTTATCAGCACGCGCTCCATTTTCTTGCTGTCAAGCGTGCTGTTCAGCCATTTGCGTATCCTTTCCGAATCTATGCTCGACAGTATCTGCACAAAAGCGTTGCCGTCCTTGGAAAATATGTCGTCGATGATGGCCGGCACCATATCGTCGTAGCCCATAATGATGTAGTGGCCCGATTTCAGGTAGAATATGTTGCCGCCGCGGTGGTCGTCCACGCGCCGGCTGATGGTGTTGGTGATGACCGATATAATCATCCCGCTGAAGATCACTACACCCATCACATAGGTTATGCTGCTGGCAATCAGTATCCAGCTGCTGCCGTATTCAATGTGCGCGTCGTTGATATACACATTGTTCAGCGCGTTGGTGTCTATCAGCAGATAGAGCGGCAGCACCCACTTGCTCAGCCCGTTGGCCTCGCAGAAAGTGTCCCAGTCGTGGCCCGACAGCAGCAGCAGGATATAAGATGCCACGAATGCCAACGCCATCGTTATGAGCAGAATCAGCGTCTGCTTCAAGAGGCTCGACGACAATGCCCGGTCGAACTGCAACAGCAGTTTGCGATACTTCCTACTCATCGGCCGTGGCGTTTGTCTTCGTTTTGAGCTCGTCGATGCGTCGTTCCAGCTCCTTTATATATCTGTCGCAGTATTCGGCGTTGCGCACCTTGTCCTTGTCGTCCACCGACGCCTCTTTCAGAAATGCGAGCAGCTCCTGCTCATATCTCTTTATCTCACGTGCCAAGTCGCCTTTCTCGTCGTTGCGTGTCGGCTTGGCGTCGCCGCCTTGCCTGTCGGCCTTTTCCCATTCGCGCTGACGCTGTTTGTCCATCACCTGGCGCAGGTATTCGTCCGATTTCATCCTTTCGGCCTGCAGCAAGGCCTCGGTTTTGTATTTGAAAAGATGTCTGACGACAACCCGGCAGACCAGAAACACCGTCAGGCAGACCAGCAGCGTAATCGCCACCTCAGGCCAATTGCAGCAATAAGTACAGATTCCATTCATATATATTGCAGTTTAATTCGGTTGTTTACAATCAGATAGGTGCTTGCGCGCCCTCGCGATACAACCTGCAAATATACAAAAAAACATTAAACCCAAATCGTTAGTTTGACCGACAGACGTCATAATAAGCCCCGAACAGTGTCTCTTCGGCATCTTGTCCACCTCGCCGTCTCGTTACCGCTCAACACCTTCCCGTCGCCCCTTCGGTGCTTTTTGCCCTGTTTTGCAACCGCCTCATCCTCAGGCCCTCAAGAGACCAACTCCGTCCGTTGTACAATATATGTACAATACTTGTACAATATTTGTACGTTTACCAATTGTACATATATTGTACAAGTATTGTACAT
>CAJOMZ010000103.1 GCA_905236645.1 uncultured Bacteroidales bacterium
ACCTCCAACCGCCCCCGGCTTCACCCCAGACCGGATCCTGCTTCACCCCAAACCGCCCCCGGCTTCACCCCAGACTAGACCAAATTTTTATAGAAAACTGACGAAATTCTTACCAAATTCTACTGGAGTAAAATTTGGGTAAACTTTGATAAGAATTTGGGTAGAATTTGGTAGGAATTTGGTATATGGAAATCAGGGAGTTGCAATAGGCAAAAATCGGGCCTTTCAGGGCGACGTCAAACTTTTTGTATCGGTTTTTATAACAAGCTATACCTTAATATGTTATCTCAAAACAAATGTTAAATTTCACAGAAAACTCTGTTTTGACGGAAACGGCATTTCCGGTGCATTTCCGGAGGCCGTTCTATGGCTTCAGGAAGGGCGTTTCCGGGAGGGCAAAAGCATTACGAATGGACACAAAAAAAGGAGGGCGTCCCTCGCGGGACACCCTCCGTCGGTTTGTGCCACTGTTGTCGGAAAGTGTTATTCGATAACTATTGTCTGGGCCAGTTTCTTCTGCTCTTCGGCAGTGTACTTGGGCAGCGTCACGGTCAGGATGCCGTGCTCCACTTTGGCACCGATTTGGTCTTTCTTGACGTTCTCGGGCAGCGTCAGCATCTGCTTGAATTGCATTGAGCTGAACTCCCTGCGCAAGAAGTGGCGATTTTCGTCGTTCTCATTTTTCTCTTCCTTCTGCTGCATCTCGATGACAAGGTTGTTGTCGGCATCGATGCTCAGGTTGAGGTCTTCCTTCTTCATACCGGGGATGCAGACTTCGAGGCGGTAATCTTTGTCGCTTTCGCTGACGTTCATCTTCGGAGTTGTGGTGTGCTCCTCAGTGCTGCACAGGCCGTTCCAACGGTTCCAATCCAAAAGCTCGTTGAACATTGTGCTCATCAGGTCGTTGTTTCTTCTTGCTACTAACATTGTTTTAATCTCCTATATTTAATTGTTTGACTTTTTATTGTTGTTTTATCGTTTTTGACCTCTCGTCTTTCCGGCTTTCAGTGCCTTTCGACTTGCGGTTCACCTACGATAGGATCAAAAGCAGTGCCGTCGATGCCACGACTGACAAAATGTCAGTTTTGAGACCAGTTTAACTGTATTTAACTGACAAATTGTCAGTATAATAAGTCGAAACAAGCGCAAAACAGAGTGGATTTTCATCCAAAAAGAGGTGCGATTTTCTGTTATCAGCATCCCATAATGCAGCCTGAAGGGTGTAGTTTTAGACTGGAAAGGGCATAAAACATAAAACATTATTTAACTGATATACAACAAGTAATAGGTATATTTAAAATTATTTTAGAAAAAAATAGTTGTGGAATTAAAAAATAGTAGTACTTTTGCAACTCCAAAAACGAAAAGAAAATGGCAAAGAAGAATAAAGACGCAAGAGTACAAGTTATACTTGAATGCACCGAGCAAAAGGCCAGTGGTGTGCCGGGTATGTCGCGTTACGTCACGACTAAGAACAAAAAGAACACCCCAGAGCGCTTGGAGTTGAAGAAATACAACCCCTTCCTCAAGAAAGTAACCGTTCATAAAGAAATCAAATAATAGGAGATATAGAATATGGCAAAGAAAGTTGTTGCTACTCTTAAGACCAACACTGGCAAAAGTTTTGCTAAGGTTATACGTATGGTCCGTTCACCGAAGACCAACGCTTACGTCTTCCAGGAGGAAATTGTCCCCTCTGAAAATGTTCAGGAATATTTGAAAAAGAAGTAATAGATAAAATTTTTTTCATACGCTTTTGTTTTACCTCGCTGGGAAGCGGGGTTTTTTTGTGCTTCAAACACCAATGAATCACATTTTTTTGACAATTTAACAGTTATTCCAAAAAAAAGGACTATCTTTGCAAATTATTTCAATGGCTAATTGCCAATGCATTTTACAATAAAGCGAGACTATGGGACTGTTTTCAATTTTCAGTAGGGAAAAGAAAGAGACACTCGACAAGGGACTCAACAAAACAAAGCAGAGTTTCCTGTCAAGGCTCTCTAAATCAATACTTGGCAAATCTACCGTCGACGACGAGGTACTGGACAATCTGGAGGAGACACTGATATCGTCGGACGTCGGCGTAGACACGACATTGAAGATTATTGGCAACATTCAGGAGCGTGTAAAGCGCGACAAATACATAGGTATTTCTGAACTCAACAACATTCTGAAGGCAGAAATCACCGAGCTGCTGAACCAACATCACAGCGATGAGTTTGCCGACTTTACGTCGCCGCTGCCCAAGAAGCCCTACGTCATACTTGTTGTAGGAGTGAACGGCGTGGGCAAGACGACTACGATAGGCAAGCTCGCCTACCAGTTCAAGCAAGCCGGCAAGAGCGTTATGCTCGGTGCATCCGACACATTCCGCGCCGCCGCCGTCGAACAGCTGACCATTTGGTCAGAGCGCGTGAGCGTACCCATCGTGTCGCAAGGTATGAACGCCGACCCGGCATCGGTTGCCTACGACACCCTGCAATCGGCCCTGTCGAAGGACACCGATGTCGTGCTGATAGACACCGCCGGACGCCTTCACAACAAAGTGGGTCTGATGAATGAATTGACAAAGATCAAGAAGGTTATGCAGAAACTGGTGCCCGATGCACCTCACGAGGTGCTTCTGGTACTCGACGCTTCGACGGGCCAGAACGCCATAGAGCAGGCACGCCAGTTCACCGCCGCGACAGAAGTCAACGCCCTCGCCCTCACCAAGTTGGACGGCACCGCGAAGGGCGGCGTGATAATCGGCATCAGCGACCAGTTCAAGGTGCCAGTGCGCTACATCGGACTGGGTGAACAGATGACGGACCTCCAGGTCTTCAATGCAGAAGAATTTGTCGACTCGCTTTTTGCTCAATGAAAATCAACATCATAACACTCGGCTGTTCGAAGAACACAGCCGATTCGGAACACCTTGCCGGCCACTTGAAGAGGGCTGGCTTTGAAGTGCATTTCGACCGCACACGGAACGACAGCGACATTATCATAGTGAACACCTGCGGCTTCATTGGCGATGCCAAAGAGGAGTCGATAAACACCCTACTGGAACAGATTGACATAAAGCAGCGTGGCCGCAAAAAACGCAAGTTATTTGCCGTGGGATGCCTCGTGGAACGCTATCGCGAGGAAATGAAGGCCGAGTTGCCTGAGATTGATGGTTTCTACGGCGTACATCAGTGGGAGGAGATTGTCAAGTCGCTAAAGGCCGATTTCCACGAGCAGTTGGAGAAAGAAAGACTGCAAAGCACGCCGGGCCATTACGCCTACCTCAAGATTGCCGAAGGCTGCAACCGCAGCTGCTCATACTGCGCCATCCCTATGATTCGCGGCAATCACAAGTCGCGACCAATCGACGACCTTGTGGCAGAGGCTAAAGAGATGGTTGCCAACGGCGTCAAAGAATTGATTGTCATCGCACAAGACACAACCTATTACGGCCTCGACCTTTACGGAGAGCGGCGTTTGGGCGAACTGCTCGACCGCTTGGCCTCTGAGAGCGGCGCCGAGTGGATCAGGCTGCACTACACCTATCCTTCGTCGTTCCCCGACGACGCCATCGACGCCATAGCCCGACACGACAACATCTGTAAGTACATCGACATACCGCTGCAGCACATCAACAGCCGCCTGCTGTCGTCTATGCAGCGAGGCATTACTCGCGAGGCCACGCTGTCCTTGCTCGAGAAATTCCGCAAAAAGATTCCCGATGTCGCCATCCGCACCACACTGATAGTAGGCTATCCGGGCGAAACGGAAGCGGAATTCGAGGAGCTCAAGGCCTTTGTACACGACGCAAAATTCAACAGGATGGGTGTCTTCGCCTATTCGCCCGAGGAAGGCACGCCGGCATACAAGCTCGGCGACCCTGTCTGTGAAGAGGAAAAGCAACGCCGTATCGATGAACTGATGACAATACAAGATGCCATCTCGCTGCAGTATAACGAGCAGAAAGTCGGCAAGACATTCAAAGTTATCGTCGACCGCAGAGAGGGAGACTACTTTATCGGCCGCACCGAGCAAGACTCGCCCGAGGTTGACGATGAAGTGCTGATACACCCACACAGCTCGCTGCACATCGGACAATTCGCCAATGTCACCATACAGCAGGCTGTCGAGCACGACCTCTTTGCCTCAGTTGTCATTCGGCCTCAACACAAAAAATAATTCATTTTCTACTTTTTTTTGGTCAGTTTTAAAAAAGTATGTATTTTTGCAAACTCATAAGGAGTGTGCAAATGGAACAGAGCGTCGACACGACAATACAGTTCAGCGGCTTAAAATCAGGTGTTTATCACTACGATTACACGTTGGACAACAGTTTTTTTTCAGAGTATAAAAATGAAAAAATACTGGATGCAAATGTTGTTTTCGACGTAAAATTGGAGAAAAGCGAGCGAATGATGATGTTCTATTTCACATTCTCTGGTGAGGTGACGACGATGTGCGACAGATGTCTTGACGAGATGCATTTGCCGGTAGAGGGAGAGCAAACATTGTGTGTGAAGTTTAGCGACACCGAGCAATCAGACAACGAGGATGTAATCATCCTTCACGAGAACGAATACAAGATAGACCTCGCACAATGGATGTACGAATATGTGGCGGTAGCAATACCCATACAATGCGTCCATCCCGACGACACCGACGGCAACCCGACCTGCGATCCCGAGATGCTTAAATACATAAGCGAGGAGAGCAACGGTGAGCCAACGCCGACCGACGAGGAAGCAACAGACCCTCGCTGGGAAGCACTTAAACAATTGAAATAAAAAATAATAAATAATAAAAAACATTAATTATGCCACATCCAAAACACAGGTTCTCTCAGACGAGAACAAGAAAGAGAAGAACGCACGACAGCCTTGAGACCCCTCAGCTGACCACGTGCAGCAACTGTGGTGCTCAGATTATGATGCATCACGTTTGTCCCGAATGCGGTTACTACCGCGGCAAACTTGCCATCGAGAAGAACGTAGAGGCCTAAGGCTTAACGGTTGCAAAATGAAAAGGAGGATGCCCTCAA
Organism: uncultured Bacteroidales bacterium; assembly: GCA_905236645.1. GTDB lineage: Bacteria > Bacteroidota > Bacteroidia > Bacteroidales > P3 > Colimorpha. The sequence continues at coordinate 5,030 of CAJOMZ010000103.1, forward strand.
GGGACATCCTCCTTTTTTGTCGCTACTTGATCACGGGCGACAGGAGCATATGAAACGAGTACGACGCGGTGACGCACGGTACGAGGATGAGCAAGGAGCCGGCTCTTTTTTTCAAGGACTACCTGGACAGCCACCCGGTGCCGACCAAGGCAGTTGCAGGGCATTTCAGGATTGACGGGGAGAGGCTGGAGAGACTGGACAAGGTGCATCTGAGCTGGACAAGGTGCGCGAGATAACTCTGGACATAGCAAACAGCATACGCAAGATAGCGAGGGGGGTGCTTCCGCCACGCCAAGGTATTGATAGACCGGTTCCACGCGTCCGGGAACTAAGATTCTCTTTCTTCCGACTGTCTAAAATCTTTGCATAGACACAGGGCTGTGCAGCTGAACCGTTATTTGCTGCACGGCCTTCGCCATCAACCCGTTCCGTATGGTGATCATCGGACTTATCGGCACTTGGATCAACGGCCTTGTGGTCGACTACTTCACCGCCACGCTCAACAACAAGAAGCGTGTCTGCATCGTGTCGAAGGACTACGACCGCCTGCGCCACTACATCATCGACGAGCTGCAGCGCGGCTGCACGATGTATGAGGTCATAGGCGGCTACAGCGGCGAGAAGAGCATCGAGCTCGAGGCACTGCTCAGCAAAGACGAGTTCTCAAAGCTGATGGAATACATCAACAAGAACGAAATCAGCGCCTTCACCACCGCAGGCAACGTCAGCGAAGTCTACGGTTTCTGGAACAAACACAAGAAAAAATCGAAACACCACGCAGAAATGCGATAAGGCGGTTTGGGAGAATCAAAGGAAGTTAAAGAGAGTTAAGGGACAATACACCCGGCATCTGCAGGGTTGCATTGTCCCTTAACTCTTAACTTCTTTGAATTCCCTTATCAATGCTACTCAAGCACCACCCTCCTGTGGGTTGCAATGCCGTGCGAGCAAGCCGTCCTGACGACATAAGCGCCCTTCGGCAATGCGCCGATATAAATCCGATTAGCGCCGGCACTCTCCATCACCTTGTGGCCGGACAGGTCCAAGACCTCCACTGCAATCACCTCGTCTCCCTCAATGTTGAGCCAACCAGAGGTAGGATTCGGATAGAGTTTGACCTTCGGGGCCGTGCCGTCCAACGCCTCAATGCCCACCTGCTCGATTGTGAGTGTAAGCGTCACGGTACTGTCACAGCCTTCCGATGTAACACCCGTCCAGGTATACGTGCCACTCTCGGTGTAGGTCTCGCCGTTCCAAACAACGCTGTCGTAGGCTAAAATAGAAGTATCAGCCGTCACCGAGCTTCTGGTGCGAATGGGGATGGTCTTCTCGTTCCAGCACGAGGTGCCTACCGCCGAGGTGCGCACCTTGACGCTGTAGTTGGTGCCTGCCTGGGCGTAGGTGTGGGTGGCGTGGCCGCCAGTGTAGGTGCTGTCGAGGGTTTCCGGTGTCGGCGGATTGGAGGTGTAGAACTCCCAGCGTGTCAGGTTGGTGTCCACCTGGTTGGTGTCGTGCGGTGCGTAGGGTGTATAACTGAGGTCGTAGAGCGTAATGCCTGCGTTGCAGTCGAGCACGCTGTCCACGCTCAAGCAAGGCTTGATGTTTCCAACGTTGGTGAAGGTGTTGGAGGTTACGGCAATGCTGTCGTTCATCTTAGTGGTCATCTTGCACATAAAGGTGCTCTGGCTCGCGATGTCGCCGGTGTTGACGTTTCTGAAGTGCTCCAGTGTTGCATCGAGGCTGTCGGCCGTTGCACCTGCAATCTGCACATAGTTGGATTCATCGCTCTGCTGTGCACCGACCAGCTGGCCCGTCTTGCTGCGATACCACTCATAGCCAATTGCTCCTTTGGGCGCATAGATTGTCGTCACGGCGTCGCTCTCGCCAGCGGTGCAGCCAGTGGCGCGCAGGTCCAACGACTGGCAGTCGCCGGCAATATAGGCCAACGCATAGTGGATGGTATACGAGCAGTCGCCGGCGGTAATCTTGATGCGCACCGTCTGGTAGCAGTAGTCCGAAAGGTTAATCATAACCTTCTGCCAAGGCAGATAAAGGCTGCTTCCATATGTCGCTCCGGTATGGCTTCCGGTCGAGCCTACATAAAAAGGGGAAACATCCGAAGAAGAGCTTGTAGGAGTAGAACGTATGTAGCAAAGCGTGTCGTGGGCAAGAGGCTGCCAGTTCGGAGAAGCGGTTGTACCTGTATTCTTCTCCACAACGATAACGAATTCAGGGTTATTGGCAGCAGAGTGCTGTCCATTTTGCAGCGACAGGGCATACCAAATGGTAATCAAAGCATTATCGGGCCTGACTTGAATCTCGTAGGTCAGCTTCTCTGCGCCGGCATAGCCGCAATAGTTGCCCAAGCGTATCGAGGTGTGGAACGATGTGTCGGGCGGCAGGTACGACAGATGGCCGAATGTCTCGGGGTCGGTGCCCGGTCC
>CAJOMZ010000104.1:0-2676 GCA_905236645.1 uncultured Bacteroidales bacterium
GATGGCGTTCTGCTCGGCGTGGACGGTGCGGACGCAGTGGTTGCTTATGGTGCCGTCGGGGTTGATGGTCTTGTGGAAGAGGTGCCCCACCTCGTCGCAGTGGGGCAGGCCTGCCGGCGAGCCGACATAGCCGGTGACGAGCAGCTGGCGGTCCTTGACGATGACGCACCCCGAGCGGCCTCGGTCGCAGGTGGCGCGTTTGGCCGCGGTGTCGGCCAGCTCCATAAAGTATTCGTCCCACGAGGGGCGATGGTAGAGTATCTTGCCCAGCACGGCCTCGACCTGCTGGTTGAGTTCGTCGATGCTGCCCCCGTTGTCGAAGCGGAAGTCGGCCTGGCCTATGCATACGCTGAGGTTCTGCTTGTTGGGGTCGTCGCTTGTCATCTCGCGCTGCTCGTTGGCGATGAAGGTGTCGTAGTCGATATGGTCGGTCTCCGAGCCGCGCAGCACGGCGCGCTCGTAGCGCACCCGCGGGTCGGCGTCGACGGCGAAGAGGTAGAAGTTGGGTTTGCCGCGCAGTGCGCTGACCTCGCCGGGGGTGCGCACGCTCTCGATGATGCAGTTGCATCCCGACGCCTGCGCCTGTTCGTAGAGTTGCTCAACAATCCAGGAGGGCGTGTGCTTGGCGCGCAAGTCGTTGCCTACCAGCGTCATCGTGTCGCGGTTCACTTCCAATCCCCGCCGTTTGATTTCGTCGGTGATGAAAGCCCTTACGGAATAGTGCACGAAGCCGCGCTGCTTGACGAGATAGTCGACGATAGTGCCCTTGCCGGCGCCCAATGTCCCTGTTATGCCTATGGTAATCATATTGATGAGTACTTTTTCGGCTGATAACGCGGCGCGCCGCAAAATATTGTGTACGCGGCAACATTATTTTTTCACCGTGAAAAAAGCATACCAACACCGTCCGTTGTCCAGTCGTTGTCCAGTTGTTGTCCAGTTGTTGTCCAGTCATTGACTGGACAACAACTGGACAACAACTGGACAACGGACGGTGTTGGTGCGTGGCAGAGGCGGTCTTGGAACGGGGGGTGCGGGAGGCGTTTTGTGTGTTGGAATGAGGGTTTTAGGTTTTTTTAACCTGATTTTACTGCCGGTTTCACAAAAAAGGTGTATTTTTGCATTCTGTTTCAAACAGACAGATTGCTTATAAAACACTGACAATTACATTATTAATCAAATCAATACAGAGATGAAAAGAGTATTTACGATTTTTGCGGCCCTGCTGATGCTGGGGTCGGTCAGCTTCGCCCAGTCGTTCAGGGTGAATGCCGACAAGCCGCTTAAGAGCGGCAAACTGATCAGCCGTCAGGCTGTGAAGGCCGACAAACAAGGAGCTATGAAGTCGGCCAAAGCTGCCGGCGACACTATCGCTACATTCCCGTGGACCGAGGGTTTTGAGACAGGTATGGCTCCTTCCGGATTCGTGTTCGTCGACAGCGACAACGACAGCTACGGCTGGGAGGTTTCTGATTTCGGTGCGACCGGCAACGGTCACAACGGCAGCACGTATGTTGTCACGTCGGCCTCGTATGTCAACAATGTCGGAGCGCTGACGCCCGACAACTGGATGGTTCTGCCTTCGTTCACCCTTCCCGCCGGCAGCGACTTTGAGCTGAGCTGGTATGAGAAGGGCCAGGACGTTAACTATGCAGACGAGTACTACAGCGTCTACATCAGCACCACCGGCCGCGCAGTTTCCAACTTCACCGCCACCACCCCGGTGCTCAGCAGCACCACAACCGGCAGCTGGGTGAAGAAAACTGTGGACCTGAGCAGCTATGCCGGCCAGACCATACACGTGGCTTTCCGTCACTACAACGTGACCGATATGTATTATCTGGACATTGATGACATACGCGTCGGCAGTCCCGCTCTGCCCGATGTCTATATCGAAGGCTCGCCCATCGCATTGTTGAACCAGCAGGCTCACTACAGCGCCGTGACCTCGGCCACCACCATTGCCTGGTATGTCGACGGCGCTGTCCAGTCGTCGACGGGCATCAACATCGACTATACCTTCACCACGGCCGGTACACACCAGGTTGTTGTCAAGGCCAGCAACACTGTGGGCGACGCATACGACACGCTCGATGTCAATGTCGTCGACTGCGGCTCGGCCATCAGCACCTTCCCCTACACCGAAGGCTTTGAGGCCGAGAACCCCTGCTGGAGCTTTGTCAGCGCCGACCCTGCCAACGATGACCGCACTGGTATCACGAGCGAGGCTTACGAAGGCAACGGTGCCTTCACTTTCAGCAGCTATGCCTCGGCATCGGACTACAACCAGTTCCTGATTTCGCCTGAAATCACGCTGCCCTCGGGCAACCAGTATATGGTGAAATTCTGGTATATGGGTTACAACGCAGCCGATGCTTTCCGCGTGCGCGTTTCCACTACCACCAACGACACCGCCGCTTTCACCACCGTTCTCGGCGACAACCCGACGGTGGCTACCGCCTGGACCGAGGTGGCCTATACGCTGCCTGCTGCCACCAAGTATATTGCCATCAACTATTACGGCGACTATGCCTACTATCTGTATGTCGACAACTTTGTGATTGACGAGATGGGCGCTCCCACGGTCAGTGTCAGCGGCCCCACAAGCGTGGGTACAGGCAATGAGGCTGTCTTTACGGCTGCCGCTAATTTGGCCGACAACCTGCAGTGGTTTGT
>CAJOMZ010000104.1:2722-9878 GCA_905236645.1 uncultured Bacteroidales bacterium
GTGTTCACCACTGCCGGCAGCCACACCGTTGTCTGCACCGCCACCAACAGCTTTGGCTCGGCCAGCGATACCGTTACCGTCGACGTGTTCAGCTGCGACGGCATCACTATCCCCTACGCTCCCGATTTCAGCCAGACCTTCGGCTGCTGGACCGTTGTCAGCGACTCGACCCAGGATATGGGCTGGATGCTGAGCACAGAGGCTTTTGAGACGAATCCTGTAGGCCAGGTGCTTTCGATATCGGCCCAGTCGTTCTTCGGTATGATGTTCGATGTGCCGGTCGACAACTGGATGACCAGCCCGCTTATCGAGATGCCTGCCACCGGCAGCTATGAGGTTGCCTGGAAGGTTATGCCTTTCGAGCCCACTTACGCCGGCGACCACTATGGCGTGTATCTGATCCAGGGCGAACAGAAGACGTTGCTCTTCGAGGAGACCCTCAACAGCAATATGACTGATTTTGCTCAGCGTGCCGTTGCTATTCCTGGCACCGTCAGCGGCGACTTCCGCGTTGCTTTCCGCCATTTCAACAGCGCTGGCGGCTATGTCATCATCCTTGACGAAATCCAGCTCCGCTCTCTCTCTGCTCCGATCGTTACCGTCAACGGCCCCGTCAGCGTGATGGTAGGCGACGAGGCTACCTTTACGGCTGTCTGCAGCAATGCCGACAGCTTTGTCTGGACCGTGGACGGCGCAGCTCAGAGCAGCACCACCAATACGCTTGATGTCACCTTTACGACTGCCGGCAACCACACTGTGGCTGTCACTGCCACCAACATCATTGGCAGCAACTCGGCCTCTATGACGGTGAATGCTTTTGCTTGCGAGACCGTCACCGACTTCCCGTGGCGTGAAGGCTTTGAGGGCGATATGGGCTGCTGGAAGTTGATCGCCAACTCGAGCGACCAGGGCTTCGTCCTCTATCAAGACGCTGGCTATGCACAATATGCCAACACTGGCAACGGCTTCCTCCTGGGTTCATACAATGATGATATGGATGTCGACGCCTGGGCTATCACTCCCGAACTGCAGCTGCCCGCCAACGCTGAGAACCTGAATGTCAACTGGTTTGTTTTGCTGACGAACTATGAGGGTATCGAGAATACCTATGAGGTCCTTGTTTCGACCACTGGCAGCGACCCGAGCAACTTCACCACCAAGATCTTCGAGGAGACCGACTCGACCGGCAGCTATGTGCGTCGCGTTGCTTCGCTGGCCAACTTTGCAGGTCAGACCGTCCGCATTGCTTTCCACAACACCACTGCCGCCGGCGGCGACGTGATGTTCCTGGATGACGTTTCCGTCGAGGATGCCGTTATCGGTATCGATGTGGTCGACGCCATCAACCTGGCTGTCTATCCCAACCCCGCCAACAATGTCGTGAACGTTATGGGCGACGGCATCGAGACGGTCCAGATACTGGACATCAACGGCCGCACCGTGATGACTGCCGAGGCCGGCACCATCAACGTCAGCAGCCTTGCCAACGGCGTCTATTTTGTGCGTGCAATCACCGCCAAGGGCGTTGCCACACAGAAGATTGTCAAGAAGTAACCCATAATCCTGATTGACAGATATAGGTTAGGGCCGCCCCGCAGGGGCGGCCCTAACTGTTTTATAGAACAGCGTAATAAAAGGGCGGTCGCTGTAGCGACCACCCCGTGTTTGACATTTTATCAACCAACATTAATGGTGATTCGCGGAGGGCAGGGCTTGCCGGCGTATCCCTTGCCGGCTCCCTTTCCCTCTACATTATATAAGACGCAAAAAAAGCCCTGAAAACTACAGGGCTGTTAATTTGTTTCTGTCACTCTGTTGTGGCGGCCTCTGCCGCTCTTGTCAGCATTTGAACTTGTATTCCAGCTTGGCAAGCTCCTCGTTGGCCTTCACTATCTTTTTCTTAAGTCCGGCTTTATAGGCTGTCAGCTTCTGCATCAGAGCCTCGTCGCTCTGGGCAAGTATCTGCATTGCGAGGATGGCGGCATTCTGTGCACCGTTGATGGCGACGGTGGCTACGGGTATTCCCGGAGGCATCTGCATAATGGCAAACGTTGCATCAAGGCCTTCAAGCACGGAGCCTTTGATGGGTACGCCGATGACGGGCACCACGGTCTCTGCGGCAATGACGCCAGGAAGGGCCGCAGCCATTCCTGCACCGGCGATGATACATTTGATGCCGCGATTCTGTGCGCCGCGTGCAAAGTCGCTCACCTCGGTGGGGGTGCGGTGGGCAGAGAGGGCGTTGACTTCGAACGGGATTTCCATCTCTTCGAAAAACTGGCAGGCTTTTTCCATAACCGGCAGGTCGCTGGTGCTGCCCATAATGATACTTACGATAGGGGTCATAGGATTTAGAATATTAAAGCCAATAAAACATACAGCCAGTGTGCGGCAATGCCAGCGCAGAGGCCTCCGACGGTGTGGGCTCCGATGGCCTTGCCGATGAGCTTGCGGTAGCCGAGGCTGTCGAGCATAGCGGTGTGCGTGCTCAGGTAGCCGCTCCAGCACATACCCATAGCCGTAAAGACTGCAATGGCGTTGCCGTTGATGATGCCGGCGTCGATAAACGTCGGTACCAGGCCGATGGCAGCTCCTACGGCACCGAGAGCGGTGATGGGGAACGAGACGAGAGCGCCGCTTTCAAAGCCGAAGAGCCAGTAGAACACGACGTTGATTTTGTCGGCAAGCCAAGTGATAACGGGCACACCTTCGTAGGCGGCCCCCGTGTACTCGCCGTTGGCGCCCGAGGGACCGAAAGTGAGCATCATCACAATGGTCGAGATGCACAGTACGCCAGGGATGATGGCGACGCCGATACCGACACCGCTCTTGCCTCCGTCGAGCATAGCATTGAGGAAGCGTTGGAAAACAGAGCCTTCGCTTTTGAACGAGATGTTCTGCTCGGTGCCCTCTTCTTCGGTAACGGGGCTGTCCATTTCGGGATAGCTTCGCAGCGTGGAACGCTGCATAATGCGTGTGCTGACGATGCTGCCTATAACAGCGCCGAAAAGTCCCACCAGAGCTCCGCCCCCGAAGCCTTTGCCGGTCATAAAGGCTATAACCACAAGGCCCATACCGAAAGCCGTGCCGAAGTTGGTGAGGCTCACCAGCTGGTATTTCTTGAAATAGCGGGCGAAGTTGTTGTCCTTGGCCAGCGAAATGATTGCAGGGTTGTCGGAGAGGAACGTCATCACGGCGCCAAGCGCAGCCACTCCTGGCAGGTTGTAGAGAGGTTTCATCAGCGGGCGCAGTATGTTCTCCATCAGTCGCACCACGCCAAACTCTGTGAACAGCTTGCTTATGGCCCCCATAAGGACGCAGATGGCCATAATGTAGAACACAGTCTCAAGCAGCAGGTGGTAGGCAGTCTGCATAAAGGTGTTGAGCATATTGGGCAGGGTCATCTTGTAGGCCAGCAGCCCGAAGAAGGCAAAGAACACCACCAGGAACACGAGAGCCTCGAAGCTGCGCATAGTGGTGAACTTGAATCGTCTCGTTTTCTGCGGCTTGTTGTCTTGCTCTTTCGCCGCGGTCTCGTGATGGCTGAACACCTCGAAGGGATTCAACACAGAGAGAAGGCTGTGACGTTTGTTGCTGTTGTCGTCCATAGGTTTGGTGTTTGAAATAAGGTTCTTTACTCAGCGATTACATACCGCGTTCGATAAACATACGGTGAATGTTCATATGCCAGGTGATGCCGATATTGGCCGTGACGGTGTTGTTGCGGAAGTTCTCCGCGCCTGCCATATCCTCAAGGCTGTTGTGGCAATAGGAGAGCACGCCGTGCAGACGCACATCCTTGCAGAACGACGGGTTGTACTCGAAGCCGAAGCCGTACTTTGAAATCCTGCTGCCGGCAAGGATAAGGCAGTCGAGGGCGGTGGCGTCGAGAAAGTCGGCCTCCGACAGGTTCTGCTCATACGAGCACTTGCCGTAGATATTGAAGTCGTCGGTCAGGTGGAAGTTGAAGCACACGACGGCGGCGAAGTTCTTGCCCCAGTCGTCAGTGGCGAGGGCGTGGTGGATAAGGTCCACATACAGGTCCCAACGATTGTATATAAGCTTGTTGCCCAAGGCAATATAGTTCATATACCCGTGGTCGGGACGCTCGAACATATTGACCGAATAGAGTGTGTTGAAGTGGCCGAACTTGCCCGACCAGAAGAGGCTGTAGGCCATAAGGCCGGCACGCCACTCCGAGCCCAGGGCCGTGCCCAGCGGGGCGCCGTAGTGCACGTAGGGCGAGTTGGCCACCTGCGCCAGCAGCATCTGGTTGCCGTCGTCGCTCTTGAAGGCCGCAGCGCCGCCCAGCTGGAAGCAGTAGAAATTGTCCCAATAGTTGGTGCTGAACAGCACATCGATCGGCGCCGCGTCGTATTCAAAGCCGCCCACGGCCAAGGCATCCTTGCCAAGGCGGAACATCCAGTTCTTGTTCGGATGGTAGGTCAGGTAGAGAAAGTCGGTGTTGTCGAACATCGACACGTGGCCCGGCTGCGCTATGATGCGCTGGCGGAAGAAGTAGCTGAACTTCTCGTTCAAGTCGCCGCCCACCACAAAGTTGAAGTATTTGCCGTGGAAACCGTAGGGGTTCTCGGTGGCCGTCGCGTCGGTCGCCGCGTTCCAGCTCTCGGTGTGGAAATAGTCGAAATCGGCGCGGGCCTCGAGGCGTATCTGGGTGAACACGGGCGAGAAAACCACCTGCCCGCAGGCTTGGCTGGCGGAAAACAGGGCCGCGGCCAAAACCAGAGTTCTTGTTAGTCGTTTTGTTTTCAATGTCTTATCGCTGTTTTAGAGTGATTCTTTCAAAATGCAAAAATACTAATGTTTGTCTGATTCTCAAAAAAAAGTGAAAAAAATAAACACAAACAGAAAAAAAGTACTATCTTTGCGTAAAAAATAAAAATATATCATTATGCGTAAGAATAATACTATCAAGGCTTTATGCCTTTTGGCGGCTTTTGTTTCCGCGAGTTTTGGCGCAAAAGCGCAGTTCACTCACCTTGAGCAGTCCATCTATCTCAACTTCAACCTCCCCACGGCCCAGTTCAACGACGACGTGTTGCTGAACGCCCTGGACGAGCAGGTTCCTATGACGCGCTTCAACGCCGGCAAGGACGCTATCTTCGGCTTCGGCCTTGGCTATCGCGTGTCCTATCGTTTCGACGTCGGATTCGGCGAGGTGTCGCCTTACCTGCACGCCGATTTCCAGTGGAACCGCGTCAGCGGCGATATGCGTGAAAGGTATATGAACGCCGGTGACGGCAAGGCCCCCAACTACTTCAATGTCCCTATCTTTGTGGGTGTCAACTACCGCTACCAGCTGAACGAAATCTTCACTCCCTTCGCTGAGTTCGGTATCGGCCCCGACTTCTTCTTCATCACCAAAGAGACTGGCAACACCCCTGCCGCAGGCAACTTCAAGCTGCGCTACCAGACGACCACCAACGTGGCCTTCCAGCTCGGCGCAGGCTGCTACTTCGGACAGCACGTCAGCGCCAGCATCCACTACAACGGCTACGGCAAGCACGCCATCAAGTATAACGGCAACGGCCCCGAAGAGGTCCACCTGGCCGCCGCCAACGCCGCTACCACCGCCACGCAGACCCGCAGCATCGGTATGCTCTCGCTGCGCATCGGCTTCCACTTCTAATGGGTTGAATCTCCTTTCTTTTTGTACCAAAATATTTAAATGGTTGCAAGGGAGCCTGAGCGGCTCCCTTTTTTCGTCGCCGCCGGGCTTGTCGCCGTCCGCTGCAAGCCCGTTCCGGGGCCGTCTCTGCACCGAACCGACACTGGTCGTTGTCCAGTCGTTGTCCAGTTGTTGTCCAGTTGTTGTCCAGTCATTGACTGGACAACAACTGGACAACAACTGGACAACGACTGGACAACGACCGATGTCTCTGTGAAGGCCTGATTATGAGGCGAATAGGAAAGCGCCCTGTTGTGAGGGTGCTTTTTGGCGTAAACGATTGATTGTTAGTGGGTTTTTGTCGAAAGGTGGTTTTGGCAACGCCGAAATCACCATTCGAAGGCGATTTTTTGGCCGTCCGTTATGCTGAGGGTCATCGGGGTGCCTTTGGGTGGCAGTTCCATCGTGTCGGTCTGCTCGTTGTAGCGGCGCAGCCAGAAGGGGTCGATGGCGATGGCGAAGCGGCAGCGGTTGCGGCCTGCGGTGATGAGTTCGAGGCACACTCGCCTGCTCGCCACCAGTTGGCGGCGCGGTGCCGTAACGCCGTCGCCTTCGAGGTAGATTTGTATGATTTCGCTGCTGCTGTGCATAAAGCCGTCGACGCTGTCGAGGGTGAGCAGTCCGCTCAGCGTCAGGCTTTCGCGGTCGAAGGCGATGCTGTCGTAGTGGAAATGGCCGTAGCCGAGGCCGTAGCCGAAGGGGAAGAGGGGCTCGTCTTCCATATATCTATACGTGCGCCCCTGCATATCGTAGTCGTCGAAGGCGGGCAGCTGCTTGGTGGAACGGTAGAAGGTCACGGGCAGGCGCCCGAAGCCGTCGGTGATGCCGAACAGGGCGTCGCAGACGGCGGTGCCCATATCCTGGCCGCCGTACCAGGCAACGAGGATGGCGTCGACGTCGCCCACCACCTCTTCAAGGCCAATGGCGCTGCCGGTGCAGAGGACGAGGACGACGGGCTTGCCTGTGCGACGCTTGATTTCTTTGATGAGGTCGCGCTGCGGCGCCGGCAGCTCGATGGCGGTGCGGTCGCCGCGGTAGAAGCCGGGCATATCGACCTGTAGCTCTTCGCCCTCGAGGGCAGGGGAGAGGCCGCCGCAGAAGATGACGATGTCGCTCTTTTCAATCTGTTTCCAGAACTTGCGGCCGGGCTTGTAGCCGTTGTCGGCCAGGTGGCAGGCGGTGTCGTGATAGATGGTGGCGCATTTCAGGCGATAACCCACTTCGCTGCTGGCAAAGATGTCGCTTTTCCGCATTGCGCGGAAGGCGTCGGCGATGGTGGTGAGGTGTGGCGGCTCGCCGTTGTAGTTGCCGAGGGCCATCGCGGAGTCGGCGGCGTTGGGGCCTATGACGGCGATTTGCTTGTAGTCGGCCAAGTCTTTCAGTGGCAGTATGCCGTTGTTTTTGAGCAGCTTCTGAAAATATCTGCTGCAAACTATGCAATCGTTTTCAAGAGATATTGCATATTCG
>CAJOMZ010000105.1:0-2884 GCA_905236645.1 uncultured Bacteroidales bacterium
TTGCACTCGTAAACCAATGGTTAAACAATGGTTGTCTGGCAGGTAAAAGGGTTCTGTCTGTTTGGATGACCAAAAAAGTGAATAAATAGAACCCACCTATTGTTATTTTTATCAGTTGCATGCTATGAAGAAGATGTTTTTTGCCCTGATGACGATGGCCGCCATGCTGCCCCTTGGCGCACAGATGCAGGCGGTGTTCGCCTACTCCACGTTCTACGATGCGGCCAGCGACAAGCCGTATGTCGAGACCTATCTGCAGTTCGATGCGTGGACGATGCAGTTCAAGCAGCTCTCGCCGGGTGTCTATGGTGCCACGGTCGAGGTGACCATAGTGGCGCGGCAGGGCGACTCTGTCTGCTACGTGAAGAAGTACGACTTGCAGAGCCCCACGGTGCCGCGGCTCGACGATATGGACTTCAGCTTCATCGACGTGCAGCGTTTCCGCCTGGGCAACGGTATCTACGACCTTGAACTCACCCTGCGCGACAAGGGCAGCGATGCCGCGCCGGCAGTGGTCAACGAGCGGGTGGCCATCCTCTACGACCGGCGCCACGCCGCGCTGTCGAGCGTGCAGCTCATGTCCGAGGCCACACCCACCACGACCGAGAACATCCTCTCGCGCAACGGCTACGACATGGAGCCCTACGTCAGCGATTTCTTCCCCGAGCAGATAGACCATATCAACTACTACTACGAGGTCTACAACATAGACCGCGAGCTTGGCAGCAAGCCTTTCATGGTGGTCGCCTTCGTCGAGGAGCGCCAGACGGCGCGCCGCTACGACACGCAGCAGAGCGTGGCGCGGCGCAACAGTGCCACGACGGTGCCCGTCTATGGCACGCTCGACATCGCGGAACTGCCTTCGGGCAGCTACAACCTTGTCGTCGAGGTGCGCAACCGCGACGGCGAGACGATGCTCGTGGGCCGCGTGCCTTTCTACCGTTCCAACCCCGGTGTCAAGGGCCGTGCGATGAACGACTACGCCCTCACCTTTGCCGGACGCATCACCGACGAGAGCCTGATGAACATCTACCTCGACGCTCTCTATACCGTGGCCAGCGAGGAGGAGAAGGCTATGGCCAACGAGTTGATACGCTATTCCACCCTCGGCGAGAAGCAGGCTTTCCTCTACAACTTCTGGACGCGCCGCGACGCCCTCAACCCCGAGGGTGAATGGCTCAAATACAAGGAGCGCATCGACTATGTGCAGGAGCATTTCTCCTATCCGCGCACACCGGGTATCCACACCGACCGTGGGCGTGTCTACCTGCAGTACGGGCCGCCCGACTTTGTGCGCGACGAGAAGAACTACGTCTCCGCCAACCGCCTCGGCAGCCACAACGAGCAGCCTTTCAACACCATGAATCAGGGCGACAACCCCGTCAACCGCAGCGACGGCTATACAGGCACGTCGCAGGGGCATGTCTATTATCTGCCTTACCAGCTGTGGCGCTACAACAACCTGCCGGGCGACGACGCCAACCGCTGCTTCATCTTCTGGGACGAGTTCCGCTCGGGCTTCTACAAACTGCTCCACTCGAACGCCCGTGGCGAGGTGCGCGAAGCAATGTGGGAACGCCGCCTGAGCGGACAGCAACTGGAGGAGAATATGCAGGGCGAAGTGGGCGACCAGTTCGAGAGAGGATATTGACGGATTGAAGAGCCAGGAAAGTCAAAGGGAAGCCCAGGTACAAATGTATAGTTTTCTGCTACCGGTTGCATACCTGCCGCTGTGCGTGCACTACCTGTTCGCCACGCTGCTGTGGCCCGTGGTTTACTATGTGGCGCGCTATCGGTTGAAGGTGGTGCGCGGCAACCTGGAGCGCTGCTTCCCCGACAAGTCGCCCAAGGAGAGGCGCAAGATTGAGCGTCAATATTATCGCCACCTGTGCGACCTGCTTGCCGAGGGCATCTACAACCTGCGGGCACCGCTGAAGAGCGTCGGCAGGCACTACCGTTTCGACAACGAAGAGGTGCTGGAGCCCTACTACAGGCAGAACCGCAGCATAGTGCTGATGTCGTCGCACTACAACAACTGGGAGTATATGATCACCTCGCTCGACAGCCGCATCAGCCATCACGCCATAGGCGTAGGCAAGCCCCTCGACAACAAAGGCTTCGGCAAGTTCATCACAAGCCGTCGCGACCGCTACGGCACCGAGATTGTGGACCAGACCGACGTGAGGCAGACGATGGCCTACTACGACCGCTGGAAGGTGCCGGTGGCTTATATGATGCTCAGCGACCAGTCGCCGAGCAACCCCCACCGCAGCTACTGGACGCGCTTTATGGGGCAGGACAGCGCCTTCCTGTTCGGCGCAGAGCACTTTGCAAGGAAATACAATATGCCCGTCTTCATATACGAAGTCACCAAAGAGCGCCGCGGGCACTACAGCGTGCACTTCGAGCTGCTGACCGACAGTCCTGAGAGTATGCCGGAAGGCGCAATCACGGAAGCCTACGCCAAACGCTTGGAGGCCCAGATAAGGCGGCAGCCCCAGTACTGGCTGTGGAGCCACCGCCGCTGGAAGCTGACACGCAACGGACGCATAATGAAGGACGGGAGCATCAAGATAATCAAGAATCAATAATTAAGAATTAAAGGATTGAAGACAGCAGTAGTTATATTGAACTGGAACGGGCGGCGGATGCTGGAGCGCTTTCTGCCGTCGGTGGTGGCCAACACATCGGGCGAGGCAGAAGTGATTATAGCCGACAACGGTTCGACCGACGACAGCATAGAATTCCTGAAGAAGAACTATCCCTCGCTGCGTCTGATACTGATGGACCGCAACTACGGTTTCGCCGAGGGCTACAACCGCGCCCTGGCGCAGATAGATGCGGAATACTATGTGCTGCTGAACGACGACGTTGAGGTGGAAGA
>CAJOMZ010000105.1:2906-8614 GCA_905236645.1 uncultured Bacteroidales bacterium
TGATGGACGCCGACCCCGCCGTTGCCATTGCACAGCCCAAACTGCTGATGTTCGACGACCGCAGCCGCTTTGAGTATGCCGGCGGCAGCGGCGGCTTTATCGACAAACTGGGCTACCCGTTCTGCAGAGGACGCATATTCGGCACCTTGGAGCGCGACGAGGGGCAGTACGACGGCACGCGAGAGGTCTTCTGGGCCTCGGGTGCCGCTATGTTTGTCAGGGCTTCGACGTGGAAGGAGCTGGGCGGGCTGGACGGCGATTTCTTTGCGCATATGGAGGAAATCGACTTCTGCTGGCGCACGAAGATGCGCGGCTACAAGGTCATAGCCACCAGCGACTCGCAGGTATATCACGTGGGCGGCGGCACGCTGCCCAAGAGTTCGCCGATGAAAACCCTGTTAAACTTCCGCAACAACCTGGCAATGCTCTACAAGAATCTGCCCCGGAAGCGGCAGCACCGTGTGATTTGCCTGCGCTTTGTCCTTGACTGGGTTGCGGCATTGTCGTTCCTGCTCAAGGGCAATATGGCCGAATGCAAGGCCGTTTTCAAGGCGCACAGCGAGTTCCGCAAATGGAAACCCGCGCTTAATCTGAAGCGTGAAGCCATCGGTCCCAAAGAGGTTGACTGCGTGTACCGACGCGCCATCCTTGTCGACTATCACCTGAGAGGCCGTAAGGTGTTTTCAAAGCTGAAGATGCAAGACAATTGACAGAAGCAACAACCACAGATGTCGGAAACCGAAGTCAAATCCAGCCCTGTTGATTACCAGGAGCAAGAGGTGCCGCGGACGCGTTCAGTGCTGAGACGTGCGTGGCGGGTGGTGTGGATAACACTGCTTTCGCTGATTGGCTTGGCCCTGCTGATGCCTGTTGTGTACAAATGGGTCAACCCTCCGTTGACGCCCCTGATGGTGCAGCGTTTCTTCCAGCAGCTGACCGACAAGGAGCGCGAGGTCAACTTTGAACGCGACTATGTCAAGATAGAAGATATTTCGCCCAATCTGGTCACCGCCGTCATTGCCTCGGAAGACGGCAGGTTTATGCGCCACAAAGGGTTTGACGTAGGGCAGCTTAAGCAGACCTATCTTGAGAACCAGCGAGGCCGCCGCATCCGCGGCGGCAGCACAATATCGATGCAGACCGCCAAAAACGCCTTCCTGCCGCATCGACGCAGCTACCTGCGCAAGGCTTTTGAAGCCGGCTACACCATAGCCATAGAGAAGCTGTGGGGCAAAGAGCGCATTATGGAGGTGTATCTCAACATTATAGAGTTTGGCGACGGCATTTACGGATGCGAGGCGGCGGCGCAGCATTATTTCGGCCACCCGGCAAGCAAGCTGACACGGCACGAGGCGGCGCAATTGGCCGTCGCGCTGCCATCGCCGCTGAAGCGCAATCCCGGGCACGCGACACCCTACTTCAAGCGTCAGACGTCGGTGGTGGAGGCACGAATGGCAAAATACGGGAGCATCGACCTCAAAACCAAGCCAAAGAGCCGAGGCAAAGAGGACGACGAGACCCTGTGGGACTTCCTTCGCTGGGTAAGGGAACAGAAGAACAAATAATTATCGGTATCCACAATATTATAAAACATTACACGTTGTAGGTACAAGCATTATAATAACAAAGCAAATGTCACAAGAAGTAAGAGTCAGATTTGCACCGAGCCCGACGGGGCCATTACACATTGGCGGTGTGCGTACCGCCCTTTACAACTATCTGTTCGCCAAGCAGAATGGCGGAAAAATGATTTTGCGCATAGAAGACACCGACCAGACACGTTTTGTGCCCGGCGCCGAAGACTATATCATCGAAGCCTTGACCTGGCTTGGCATCAAGTTCGACGAAGGAGTACACATCGGAGGTCCTTTCGGCCCCTACCGCCAGAGCGACCGCAAACCGATGTACAAGCAGTATGCAGACCAGCTGATTGAAGGCGGCTGGGCCTACTATGCCTTCGACAAACCCGAGGAACTGGAAGCCAAACGCAAGGAATACGAGGCGCAGAAAAGGACCTTCCAGTATGACTGCAACACCCGGGCGCAGATGCAGAACAGCCTGAGCCTGAGCGCAGACGAGGTGAAACGCCGGATAGAGAGCGGCGAGCCCTACGTGGTGCGCTTCAAGTTCCCTGCCGACACCGAGATTACGGTCCACGACCTTATTCGCGGCGACGTGACAATGAACAGCAACCTGCTGGACGACAAAGTGCTCTTCAAGAGCGACGGAATGCCGACCTACCACTTGGCTAACATCGTGGATGACCACACGATGGAGATAAGCCACGTGATACGCGGCGAGGAGTGGCTGCCCTCTGCCCCACTCCACGTGATGCTGTACAAGGCTTTCGGATGGGAGGAAACGATGCCGAAGTTTGCCCATCTGCCTCTGCTGCTGAAGCCTGAAGGCAACGGCAAACTGAGCAAACGCGACGGCGACCGCCTCGGGTTCCCTGTCTTCCCGCTCGACTGGCACGACCCCAAGAGCGGCGAGCTGAGCAGCGGATACCGCGAACGCGGCTACTTCCCCGAGGCAGTGGTGAACATCCTTGCCCTTCTGGGTTGGAACCCAGGCACTGAGCAGGAAATCCTGTCGATGGATGAGCTTGTCAAGCTGTTCAACATAAGCCACATCAGCAAGAGCGGAGCCAAGTTCAACGTCGAGAAAGCCAAATGGTTCAACCACGAGTATATGCAAATGCACAGCGACGAGGAGGTGGCCGATATGTTCCAGCCCATCCTCGACGAGCACGGAGTCAAGGCTGAACGCGGATACGTGGTCAAGGTGTGCGGAATGATGAAGGAGCGAATCAGCTTCATCAGCGAGATGTGGGACACCACCAGCTATTTCTTTGTTGCACCGACAGAATACGACCCTGCCGCCATCAAGAAGCGCTGGAAAGCAGGTATGACAATCCATATGGCAAAGGTTATAGAGATTCTTGACACTGTGCCATTCGAGTACAACGCAATACACAAGGCCTTGCTCGACGACTATATCGTAGGCAACGGCTTGAATATGGGACAGGTGATGAACTCGCTGCGCCTTGCCGTGGTCGGCAAGACCGTGGGTCCCGATATGCTGACGCTGGTGATGATGCTTGGCAAGGACGAGACCATCCGCCGCGTACAGCGCGCCATCGACACAATCGGAGAAGTGGAGAACTGATAATTAAACAAAATTGAAATAATAAAGAAAATGGAAGAAAACAAATTAGATGAAAACGCCCTCCCCTTTGAGGCAAACGAGACAGTAAACGCATCGGCCGAAGCCCAACCCACAGCTGCAAGCCCCGAACCTGTATGCGAATGCAAAGAAGAAAAGAAATGCAAGTGCAAATGCCTGCCCATAGTCAACTGCATACTGCTGGTGGGCCTCATTCTGCTCTATATTTTCCACTTCACCGGTATCGGTGCCAAAGGCGGCAAAAGTCTGGCCAACGCCGATGCAAAGGCTCCTGTGGCCGTAAGCGAGAACGGACTGAAGATTGCATACATCAACACCGACAGCCTGTTGACAAAATACCAGTATGCACTCGACCTGGACAAGCAGCTCAAGGACTTCCGCACTGCCAAGGAAAACAGCTACAAACAGCAGATGACACAATTCCAGAAAGACTACGATGCCTACATCAAAGGCGGCGGAGAGAATATGACCCTCAGCCAGCAGCAGGCCAAAGAGAAAGAGTTGACCAGTCGTATGCAGCGTCTGCAAAGTCTGGAGGCTGAGCTTTCACAGCAGGTGGCCGAAAAGACTTTGACTGAAAGCGAGAAGATGACCAATGCCATATACAACTTCATCCGCGACTACAACGCACAGAACCAGCAGTTCGACCTGATTCTTGCCAAATCGTTCAGCAGCAGCCCCATCCTCTACGGCAACGAGGGGATGGACATCACCGACGAGATAGTAAACGCCCTGAACGAGGAATACGCAAAAGTAAAGGAAGCCAAATAAGAGCAAAAATCCAACAAAACAGGGCATTCACGATTCTCGCGAATGCCCTGTTGCTTTTTCTTATAATAAGACTATTATCTGTGTATCGGCAGCTGATAGCCGACGGCAATCATAAAGGCGTTGTTGGTGCCGGTGTAGGCGTTACGGTCCTTCGGCTTCGTGTTGTTCTGCGTAGTCGTAGAGCCTGTGTTGTTCTGATCATTCTGATTGTTCTGCGTCTGGTCGAACGGAGCCAGCACATCGTCTTTCTTCATCAAAGCCACAAAGCCGTGGTCCATATAGATATCGAAGGTGAAGTTGCGCCACTGATAGCCTACGCCCAGAATGAGGCCTGCATCGAGGCGGCGCAGGTGCTGATAAGAGGCACGGTCGTCTTTGTCGCCGGTAATGAAAGTGTCATAGTTGTTGGAGCTCTGTGGCATACCGGGTGTCACCTGACGGTCCCACAGTCTGCCCCAAAGACCAACATTGAACGTCGGGCCTAAAAAGAAATTGACATAATTGCCTGCAGGCAACTGCGGTATCTCATACTTGAAGCCGGCGATTACAGGGATTTGCGCATACCAGTTATGGAAGAAGCCTTGTCTGATAGACGACATATTGACAAATACCTGCTGGAAGTTGGTACCACGGCGTATGATGTTCAAGCCGAACTGCAGGTAGATGTTTTCCGACCAGGGGTTCTTCCATTCGGTAAACATATAATCCACATAGCCACCGATATTAAAACCGAAGATCGGGGTATGCGTCAGCAGGTCGTCAGCCACATAAGAGGGGCCGTTGGCGATACGTGCGCCGTAATGTACAAACTGAGCCTTTGCCGGTATCTGCATCAACACGGCCATAGCCACAAGGAGTAATATCTTCTTCATCTGATACGACTTTTTACATTATACAATATTCATACACAAAGCCTTGGACAATTCTATGCCCAAACTATTGAACTACAAAAATACAAAAAATCCCGAATTTCTCCGGGATTTTTTAAAATATTTTTTTCAGTTGCAACGCTATTGCTTCACTACCTTTCGTATTGAAACGCCTTCGACAGTAGTTACGCGCAGCAGGTATGCGCCTTGCCGGAACATAGAGATGTCTATGCGGCAGTCCGTTGAGCCCTTACACTTCCGGTCTATAAGAACACGTCCCGAGATATCCATAACCTCAACGCACTCCACTCCCCTGCCCTCGACAGTGACCACGCCGTCAGTTGGGTTAGGATAGACGCGTACATCCGTGCCGTCAACCACATTACCAATGCCCACCTGATTTACTGTGACATTAAGATTCATCGTGCTGTCGCATCCCTCCGTCGTCACACCTGTGAAAGTATAGTCGCCTTCTGCCTCAATAGTATTGCCGAGATAGTTGTATGGCAGTTCCGTCGAAGCAATCGTTATAGAATCATACACCACAACACTATAATTGACAATCAGATGCAGTGTCACGGTAGTGTCGCAGCCTCCCGGGACTGTAGACGGTAATGTCCGAACATATTCGCCGGAAACGGTGTAATCCGTACCATTCCAGTTGTAGCTGTCACAAACAGTATCATATATTTCTATAGCCACAGGACTGTCGATGGTCAGATACAAGGTGTCAACCTGCGTACAGCCGTTGTTATCCGCGTGGCTATAGGTGTAATTACCACCGGTTGTATATGTCGTGCCGTTCCAAGTGTAAGTCTCGCAAGCCACTTCGGTTGTCGCTGTATGGACTGGATTATAGATAGTCAGATGCAAGGTATCCAC
>CAJOMZ010000106.1 GCA_905236645.1 uncultured Bacteroidales bacterium
CGGTCATGGTGTTGTAGTCCACGCCGTCGGCTGTGAACTGCCCTTTGTTCATCCGCACGAACAGGTTGCACTCCGTCATCCCGCCTTGCGCCGCCGCCTCGCGCAGCCCGATGCTTGCCGCCTCGCGCATACGCCCCGCCAGCCGCACCATGTCGCGGAACAGCATGCGGTGCGCCTGCTGCGCCTCGGTGCGCGGGTTGCGCACCGTCAGCGGCAACGACCGCAGGCACCACTTGCCGCGCCAGCGGTATCCGATGGCGGGCCCCAGCTTGCCGACGAAACCGCCCATGTATCCTTCAGCCATCAATGCCATAGTGTGTTGTGTTTTATTGGTTTATTGTTTCTGTCATGTTTGTTTGCTGCTTGCTCCCGGTGTGTATCCTGCATGTTCCCGGTTTGCATTCCGCTCCTGTTCCACCTTAACGCTGCCGGTTGCCTTTTATTGTGTTGCGATTGCCTTTTTTGCCTATGGGATGTAAAGGAGTTGAGTAAGAGATGGTGCTTGCTGTTCCCTGTGCCATTGGCTGTTAGGTACGGCGTGTGGGGTGCTTTTTTTCTGCCGCGTGGCGAAAAAAAAATTTGCATTTGTCTGAAAATGTCATTAACTTTGCGGTGGTGTTCAGATTGGGTACATCACCGATAAGCTATTAATCCACAAAACATTATACCATGTATCGTATCACCACTCACCCCATCCTAGACATCCCCGACAATGGGGTGGTCGAATTCCTGTACGAAGGAAAGAAAGTGCAAGGCCGCAAAGGCTACACCATCGCCAAGGCGCTCCACGAGGCGGGCTACCCCGTGCACAGCCACTCGCTTGCCGGGCGCAACCGTTCGCTCGAGTGCGGCATCGGCAAATGCGGTGCCTGCGAGATGCTCGTCGACGGCCAGGTGCGCCGCATCTGCATCACGCCTGTCGACGGTGTCAGGGAGGTGCGCAGCATCTCGCACGACGTGGACCTGCCGGGTGTGACCTTCAACCCGCCGACGCGCCAGCGCGATGCCGAGGCGCTGCGTGTATACAAAACCACGGTGGCCATCATCGGCGCCGGTCCCGCGGGCCTGGCCTGCCGCGAGCAGCTCAATGCCTTTGGCATCGACAATCTGGTGATAGACAACAACGCCCGCGTCGGCGGCCAGTTCAATATGCAGACCCACCAGTTTTTCTTCTTCGAGAAGGAGAAGAAGTATGGCGGGATGCGTGGTTTCGACATTGCGCGCACCCTTGCCGGCGGCGTGGCCGCGGAGGGCAAAGAGGCCGACGCGCTTGATGGTATACTTCTGAACAGCACCGTGTGGGACCTGCTTGAGGGTCGCCGCATTGCCATAAAGAACACAGAGACGCAGGAGGTGGCCTATGTCGACGCCGACCATCTGGTGGTGGCCACGGGCGCGGTGCCCTTTATGCCAGCATTCGAGAACGACGACGTGCCGGGCGTGTACACCGCCGCCGTGTTCCAGAAGATGATGAACCAGGAGCATACGCTGCTGGGCAAGAACGTGTTGACCGTGGGTGCCGGCAACATCGGCTACCTGACCTCCTACCAGGGGATGCAGGCCGGGGCCAACATCCGTGCCATCATCGAGGCTATGCCGCGCGAGGGCGGATTTCCGGTCCAGGCCAACCGTGTGCGTCGCTTAGGCATACCCATTATGACGGGCTATACGCTGGTGCGCGCCATTCCCAACGCCGACCGCACGGGCATTACGGGCGCCGTCATCGCCAGATGCGAGAATTTCAAGCCTGTGGCCGGCACGGAGCAGGTCGTTGAAGGCATAGACATTATCAATATCTGCACCGGCCTTGTGCCCGACAGCCAGCTGCTGACCAAGGGGAAAGACGTTTTCGGCGTCAACACCTACGGGGCGGGCGACGCCATCCGCATCGGCGAGGGAACCAGCGCCGTGCTGCGCGGTCGCCAAGTGGCCTACGAGGTGGCGCAGAATATGGGCATACGCTTCAACTACGACGAGTATCTTGAGGTGTCGCGTCAGTATATCGATTCGCAGCAGCATCCCGTGCGGCTGCTCGATAAGCCCAATCTGCCGGGCCCCGAGCGTATGAAGCTCAGACCCTTCGTGCAGATGGACTGCCTCTATGGTTTTGCCTGCAATCCCTGCTCGTTCAGCTGTCCGCAGGGGGCCATCAGCAAGGCCTCCACGTCGTCGACGCCGGTGGTGGACTACGACAAGTGCATCGGCTGTATGGAGTGCGTCTACCAGTGCCCGGGCCTGGCCATATTCGGCTACAATGTCGAGAAAGGCTGGTGCTTCCTGCCTATCGAGTACGAGATAGAGGAGGGCAGTGAGGTCTATCTGGTCGACAACAACGGAGCCAGGATTGGCGAGGGTGTGATAGAGAAGATTCTGCGCAAGCCCAACAAGACCAATGTGGCGCGCGTCAAGGTGACGGAGACCGAAGGACGGAGACCGGAGAGCTTGACTGACGTCAAGGGGTTCATCGCAAAGGAACGTTATCCCGAGCCGCTGCAGATGAAGCCGTTGTGTGATGGCGTTGAGTCGGAGACTTACGTCTGCCACTGCGAGGACGTGAAGCTCGACGAGCTGCTGGCCGTCATCGGCGACCGCAAGTATATATCGGTCGACGAGCTTAAGCACATCACCCGTATGGGTATGGGTCCCTGCCGCGGCAAGCGCTGCATACCCCGTGCCCGCCAGGTGCTGCGTGCCCACGGCATAGAGGTGACCGGCGACGCCACGCCGCGCGCGCCGCTGTCGGCCCCCGTCACGCTGGGCGATGTATACACCGAAGGCACCAAAGAGGTATTCGTTTTCCCGAAGGGCAACAACGTCAGCCGCGAGGAGGTGCGCGTGCTCATTGCCGGAGGCGGCATTGCCGGCAGCGGATTGTTCCGCTACTTCTCCGAGGCGGGGATGAAGCCCGTGCTCATCAACTGGAGCCGCGGAGCCTCGTGGCGCAACATCGGCGGCGGCCGTCCGGCCTTCTCCAACCCCGACATCGCCGACATTGCAATGCACAACCGCGAGATATTTATGTCCATCCAGAAGGTGCACAATATCAACTTCAAGCCCACGCGCTATGTCAACCTGGTGCACGACGACGCGACCTATCGCTCGCTCGATGCCTCGCGCGCCTGGAGCGATGCCTATATGGTTGACCGCAAGGACTTCAAGAAAGAGATTTCGCCCCTGTGGGACGACACGAAGACCACCTACAGCCACGCCCTGATGACGCGCGACTGCTGGCAGGCCACGCCGGGCCGCGTGATTGACTATATACGCGGCATCGGCAAGTCGCTCGGAGGCCGGTTCTATGAGGACTGCGAGCTGCTCCACGTGCAGCGCAACGGCAGCCGCACGCTGGCGCTGGTGCGCAACCACGAGGGCAAGTATATCGAGTATAGCTGCGAGCATTTCGTCAACTCGATGGGCTGGGGCGCCGAGCGCTTCACCGATATGCTGGGCATCGACACTGGCCTCTATCCCGTCAAGCACCAGGCCTTCATTACGCGCCGTCTGCCGCTGATGGGCGTTGGTGGCGATGCTCTTGATATGATTATCGACCGCCGCCACTACAAGGGCTTCAGCGCCGTCTATGGCCAGCAGTTCGCCCACACGGGCCAGATTATCGGCTGCGCCAGCCCCGACACCGACGCCTACGAGACACGCCAGAACATCAAGTATAACAGCAAGGAGTTCCTTGAGATAGTCAGCGAAGTCTTTGCTGAATGGATACCCAATCTGCGCGAGGTGGGCTTCCACGCAGTGTGGGCCGGCCGCTACACCGAGCCGCGCTATATCGTCGACCCCGAGGTGGGTCTGCTCACCGGCTTGCGCGGCCACGGCTTTATGCTGGGACAGTATCTGGCAAAGCTTTACGTTGAGAAGTATCTCGGCCACGACGTGCCGTCGTATATGAAAGACCTTGCCCTGTCGGGCAAAGGCCTCAGCGAAAACGCCTTCAAGTAGGCCGACCTGCGCAGGCAGGCAACCAAGGGCAAAATGGTGTGAAAAAACACCTTTTTGCCCTTTTTTTTTAAGAAAAATGTTAAAAAACGGGGTCCATTTTCCACTTTTCGCGTTTTGTTGAGAATATATATATAATAGGGCATACTGCGCCATAATGACAACGGACGATAAAAATAGAGGCCGAGACTTATACCTGGCGGTGTTGGAGAAATACAAGGACACCATCAGGGGTATATGCTTCAAGTATCTTCACAACGACAACGTGTTGTGCCGTGAGATGATACAGGATGTCAATGTGGCCCTGCTGAGCCGTATCGACTCCTTTCCGCGCACTGCCTCCGAACACGTGCAGAAGAGGTGGGTTGTGTCGTTGACAAAACAGGTGATTGCCAACTCGCTGCGCCGTCGCCGCACAACCTTCTCCGACCTCAACGGTGGCCTGCCCGATATTTCGGTCACGATGGACGGCACCGGAGAGATATACGAAGTGATAAGGACATCGCTGACACTCGAAGAGCAGTGGCTGGCTCACAATCTCATCAGTGGCTACTCGGTGAACGAGCTGGCCGACGCATTCGGCATCACCCCAAGTGCGATGCGCAAGCGTATTGATGTTTTGAGGAAAAAGCTCTCCAAAGCACTCTACGGCACCAGTGACAACCCATAACCCCCTGCAACCCTGATATCAATAAAATCATATAAACCTTTTAACCATCATATTTCATAAAAATGCAGAAACAACCAACATTAAAGCAACTTATTGACAGCATCGACACCCTTCTTGATGTCACCGAACAGGCTGGAGCATACGATTCAGTGTTGCTTCGTGACTACGATGAATGGTATGGATCCTCTGTCGGCAGGCGCACAAAACGTATCGGAATGGGCAAGCGTATTGTCGGGTGTGTTGCCATCTTTGCCGTAGTCTTCTTAGTCAGCGACACGCTTTTCGCTCAGCCCGACTACACATCGCACTACTCCAGCCAGCCCTGCGATGTCAATATCTCTGTTCAGAATCTACACAATTTCCTTAACCAATGAAACGCAACTGGCCATATTACATCATCGCTTTCTGTCTGGCGTTGCTCACCGTATACGTGCTACACAATTCGGGCCGCATCTTCCCCTCTGGCGAGGTGGGCGAAGTCTATCGCCGTTACTGCGATCGTGATGATGTCAGGGTGGAGTTCTTCAAGGATTTCCGCGTCGACGACAGCACCACCGTCGACGTCACCACCCTCACCGCCAAAGATTCAGCCAGCTGGGAAGCACTGCTTAGAGAAATGAACTGTCAAGAAAGTGTGATTAAGCAAATGAGAGATGCTGTTAATGATGGTCGTTATTTATTAAATAATTATTATTGTGAAATAGGACATCCAGAAAATCGAATACCATTCAATGACGACGGTTGTTGGCTGGTTTATTTTAACCCTACAGAAAAAACCATATATATATTTCATATTATAAATTCCCAACAGGGCTATTTAATTATTAGAAGCAAAGTTAGAGAACTACGTGTTAAAGCAAAAAAAATAGTATCGCTTATGAAAAAACAACTGAAAACAATGGCACTTTTTCGCAGTGCTCAGCCTGATGGCAGTAGGCTGCCAGAAAGAAACAATTGTGGAACCCAACGCTGGGATGCAGCAAACAATGAG